>NZ_JBMAWR010000003.1:0-363255 GCF_048586865.1 Pseudomonas bharatica | reverse complement strand
GCAATCGCGGGTGAACCCGCTCCCACAGGGTACGCGTCGTGCTTTCGACGGCGCAGCGTCGAATCCCCTAGAATGCCGACTTCCCCTTCCCCCAGCCAAGGCCCCCGCATGCTGCAGATCCGCCCGATGACCGCCGCCGATTTCGACCGTTTCTGGCCCACCTTCCAGGCCATCGTCGCGGCCCGGGAAACCTACGCCTACGATCCGGCCATGACCCTGGAGCAGGCGCGCCATCTCTGGCTGGAACTGCCCCTGCACACCCTGGTTGCCGAAGAACACGGCGAACTGCTCGGTGCCTATTACCTCAAGGCCAACGCGGCCGGCCCCGGCAGCCATGTCGGCAACTGCGGCTACATGGTCAGCGAGGCCGCCCGCGGCCGCGGTGTGGCGCGTCAGATGTGCGAACACTCCCAGCAACTGGCCCGTGCCTCGGGCTTTCTTGCCCTGCAGTTCAATTCGGTGGTGGCGAGCAACGAAGCCGCCGTCGCGCTCTGGACCAAACTCGGCTTCGACACCGTGGGGCGCCTGCCCAAGGCCTACCGCCATGCGCGCCTGGGCCTGGTCGATTGCCTGGTGATGTACAAGTGGCTGGGCGAACCGGAGCAGCCGAAGCTGATCGGCCGCAAGAATATCGAGGCCGTAGTGTCGCGGCGTCGCGGGCGCTGAGCAGGATGGAGCACCGCCATCTGCGCGATGCCTTCGCCGGCCTGCCGTTGTTCTTCGCCGTGGCCGAAGAACGCAGTTTCACCAAGGCCGCCGCACGCCTGGGCCTGTCGCAGACTGCCGTCAGCCATGGCATACGCAACCTCGAGGCGCGCCTGGGCGTGCGCCTGCTGTCGCGCAATTCGCGCAGCGTGGTGCCGACCGAAGCCGGCGAGCGCCTGCTGCAGCAGGTCGCGCCGCAGATGGCGCAGATCGACGCCGAGCTGCGCGCCCTTGATGAGCTGCGCGATACTCCGACCGGTTCAATCCGCATCACCGCCTCGGATCACGCCGTGCAAACGGTGCTGATGGCCAAGCTCAAGCGCTTCCTGCCCCAGTACCCGGGAATCAAGGTGGAGATCTCGGTGGACAACGCCCTGGTGGACATTGCCGCCGGGCGCTTCGACGCTGGCGTGCGCCTGGGCGAGTCGCTGGCCCAGGACATGATCGCCGTGCGCATCGCCCCCGACCTGCGCTTCGCCCTGGTCGCAACCAAGGCCTACCTTGCCCGTCACCCCGCCCTCGAGCATCCGCGGGACCTGAGCCGGCACAACTGCATCAATATCCGACTGTCCACCCATGGCAACCTGTGGGCCTGGGAATTCGAGCGCGACGGCAAGCCGCTGTCGGTACGGGTCGATGGCCAGCTCACCTTCAACCGCGCCACCGACTGCGTCGAGGCGGCCGTCGCCGGCCTTGGCCTGGCCTATGTCCCGGAAGAAATGGCCGATCCCTGGCTGCGCTCCGGTCATCTGCTGCGACTGCTGGAAGACTGGTGCCCGACCTGGCCCGGCCTGCACCTGTACTACCCGAGCCGGCGCCAGCCCTCCGGTGCCATGAGCCTGCTGATCGCCGCCCTACGCCTGGAGCCGGACTGATGCCCCGCGAACGCTACAGCGAATTGCTGGCCCTGCTGGCCGTGGCCCGCGAGCGCAATTTCACCCGCGCGGCAGCGCAACTGGGCATGTCGCAGTCGATGCTCAGCTACACCATCCGCGAGATGGAAAAACGCCTGGACATCCGCCTGCTCACCCGCACCACCCGCAGCGTGTCCCTGACCGAAGCCGGCGAGCGCCTGCTGGAGGCCGTCGGCCCGCGCCTGGCGAGCATCGCCGAGGAGCTGCGTGCGGTCAGCGAGCTGGGCGACAGCCCCGGTGGCGTCCTGCGCTTCACCGCCAGCGACCACGCGATCGACAGCCTGCTCTGGCCGAAACTGGCACCGCTGCTGCGCCGCTATCCACGCCTGCAGGTGGAAATGCACTCCGACTACGCCTTTACCGATATCGTCCAGGGCCGCTATGACTTCGGCGTGCGCCTGGGCGACAGCCTGGCCAGGGATATCCAGGCAGTGAGGATCGGTCCGGACATTCGCCTGGCCATCGTCGCCTCGCCGCACTACCTGGCCGAGCGCGGGCTGGCCCTGAGCCCGGACGAACTGATGAACCACGACTGCATCAACCTGCGCTTGCCGACCCTGGGCAACCTGTATGCCTGGGAACTGAAGCGCGGCGAGCGGGAGATGAATGTACGGGTCAACGGTCGCCTGGTGTTCAACGGCATCTACCAGGTGCTGAATGCCGCACTGGACGGCCATGGCCTGGCCTATGTGCCCGAGGACATGGCCCGGCCGCACCTCGATGGCGGCCGGCTGGCGCCCGTGTTGCAGGAATGGTGGCGGGAGTTTCCCGGGTTTCACCTGTACTACTCGAACCAGCGTGAAGTGTCCCGGGCGATGCACCTGGTGATCGACGAACTGCGCCTGGACTGAACGCCAGGCTCAGGCGGTGGTATCGACCCGACCCAGCGAAACCCCCGAGGACTGGCTCATCAGCTGGATCAACTGCGCGTGCAGGGCGAGCAACTGCGCATTGGCTGCCGAGACGCTGGTGCGCTGGGCCGAGAGCGCAGCCTGGGCCGCGGGATCCTGCGCCGCCTCGGCAGCCAGGCGCTCGAGTTTCTGCTGCTCCTGCTGCAGGCGCTTCTGCGCTTCCTGGATCATTTCGCGGGTACGCCGCATGAGGTCCTGCTGGTTTTCCTTGCCCTGCTCCACCGCCAGCAGGCTGCCCATGGCATCGTTTGGCGCCTTGGCCTCGGCGGCGGAGGCCTCCTTGTCCGGCGCTTTCATGCCGAGCTGCACCCGAACCGTGGTCTTGTCGGTGATCACGGGGGCGCCTGCCACCCGCACTGCCAAATCAGCCATGTTGCCTCCACTTGCGGATCGCTGTTGAAGTCAGGTCAGGCTAACAGGCCGACAGCCGGCGCCACGTTCTCCCCAGAAATGGACATGACCCGGGCTCACCCCAGGTCGTGTACCACCCGCCCGATACCCTCGACCACCTGGCGCGCGCCCTGCTGGATCTCCAGCATGGTGCTGCCGGCCTGTTCGGCCAGCGCCTCGACCTGGCCGGTATGGGCGCGGCTGGATTCAATGCCGCGGGTCGCGGCATCGGTCAGGGCGCGGTTCTGCTTGACCACCTCGAAGATCTCCGCGGTCGCCTCGGTTGTGCGTGCCGCCAGCCGGCGCACTTCATCGGCTACCACCGCGAAGCCCCTGCCCTGCCCGCCTGCGCGGGCCGCCTCGATCGCCGCGTTGAGGGCCAGCAGGTTGGTCTGGGTGGCGATCGCACCGATGGTTTCGACGATCGAACCGATCAGGCGCGACTGGTTTTCCAAGGCTTCCATGCTGTCGGTCAGCGCCTGCATCTGCCCGGCGATGTCGCGCATCGCCGTGGCCGCCTCGCCCACCACGTCCATGCCGCGACGGGCGCACTGGTCGGTAACCTGGGCGACATCGAAAGCCAGGCCGGCGGCCTGCTTCACCAGGTCGGCCTTTTCTACCTGCGCCGTCACCAGGTTGGCGAACTTGGCCACCTTGTAGACCTTGCCAGCGGCGTCCTTGATCGGGTTGTAGGTGGCCTCCAGCCAGACGGGCTGGCCACGGCTGTCCACGCGCTGGAAACGTCCGGCGATGAACTCGCCACGCTTGAGCGCCCGCCAGAACTCGGTGTACTCCAGCGAGGCGGCATCCTCGGCGCGGCAAAACATCCGATGGTGCTTGCCCAGGATTGCCGTCAGGCCGTAGCCCATGGCCTGCAGGAAGGGCTCGTTGGCATCCATCACTACGCCTTCGAGATTGAACTGGATGATTGCCGTGGAGCGGTCCAGCGCATGGAACATTTCCAGCTCATCACGCTCCCGGCGACTCGGCACCGGCCATGCCGTACCGTAGCCGCGGCAGCAGCCGTTGCCATCGCACAGCCAATACAGGCCCAGCATCACCGAGCGTCCCTGGGCGCCGCGGCAGCGCCACTGGGTGAGGGTCTGCGGCTTGACCGCGCCCTCGGTGCCAGGTTCCAGCAACTCGCCAGGCTTCATGCCCAGCAACTGCGCCGAGGGGTGCCCCAGGGCATCGGCAAAGGTCTGGCTGACGGCGCTGATCTGCCCGCGCTCGTCCAGAGCGACACTGGCCAATCCCTGCTCAAGACAGGCGAACGATCCTTGAAGTGCTTGCAACTCCTGCTGGCAAGCCCTCAAGGCCTGCGTGCAACGACGGTTGAACATGGCTGACTCCATTTACTGACGGGCATGGCTGTCCTGGGTGCCCGGATGCACCCGGTCCTTGCCGGTGCGCTTGGCCTTGTACAGGTTGCGATCGGCATGGATGAGAATCTCGGAAATATCCTGGCCCGGGGCGAAGGGCGCCAGCCCGGCGCTGAAGGTGAAGGGCACCGGTGCCTTGCGACACCCGCGCACCGCGTCCAGCATCTGCTGCGCCAGGGCGCACGCCTTGCGCGCATCGCAGGTGTCGAGGATGACGCCGAACTCCTCGCCGCCCAGCCGTCCAACGCAATGGCCCACGGCCATTGCCTTCAGGCACTCGGCCAGCACCCGCAGGACTTCATCGCCGATACCATGGCCGAAGCGGTCATTGATACTCTTGAAGTCATCGACATCGATCATCATGAAGAAGCCGCCTGCCCTGGTCGCGACGAAGGTTTCCAGGCGCTCCATCAGCGCCCGGCGGTTGTACAGCGCGGTGAGGTGGTCGGTCTCCGACAGGTTTCGGTAGTACCGCTCGATGTCCAGGGTGTTTTCCAGCGCACGGATGTAGGTGCGGCCGTTGATCCAGCCCAGGCTGATGGAAAACACCACGAACAGGCCGAGGAAATACCGATCGTCGCTTTCGCCATTCACATAGGGCTGGATCAACCCCCAGGTCAGCACCGCGATCACCAGGTAATCCCACGACCCGCGAATCAGCAGCGATGCACCAACCACCGCGAGCACCGTCAAAGGCAAGGAAAACCGCTGGTGCAGCAGCGGGTATTCGGTAAACAGCAGCTTGAACCCGACCATCACCACCAGCACGAAGGCCAGCCCGGAAAAACGCCAGATCCGGTCCGACTGCGCATAGGTCTGCAACAGGGCCAGTGCTGCCGATAACAGCCACGTTCCCCAGGCGGCGACACTGGTTGCCCGCTCGTACAGCACCACGTGAATCAACAGCCAACTGACCAGCACCAGCATCTGCGCGGCGATCACCCCCTCGCACAGCAGCAGGCGGATACGCTGCGCCTGGCTAACCGGCACATCCAGCGCCTGGCTTGAACACTTTGCTTTCCTTGACATCCGACCCCAGCTCCATACTGACCCGCGCGACCGCGAAATTGATCGCCATGGTGTGCCTGACCAGTTCGGCGAACATCGGTCGCATTTCCACCGTATTACCGCAGCAGCGGAAATAGCCTTTCGCCTCGCCTTCGCGCACCAGGCGCATGACATGGGTGCGTGACACGTAGAGGCGCGACGACAGCTCGGCATAGGTCGAGACCTTGTAGCCGCCATTGACCGAGCGGTGCCGCAGGGCATCCAGGTACAGGGCGAGCATCGGCAGGTGCCCGCCATCCTTGTTCATGATCCACTTGGCCCCTGGCAACAGGCTGTCAAGCAGGATGCCTGCCTCGAGAAACTGCACCAGGCCGGTAAAGAAGCGGCGCAGCAGGACGGCCGGCTCCACCGCGGTGGCCGTAGCGCCGGTGCCGGGCACCAGCAGGCAACCGGGCAGCAGGTAGGTCTTGATGATCCTGGCCGCCTCGTCGATGGCCGATTGGGTCGGGCGATAGATCCGCAGCCGGGCATCCTCGGGATGCACGCTGACGTGCAAGTAGCCGCTGATGAAGAAGAACGAAAAATACGAGTCCAGGCTGTTGCGCGACAGGTAACCGCGCTCCAGGCAGAACTCCTTGACCCGGGACAGTGGCGTCAGTGGATCCTGGTAATGAAAGGCGAACAGTGACAGGACTACCATCAGGCGGTCGTATTTCATCAGGCTTTTATAGAAGAACGGCTTGCGTTGGTAGAAGTCGAGCATCAGGTCCAGGTGAAGGGATATGGCTTCGTCTATTTCAGCTTTGTAGAAGTCGCCGATGGTGTGTTGCAGACAATCCAGCAGTTCGGCTCGCTTCATCGAATTTCAGGTTACCCCGGAAAAATAGCGTCATATGGCCATTACCTGGCGGAGCTGATTATAGGGAGTTCGATGATGGCAGTCGGATCACCCCAAAAATGTTTCAGCACGCGTAAATACGGCGATCTGGTACACATCGGCACGTTTACCGATTTATCAATCCTGTCGCTAGCACCTAGCGAAACGTTCCGACCATCCTGCATGGATCCCTGTGCTAGCGTTTCCCGACGGGCTTGCACTGCCCTGCGTGCTGCGGTTTACAACAAGCCCGATCAGATAACCAAAAAAGACTGGTGAGCTCATGGACCTGCGAATCAATCAACAGACCTACCAGGTCGACGCCGACGCGGACACGCCCCTGCTCTGGGTGCTGCGCGACGACCTCGGCCTGACCGGGACCAAGTACGGCTGCGGCCTGGCCCAATGCGGCGCCTGCTCGGTGCTGGTGGACGACAATGTGGTGCGCTCCTGCGTGACCCCGGTGGCCGGCGTGGTTGGTCGCGAGATTACCACCATCGAAGCGGTGGAGGCCGACGCGGTCGGCAAGCGCGTGGTCGAGGCCTGGGTCAAGCACCAGGTCGCCCAATGCGGCTATTGCCAGTCCGGCCAGGTGATGGCCGCGACCGCCCTGCTCAAGCACAACGCCCACCCCGACGACCGCGAGATCGAAGCGGCCATGGTCAACCTGTGCCGTTGCGGCACCTACAACGCCATCCGCGCCGCCGTCCACGACGTCGCCAGCAACGAAGGGGCTGCCTGATGAACAGAGAACAGTTGCCCCTCGGCGAGCCGGTCAACCTTTCGCGCCGACGCTTCCTGCTGGCCAGTGCCGGGGTCGCTGCCGGCGCCCTGGTGCTGGGCTGCGGCCTGCCCCTGGGCATCGGCCGCGTCGAAGCGGCCGACGCCGCCGCGGCGTCGCCGATCAAGGTCCCGGCGCTGCTGGAAATCCGTCCCGATGGCCGCGTGCGCCTGCTCTGCTCGTTCATGGAAGGCGGCCAGGGCATCTACACCGCCATGGCGCAGATCGTTGGCGAGGAACTGGATATCGATCCCGCCCGTTTCCTGGTGGAAGCAGCGCCTGCCGGTCCGGATTTCGTGGTGATGGACAACGGCAGGCGGATTACCGGTGGCAGCATGTCGGTGCGCACCAGCTACCCGACCATGCGCAAGCTTGGCGCCCTGGCCCGGGCCATGTTGCTGCAGGCGGCCAGCGAGCGCCTGAAGGTGCCGGTCAGTGAATTGACCACCGAGCCTGGCCGGGTCATCCACGCTGCTTCCGGCCGTACCCTGGACTACGGCGAACTGGCCGAGCGGGCCATGGACCTGCCGGTACCGGACGCCAACAGCGTGCAATTGCGCGACCCCAGCCAGTTCCGCTGGATCGGCAAGCCGGTGCAGCGCGTGGATGCCTACGACAAGTCCACCGGCAAGGCCGTGTACAGCATCGACATCAAGGTGGACGGCATGCTTCACGCCGCGGTGCAGCACGCGCCGCGCCTGGGCATGACAGTGGCCAGCGTGCGCAACGAAGAGCAGGTCAAGGCCATGCAGGGCGTGCACTCGATCCATCGCCTGCCCGGGGCCATGGCGGTGGTGGCCGAGCGCTGGTGGCACGCCAGGCGCGCCGCCGAAGCCTTGCAGGTGGAATGGCAGGAAGCCGCTGCCGACTCCAGGGTGCGCGCCATGCCCGCCGACTTCTCCAGCGACGGCCATCGCCAGCGCCTGGCCGGCGAAACCGGCCCAGGCCGCGAAGCGGAGCAGGAAGGCGATTTCGCCAGCGCCTGGAATAACGCCAGTACCAGGGTCGAAGCCACCTACCACAACCAGTACCTCAACCACGCCCAGCTCGAACCAGCCTCGGCCACCGCCCGCTTCAACCCGGACGGCACCCTCGAGGTCTGGCTACCGAACCAGGCGCCGGACATGTTCCGCGCCGATATCGCCAAACGCACCGGCCTGGATCCGGAAAAGATCACCCTGCACTCGCCGCTGCTCGGTGGCTTTTTCGGTCGCCACTTCCTCTACGACAGCGCCAACCCCTACCCCCAGGCCATCGAGCTGGCCAAGGCCACCGGACGCCCGATCAAGCTGATCTGGAGCCGCGAGGAAGAATTCCTGCGCGATGTCCTGCGGCCCATGGCCGTGGTCAGGTTCCGTGCCGCGCTGGACCAGGATGGCCTGCCCGTGGCCCTGGAAGCGGTCAGCGCCACCGAAGGCCCGACCGAGGCCCTGGCCGGCAAGCAAGCGGAAAAGGTCGATGCCACGGCGGTCGAAGGCCTGGCTGGCAAGGCCTACGCCATCCCCAACCGGCGCATCGCCCAGAACTATGTGCAGGGGCCGGCGATGCTGGGCTACTGGCGCTCGGTGGGCAATTCGCTGAACGACTTCTTCTACGAAGCCTTCCTCGACGAACTGGCCGACCAGGGCAAGCACGATCCCTTCGAGCTGCGCCTGAAACTGCTGCGCGACAACCCGCGCCTGACCACCCTGCTCAATTCCGTGGGCGAGCTGTCCGGTGGCTGGAAACGCGGGCCCTGGGTGGCCGAGGACGGCACCCGGCGTGCCCGCGGCGTGGCCATGGCTTCGCCATTCGGCTCGCACGCGGCGGTGATCGCCGAAGTGTCCATTGAAAATGGCCAGGTCAAGGTCCACGAGATCTGGCAGGCCATCGACCCCGGCAGCATCGTCAACCCGGCCATCATCGACGCCCAGGTCAATGGCGCCGTGGCCCTGGGGCTGTCCCAGGCGCTGGTGGAGGAAGCCGTGTATATCGACGGCAAGCCACGGGCGCGCAACTACGACCTGTATCCGATCCTGCCGCCGGCGCGCATGCCGCGGGTGCAGGTGAAGATCGTCGAAAGCGGCGAAAAAATGGGCGGCATCGGCGAGCCACCCTTGCCGGCCACGGCCCCGGCGGTGGCCAATGCCGTGGCCCATCTGACCGGGCAGCGCATCCGCAGCATGCCGCTGTCGCGCTACACCTTCAGCTAAGGGGCCGCCGATGAATGCAAAACCACTGGCACTGCTGGTCGTGCTGGGCGCCGCGGCGCTGGGCTGGTACGTCACCCGCACGCCCGCCTCGCCCTTCACGGCGCAGGCGAGCGGTGCGCCGGACGAACAACTGGTCCGACGCGGCGAATATGTCGCCCGCCTGGCCGATTGCGTGGCCTGCCATAGCCTGCCGGAGGGCCGGCCCTTTGCCGGCGGGCTGAAGATGGACACGCCGCTGGGGGCCATCCATGCCACCAACATCACGCCGGACCCCGAGCACGGCATTGGCGCCTACAGCCTGGCCGACTTCGACCGCGCGGTGCGCCACGGCGTACGGCGCGATGGTGCCCGGCTCTACCCGGCAATGCCCTACCCGTCCTATGCCAGGCTCAGCGACGAGGATGTGCGGGCGCTCTATGCCTTCTTCAGCAAGGGCGTCGCCCCGGTCGCCGAAGCCAACAAGCCTGGCGAGATACCCTGGCCGCTGAACATGCGCTGGCCGATAGCCATGTGGAATGGCCTGTTCAGTGCCTCCGCACCGCATATCGACAACCCGGCCAAGGATGCGCTGTGGAACCGCGGCGCCTATATCGTCGAAGGCCCGGGCCACTGCGGCAGTTGCCACACACCGCGCGGGCTGGCCTTCAATGAAAAGGCCCTGGACGGCAGCAAGCCGGCGTACCTCTCCGGCGCCCTGCTCGATGGCTGGTACGCCCCGAGCCTGCGCGACGATCCGAATACCGGGCTGGGGCGCTGGAGCGAGGCGCAGATCGTGCAGTTCCTCAAGACCGGGCGCAACCAGCATGCGGTGGTGTTCGGCTCGATGACCGAGGCGTTCAACAACTCCACGCAGTTCATGACCGACGAGGACCTGGCCGCGATCGCCCGCTACCTGAAGTCGCTACCGGGTGATCCGCAGCGCGACGGGCCACCGTGGCAGTACCAGCAAGCCGTGGCTGACGCGCCAGGTGCGCATACTTACGCCACGCGCTGCGCCTCCTGCCATGGCGCCGACGGGCGTGGGCAGAACGAATGGATGCCGCCGCTGGCGGGGGCTTCGTCGTCCATGGCAGCGGAAAATGCCTCCAGCATCAACATCACCTTGAACGGCGCGCAGCGGGTGGTGACGGCCGGGGTGCCGGATGCGTATCGGATGCCGGCGTTCAGGGAGCAGCTCTCGGATCGGGAGATTGCCGAGGTGCTGAGTTTTGTCAGGACACAATGGGGGAATCGTGGGGGGGCGGTCGAGGTCAAGGATGTTGGGACGTTGCGTGAGCGCACCGACCCGGCGAGTGCCAGCCCGATCGTACTGCGCATGCGCTGATCCCGGGACCTCCAGGGCTCCTGAACAAAACACAACTCTTTGATTTGCAGAGACCCTGTGGGAGCGGGTTCACCCGCGATTACGATGGTGAATTCACTACCGCCATCGCGGGTGAACCCGCTCCCACAGAGTACGCGTGGTGCTTTGGAACGGTTCTCTGCGCGACAGCGCTGCCTGAACGGCTGGGCGGGCTTCTACGGATTCCGACAAGCCCGGAAATACCCGATCGCACGCCTGGCCTGCTGCAGCGGTCCAACCCCCGTAACAACCACAGAGGACCACACCCATGGAAAGCATCGACCTCCTGGTCCTGCGCACCGCCCACGACTGGCTCACCTCGGGCCACCGCACCCTGCTGGCCACAGTGGTGCGCACCTGGGGCTCATCACCGCGCCCGGTCGGCTCGATGATGGCCCTGCGCGGCGATGGCCGGGTTGTTGGCAGCGTGTCCGGAGGCTGTATCGAAGACGACCTGATCCACCGCTATACCACCGCCTACGAGGGCCCCGGCCTTCCTGACGGGTTGCCGCGACTGGTGCGCTACGGCATCGACGCAGACGAGGCCCACCGCTTTGGCCTGCCCTGTGGCGGCACCCTGGAAATCGTCCTCGAATTCGCCCCCTGTGCCGACAGCCTCGGCCAGCTTCTCCAGCATCTCGACAACGGCCGGTTGGTGCGCCGCAGCCTCGAGCTCGCCAGCGGTGAGGTGTCACTGCACACCACCCTGGTCCCCGAACAGTTCGCCTTCGATGGCCAGCGCATGCTCAACACCCTCGGCCCCGGCTACCGCATGCTGCTCATCGGAGCCGGCGCCCTGGCCGAGTACCTGGCGACCATGGCCCGCTTCAACGGCTTCAAGGTCAGCGTCTGCGATCCGCGCCCGGAATACATGGAAGCCTGGAGCCTGGACGGGGTCGAGAAGCTGGTCGGCATGCCCGACGACATCGTTCGCGCCTTCGCCCCGGACGTGCGCACCTGCATCATCGCCCTCAGCCACGACCCCAAACTCGACGACCTGGCATTGCTCGAAGCGCTGCACAGCCCGGCGTTCTATATCGGCGCGATCGGCTCGCGGCGCAACAGCCAGAGCCGGCGCAAACGCCTGATCGAGCATTTCGGCGAAACCCAGGCGTCGCTGAAACGGCTGCACGGCCCGATCGGCATCTACATCGGCAGCAAGACCCCGGCGGAGATCGCCGTGAGCGTAATGGCCGAGGTGCTGGCGCAGAAGAATGCCGTGGTGTTGCCGAAGGAGCTGTCGGTGGTCCAGGCCAAGCAGGCGCGGGAGCAACTGATGCAGGTGGTCTAGCGAGTCTCGCGCCCCCTGCGCAAGCGGGGCGCGAGAACAGCGGGATTACCTCACCCCAGCAACTTCTCCACCGTCAACGGAAAGTCCCTGACCCGCCGCCCGGTGGCGTGGCACACCGCATTGGCCACTGCCGCCGCCACCCCGACCACACCAATCTCGCCGACGCCCTTGGAGCCCAGCTCGTTGACGATATCGTCGGGCTCATCGACGAAGATTACTTCGATTTCGCCGATGTCGGCATTCACCGGGATGTGGTACTCGGCCAAGTTGTGGTTCATGTAGCGACCCAGGCCATGATCGATCTGCGTCTCTTCCTGCAGGGCCATGCCCAGCCCCCAGACCACGCCACCGAGGATCTGGCTACGTGCGGTCTTGGGGTTGATGACCCGACCCGCCGCCACGGCGCTCACCACCCGGCTGACGCGCAAGGTCCCCAGCGCCTCGTCGATGCGCACCTCGACGAACACCGCCGAGTGCGTGGCGCTGGCAAAGCCCTGGCGTCTGGCCGAGGGTTCGGCATCGACGCGTACGTCCATGGCTTCCAGCGCATAAGCCTTGCCGGCCACCTGCAAGTGCCCGTCACGAACGGCGAACGCCCCGGCATCGATCCCGGCCAGTTCCGGATAACGCCCCTTGGCCCAGGCCACCAGCTTGCCACGCAAGGCCTGGCAGGCCTGGCGCACCGCGGACCCTACCGACGACACGGTAAACGAGCCGCCCTGCAAGGGCGCCGTCGGCAGGCTGCTGTCGCCGAGTTGGAAGGTCACGTCTGCCAGCGCCATACCGAAGGCGTCGGCGGCGATCTGGGTCATGACGGTGTAGGTTCCCGTACCGATATCGGTGGTCGCGCTGCTGACCCAGAGGTGCCCGTCGGCGTCCAGCCGCGCGCGGGCGCTGGCCTTCATCTGCATGGCTTCCCAGACTCCACCGGCCATGCCCCAGCCGACCAGTTCGCCCTGGTCCTGCATGCTCCGCGGCCTGGGGTCGCGGCTGTGCCAGCCGAAGCGCAAGGCGCCCCGGGCGTAGCAGTCGAGCAGCGCCTTGCTGGAATACGGCTTGCCTTCGTTGCCATTGCTGTCGGCGAAATTGACCCGGCGCAGCTCCAGCGGGTCCAAGGACAGTGCTTGCGCCAGTTCGTCCATCGCGCACTCCAGGGCAATCACCCCGGAGGCCGCCCCCGGCGCCCGCATATCCAGCGGCGTGTAAACGTCCAGCGGTACCAGGCGATAGCCCAGGGCGACGTTGTCGCAGCGGTAGAGCATCCCCGACCACTCAACCAGGTGCTCGGTGAAGTCCTCGAAGCGCGAGGTCTGCCCGGTGGCCTCGTGGGAGATCGCCAGCAGGCGACCCTGGGCATCGGCGCCCAGGCGCAGGCGCTGCACCGTGCGCGGACGATAGCCGAAGGTGAACATCTGCTGGCGGGTCAGGGTCACCCGCACCGAGCGCTGCAAGCGAAGCGCCGCCATGGCCGCCAGGGTCAATTGATATTGCGGTCGCAGCCCGGAGCCGAAGGCGCCGCCAACATAGGCGGCGCACACCCGCACCCGCTCCTTGGGCAGGTCGAAGACCTTGACCAGGTAATCCTGGCTGTTCTGCGTGCCCTGGGTCTTGTCATGCACCTGCAGGCTGCCATCGGCGTTGTAGATAACCGTCGAGGCGTGGGGCTCCATGGGGTTATGGTGCTCCACCGGCGTGCTGTAGGTGGCGTCGACCTTGAACGGCGCGGCCTCGAACGCCCCGGCGAAATCACCACGGGGCCCGGGCAGTTCGGCCGGGGCGTCGTGGGCGTTGTCCAGCTCGGCGAGCAGGTCGGTGCGGTGCGCCTCGGCATCGATCTCGATACGCACCAACGACCCGGCGTAGCGCGCCACCTCCAGGCTCTCGGCCACCACCAGCGCCAGCGGCTGGCCGCTGTAGAGGACGCGGTCGTTGAACAGCGGACGAAAGGGCTTGCCCTCGGCGGCGTCGGCATCCTCGTAGGACTCGTCATCCCCCGCCATCTTCGGCCGGTTCAGGTGATGCAGCACTTCGACCACGCCCGGCACCGCCAATGCGGCATCGCAGTCGATCCGACGGATGCGGCCCCGGGCAACGTTGCCGCTGACCACGCTACCGTAGAGCAGGCCCGGCTCGGGATATTCGCCGGCATAACGGGCGCGCCCGGTGACTTTTGCCGGGCCGTCGACCCGGTCCAGCGGCTGGCCGCTCAGGGGACTGTTCATGGATGTTCCTCCGCAGCCTGCGCCTGGCTCAGCGCACGAATGATGGCGTTTTTCGCCAGGGTGATCTTGAACGCGTTGTGCGCCAGGGGCCTGGCATCGCGCAACAGGGCGTCGGCGAAAGCCGCATAGCTCTCGCGGGTAGCCGGGCGCCCGAGCATCGACCGTTCCAGCCCGGCATCGCGCCATGGCTTGTGCGCCACGCCGCCCAAGGCCACGCGCAGCCCGGCGATGCTGCTGTCGTCGGCCACCATTAGCCCCGCCGCGACCGAGACCAGGGCGAATGCATAGGACGCCCGGTCACGCAGCTTCAGGTAATGACTGCGCGCGACGAACGGGGGCGGCGGCAGTGCGATGGCGACGATCAGTTCGTCCTCGGCCAGGCAGTTGTCGCGCTCCGGCGTGGCGCCCGGCAGGCGGTGGAAGTCGGCGAAGGGAATCTCCCGCTCGCCCTGTCTTCCATGCACCAGCACCCTCGCCTCCAGCGCGGCGAGTGCCACGCACATATCGGACGGATGCACCGCCACGCAGTGCTCGCTGGCACCGAGGAGCGCGTGCTGGCGGTTCAGCCCGTCCCGAGCCGGGCAACCACTGCCGGGCGCTCGCTTGTTGCACGGCACCGCCGCGTCGTAGAAGTAATGACAGCGGGTGCGCTGCAACAGATTGCCGCCGGTGCTGGCCATATTGCGCAACTGCGGCGACGCGCCGGCCAGGATCGCCTGGCTCAGCAACGGGTAGCGGGCCTCCACCTCCGGGTGCCAGGCCAGCTCGGCATTGCTCACCAGCGCGCCGATCTGCAAGCCGCCGTCGCCGGTGGTACGCACCTCGCGCAGCGGCAGCCCGGTAATATCGATCACCCGCGCCGGGCGTTCGACGTTCTCCTTCATCAGGTCCAGCAGATTGGTGCCACCGGCGATAAAGCGCGCATCGGGCCCCGCCTGTTGCACGGCCTGTTCGATGCTGTCCGGCTTGCTGTAGGCGAAAGGCATCATGGGCGCGGCCCTCCCATCTGCGGCAAGGCTTCCTCCACCGCCGCGACGATATTGCTATAGGCCCCGCAGCGGCACAGATTGCCGCTCATGGCCTCCTGGATCTGCGCCCGCGACCGCGCCCTGCCCTCGCGGGCCATGCCCACGGCGGAACAGATCTGCCCGGGGGTGCAATAGCCACACTGGAAGGCGTCGTGGGCGATGAACGCCTGTTGCAATGGGTGCAGGCGGTCGCCGTCGGCCAGGCCTTCGATGGTGGTCAGCTCGTCGCCGTCGCACATGATCGCCAGGGTCAGGCAGGCGTTCACCCGACGGCCGTTGCGCAATACGGTGCAGGCGCCGCACTGGCCGTGGTCGCAGCCCTTCTTGGTGCCGACCAGGTCGAGTTCATCGCGCAGCAGGTCAAGCAGGGTCAACCAGGGCGGTACTTGCAAGTGATGCTGCTCGCCGTTGATGTACAGGCCGATCGCATGGGTGTTCGGCGCGGAAGGGACATCGCTCATGACAAAGGCCTCACGGTAGGTATGCTGGTGCTTTTCAGGTCCGACCGGGGAGCAAAGAGATGGGTTCAAAGGGATTGACCGGAAGGTGCGCAGCGCTGGTATTGGCGGCCGGGCGCGGGCGCAGGTTTGGCAGCGACAAGCGGATTGCGCCGTTGCCAGGCGGCGCGCGCCTGCTGGAGACGACCCTGGCGCGGGTGCTGGAGGCGTTCGAGGACGTCTGGGTGGTGCTCCGGCCGGAGGACGATGTGGCGGCGCTGGGGGTGGATGCCGGGCGAGTGAAGGTGGTGCGTGCCGAGCGCGCCGACGAAGGCATGGGGCGCAGTCTGGCGGCCGGCGCAAGGGCTATCGCGCAATCTGGATCAGGGATCGAGGCGGTGGCGGTGATGCTGGGAGACATGCCCTGGGTCAAGGTGCAAACGCTGGTGCAACTTGCCGGCCTGGCAAAGGAAGACCGGATTCTGGTACCGCGGTTCGAGGAACAGCGTGGGCATCCGGTGGTGTTCGGGAAAGCGTTCTGGGAAGAACTGGCGGGACTGGACGGGGATCAGGGCGGGAGGCGGGTCATCGAGCAACACCAGGAGGCCTGCCGGAACGTGGAGGTCGGCGATCAGGGGGTGATCGCGGATGTGGATCTGCCCCCTGACTGCCGCGGATAAGTGGCATAAGACACCACCCGGCAGCCCCGGCCAATAAGCACAAGACTTCCCGGAGAAAACCCGGATAATGGCGGCCAAAATCGATTCGCCCGCTACGGAACCCGCATGGAAATCAAGGTCAATTTTCTCGACAACCTCCGACTCGAAGCCAAGTTCGACGACTTCACGGTGATCGCCGACCAGCCGATCCGCTACAAGGGCGACGGTTCGGCACCGGGTCCGTTCGACTACTTCCTGGCCTCCTCGGCGTTGTGCGCGGCCTATTTCGTCAAGCTGTACTGCCAGACCCGCGACATCCCCACCGACAATATCCGCCTGTCGCAGAACAACATCGTCGACCCGGAAAACCGCTACAACCAGATCTTCAAGATCCAGGTGGAGCTGCCCGCCGATATCTCCGAGAAGGACCGCCAGGGCATCCTGCGCTCCATCGACCGTTGCACCGTGAAGAAGGTGGTGCAGACCGGCCCGGAATTCATCATCGAAGAGGTGGAGAACCTCGACGCCGACGCCCAGGCCCTGTTGATGCCGGGCCTCGACGGCCAGACCCGCACGCTCATTCCGGGCAAGGACCTGCCGCTGGAGCAGACCATCGCCAACATGTCGCAGATCCTCGCCGGGCTGGGCATGAAGATCGAGATCGCCTCCTGGCGCAATATCGTGCCCAACGTGTGGTCCTTGCATATCCGCGACGCGCAGTCGCCGATGTGCTTCACCAACGGCAAGGGCTCGAGCAAGGAAAGCGCGCTGGCCTCGGCCCTGGGCGAATTCATCGAGCGGCTGAACTGCAACTTCTTCTATAACGACCAGTTCTGGGGCGAGGACATCGCCAACGCCGAGTTCGTGCATTACCCGAACGAGCGCTGGTTCAAGCCGGGGCGCAACGACGCCCTGCCCAAGGGCATGCTCGACGAGTATTGCCTGGCCATCTACAACCCGGACGGCGAACTGCTCGGCTCGCACCTGTACGACACCAACTCGGGCAATATCGAGCGTGGCATCTGCGCGCTGCCCTATGTGCGCCAGTCCGACGGCGAGGTGGTGTATTTCCCGTCGAACCTGATCGAGAACCTGTACCTAAGCAACGGCATGTCCGCCGGCAACACCCTGGCCGAAGCCCAGGTGCAGTGCCTGTCGGAGATCTTCGAGCGGGCGGTCAAGCGCGAGATTCTTGAAGGCGAGCTGGCCCTGCCGGACGTGCCGCAGGAGGTGCTGGCCAAGTACCCGGGCATCCTCGCCGGTATCCAGGGCCTCGAAGAGCAAGGCTTCCCGGTGCTGGTCAAGGACGCCTCGCTGGGCGGTGAATTCCCGGTGATGTGCGTGACCCTGATGAACCCGCGCACCGGCGGCGTGTTCGCGTCCTTCGGTGCCCACCCGAGCTTCGAGGTGGCGCTGGAACGCAGCCTCACCGAACTGCTCCAGGGCCGCAGCTTCGAAGGCCTCAACGACCTGCCGCAACCAACCTTCGAAAGCCATGCACTGATGGAGCCGAACAACTTCGTCGAGCACTTCATCGATTCCAGCGGCGTGGTCTCCTGGCGGTTCTTCAGTGCCAGGTCCGATTTCGAGTTCGTCGAATGGGACTTCTCCGGCCACGGCGAAGACTCCAATGCCGAGGAAGCCGCGACCCTGTTCGGCATCCTCGAAGGCATGGGCAAGGAGGTCTACATGGCCACCTACGACCACCTCGGCGCCCCGGCCTGCCGCATTCTGGTGCCGGGCTATTCGGAAATCTACCCGGTGGACGACCTGATCTGGGACAACACCAACAAGGCGCTGTTCTTCCGCGAGGATATCCTCAACCTGCACAGCCTCGACGATGACGCCCTGGAAAGCCTGCTGGAGCGCCTGCTGGAATCCGAGCTGGACGAATACACCGAGATCAAGACGCTGATCGGTGTCGAGTTCGACGACAACACGGTGTGGGGCCAGTTGACCGTGCTGGAATTGAAGATCCTGATCCAGGTGGCGTTGAAGAAGTTCGACGATGCCAAGGAACTGGTCGAGATGTTCCTCCAGTACAACGACAACACCGTCGAGCGCGGGCTGTTCTACCAGGCGCTGAACGTGGTGCTGGAAGTGGAACTGGACAGCGACCTGGACCTGGCCGACTACGAGGTCAACTTCCGCCGCATGTTCGGCAATCCGCGCATGGATGCGGTGCTGGCGTCGGTCGAAGGCAGCCTGCGCTTCCATGGCCTGACCCCGACCAGCATGAAACTGGAAGGCCTGGACCGGCACCTGCGCCTGATCGAGAGCTACAAGAAACTGCACGCGGCGCGGGCGGCCAGGGGCTGATATTGCCTCATCGCCGGCAAGTCGGAGCGCCGCCACGCTGTCATGGAACAAAACATAACTATTTGATTTGCAAGGTCCTTGTGGGAGCGGGTTCACCCGCTCCCACAGGGTACGCGTTGTGCCTTAGAACTCGAAGGCCGGTAGTTGACAAGGGTCGATGATGTAGCGGACCTGGCAGGTAATCATGAGTAGTCCTTGGCGATGAAGGGCTCGAGTGTATTGAGCGGAGCCGTTCCGGCCTTGAACAAAGTTGCTGTTCTTTCGGGCCCTATCGCTGGCACAGGCAATGATGGTGTCTGGGCGGACCAATCGCTGGCAACGCCAGCTCCCACAAGGTCAGTGTCGAACACAAAATCTGCGGCTGGCTCGGAACCTGTGGGAGCTGGCTTGCCAGCGATAGGGCCCGAAAGAGCGACACACGCCATTCCTGCGGAAAACGGATAGAACCCTCTCCCCTCTCTGACCAAGACTAGCCATGCGCCCACCGGCCCACGCCGGTCGCGTGCCGTCCAACCAACCCGTCAGAGGTTTGCATGAACACCCCCGCGCATCAGCTGAGCACCTGGCTGAAGCAACACCAGATCACCGAAGTCGAGTGCATTGTCAGTGACCTCACCGGCATCGCCCGCGGCAAGATTTCCCCTACCAACAAGTTTCTCGCCGAAGGCGGCATGCGCCTGCCGGAGAGCGTCCTGCTGCAGACCGTCACCGGCGATTTCGTCGAGGACGAGATCTACTACGACCTGCTGGACGAGGCGGACATCGATATGTTCTGCCGCCCCGACCCGGAGGCGATCTTCCTGGTGCCCTGGGCCATCGAGCCCACCGCGATGGTGATTCATGACACCTACGACAAGCGCGGCAATCCCGTCGAGCTGTCGCCGCGCAACGTGCTCAAGCGCGTGCTGCGCCTGTACGCGCAGAAAGGCTGGACGCCGATCGTCGCGCCGGAAATGGAGTTCTACCTGACCAAGCGCAGCAGCGACCCGGACTTCCCGCTGGAAGCGCCAATCGGCCGCTCGGGGCGTCCGGAAAGCGGTCGGCAGAGCTTTTCCATCGATGCCGCCAACGAGTTCGACCCGCTGTTCGAGGATGTCTACGACTGGTGCGAGGCCCAGGGCCTGGACCTGGATACGCTGATCCACGAGGACGGCCCGGCGCAGATGGAGATCAACTTCCGTCACGGCGACGCCCTGTCCCTGGCCGACCAGATCACCGTGTTCAAGCGCACCATGCGCGAGGCCGCGCTCAAGCACAACGTGGCGGCGACCTTCATGGCCAAGCCGATCACCGACGAGCCGGGCAGCGCCATGCATATCCACCAGAGCGTGGTGGACGCCGAGTCGGGCCGGAACATCTTCGTCAACGAGGACGGCAGCATGAGCGAGCTGTTCCTCAACTACATCGGCGGCCTGCAGAAGTACATCCCCAAGGTGCTGCCGATGTTCGCGCCGAACGTCAACTCGTTCCGCCGCTTCCTGCCGGACACCTCGGCGCCGGTCAACGTCGAGTGGGGCGAGGAAAACCGCACTGCCGGCCTGCGCGTGCCGCCGTCCTCGCCCGAAGCGATGCGCGTGGAAAACCGCCTGCCGGGCGCCGATGCCAACCCCTACCTCGCTATCGCCGCCAGCCTGCTGTGCGGCTACCTGGGCATGGTGGAGAAGATCGAGCCGAGCGCGCCGGTCCAGGGCCGCGCCTACGAGCGCCGCAGCCTGCGCCTGCCGATCACCATCGAGGACGCCCTCGCGGCCATGGAGAACTGCGAGGTGCTGGAGCAGTACCTGGGGCGCAAGTTCGTCCAGGGCTATGTCGCGGTGAAACGCACCGAGCACGAAAACTTCAAGCGCGTGATCAGTTCCTGGGAACGGGAATTCCTGCTGCTCAGCGTCTGACCGCAATCGCCACGCCGCCCACAATAAAAACGGATCAGGAGTCGCCATGAAGCTGTTGCAACGTCTTGCCCCTCTCGCCCTGCTCGCCGCGCCGCTGCTGGCCAGCGCGCAGCCCAGTGTCAGCATCTACAACTGGACCGACTACATCGCCCCCGACACCCTCGCCGGCTTCGAGGGCGCCACCGGGATCAAGCCGGTGTACGACGTCTTCGACTCCAACGAAACACTGGAAGGCAAGCTGCTGGCGGGCAAGACCGGCTACGACATCGTCGTGCCGTCCAACCACTTCCTGACCCGCCAGGTGGACGCCGGGGTATTCCTCGAACTGGACCGCAGCAAGCTGCCGAACTGGAAGCACCTGGACCCGGCCCTGCTCAAGCTGCTCGAACAGAACGACCCCGGCAACCGCCACTCGGTGCCCTACCTGTGGGGTACCAACGGCATCGGCTACAACGTCGACAAGGTCAAGCAGGTGCTGGGCGTCGACCATATCGATTCCTGGGCCACCCTGTACGAGCCGGAAAACCTGAAGAAGCTGCAACAATGCGGCGTAGCCTTCATGGACTCGGCCGACGAGCTGATCCCGTCGATCCTCAACTACCTGGGCCTGGACCCCAACAGCAGCAACGCGGCGGACTACGCCAAGGCCGAGAAGCGCCTGCTGGTACTGCGCCCCTACGTGACCTACTTCCACTCGTCCAAGTACATCTCGGACCTGGCCAACGGCGACATCTGCGTGGCCTTCGGCTTCTCCGGCGACGTGCTGCAAGCGGCCAACCGCGCCCGCGAGGCCGGCAACGGGGTGAAGATCGCCTACAGCATTCCCAAGGAAGGCAGCAACCTGTGGTTCGACCTGATCGCGATACCCGCCGACGCGAAGAACCCCGACCAGGCCCTGGCGTTCATCAACTACGTGATGGAGCCGAAAGTGATCGCCGGGATCAGCGACTATGTGGGTTACCCTAACGCCAACGCCGACTCCAGGCCGTTCATCGATCCCGAGACGCTGAACAATCCCGAGGTCTATCCGCCGCAGGCGGTGCTGGACAAGCTCTACATCTCCAAGGCCCCGTCGCCGAAGATCATGCGCCTGATGACCCGCAGCTGGAGCAAGGTCAAGTTCAACCAATGAGTCGAGATCCCTTGATGATGCAACGTGCCGAGCATGCGGCCTCGTACTACGCCGCCACCGCCCGCGACAGCCAGCCCTACCCTGTGCTCGACGGCGAGATCCAGGCCGATGTGTGCGTGATCGGTGGCGGCCTGACCGGGGTCAACACCGCGCTGGAGCTGGCCTTGCGCGGGCACTCGGTGGTGCTGCTGGAGGCCCGGCGCATCGGCTGGGGCGCCAGCGGGCGCAATGGCGGGCAACTGATTCGTGGCATTGGCCACGATGTCAGTGGCTTCGGCAACTATGTCGGCGAAGATGGCGTGCGCTACCTGGAGCGAGCCGGAGTGGACTCGGTGACCCTGGTCGCCGAACGCATCGACGAGTTCGCCATCGACTGCGACCTGCGCTGGGGCTTTTGCGAGCTGGCCAATACCCCGAGGCAGTTCGCGGCGATGCGCGAGGAATACGCGTCACTGGCGGGTTCGGGGTATCCGCACCCGATCGAACTGGTGGAGCCCGGGCGCATGCACCAGGTGGTCGCCAGCGATTGCTATGCCGGCGGGTTGATCGACATGGGCTCGGGGCATCTGCACCCGCTTGACCTGGTCACTGGAGAAGCCCGGGCAGCCGGCCGGCTCGGGGTGCAGGTCTTCGAGCAGAGCCCGGTGCTGCGCATCGAGCATGGCAGCCAGGTCGTGGTGCATTGCGCCCGCGGACGGGTGCGCGCCGACAGCCTGGTACTGGGCTGCAATGCCCACCTCGATGAGCTGGAGCCGAAGCTCAGTGGCAAGGTATTGCCGGCGGGAAGCTATGTGATCGTCACCGAGCCGTTGCCGGAAGACGTCGCCTCCAGCCTGATTCCGCTGAACCTGGCGCTGTGCGACCAGAAGGTCGGGCTGGATTACTACCGGCTCACCGCCGACCGGCGCTTGCTGTTCGGCGGAGCCTGCCACTATTCCGGGACCGACCCCAAGGACATCGGCGCCTACATGCGGCCGAAGATGCTCAAGGTGTTCCCGCAACTGGCCCACGTGCGCATCGACTACCAATGGGGCGGGATGATCGGCATCACCGCCAACCGCTTCCCACAGGTCGGGCGCTTGGCAGAGCACCCGAACGTGTTCTTCGCCCAGGGCTATTCGGGGCATGGGCTGAATGTCACGCACTGGTCGGCGAAACTGCTGGCGGAGGCCATATCGGTCGGACAGAGCAAGGGGCTGGATGTATTCGGCGCAGTGCCGCACCTGACCTTCCCCGGCGGCAAGCTGCTGCGCTCGCCGCTGCTGGCGCTGGGGATGTTGTGGTATCGGGTCAAAGAAATGGTTGGTTGATTGGCCTCCGTTACGCGGACCCTGTGGGAGCGGGTTCACCCGCGATTACGTCGGTGTATCCACCATCGTAATCGCGGGTGAACCCGCTCCCACAGGGTCCGCGTTGTGCTTTGGGCTTTTATCAGCCTTTCCTCAGCGTCTCCTTCGGATATTCCCCGAACAACCCATGGTAAGCCTGGGAAAACCGCCCCAGGTGCCAGAACGACCAGCGCATGGCCACCTCGGCCACGGTGACCTGCCCCGGGTCTGCCGCCAGCAGGTCCCGTCTTACCGCATTCAAGCGCCGGTTGCGCAGCCATACCGTCGGCGGCATGTCGGCATAGCGCAGGAAGGATTGCTGCAACTGGCGCACCGACACCCCGGCTGCATCCGCCAGGTCCTGCACGCCAACGCTGTCCTGCGGGCAGTCGTTGACCACTTCCTTGACCCGCTCCACCACCCGGCGCATATGACACTCGGCACGTCCGCGAGCGTCCACCTCCACGGCCTGGTCGAGCAGTTGGAAGCAGCCATCGGCGATCTCCCGGGCAAACCCCGGCGCCGCCACATCCACCTGGCCGCGTACCGCTTCGGCGAGCACCTCGCTGAGCGCGCTGGCGAAGGCCTTGCAACGGGTCGGACGCAACGGCTGCAGGACCAACCGGCGAAATTCCGCCGCCGAATGCTGCCAACGCGCCGGCTGCTTCAGCACCACGGCCACTTCGCGGTAATTCTCGGGGGTCACCCAGGCATTGCGGGTCTGGCCGTCCAGCAGATAAAGGGCGTTGTCGCTCATGTCGAAGCTGAACACCAAGGCATCGGCCGGCGCGTGGAATTCCTGCTCGACCCGCAGGTTCATGCGTTCCTCGTACAGCTCCAGGCCGGCGCTCTGGGCATGCACCAGGCGCCCCTGGAAGCGCCCGGACGACATCTGCGTGTACTGCTCCTGCCAGCCCGGCAGGGCAACGCGGTGCTCGTTTACCTCATGAGCCTCCAGGACCTTGATTGTCATGCACGCACCTTGGGTTTTTATTCGAATACTGATCGGCCAAACGCCGTCAAGAATAATGAACGCGGGTGAACCCGGTCAAAGCCGCCGTGATGATCGGCCGCTTATTTCTGATTCAATGCCACCACCGAGACGCCGGAGGCGACAAAGGTCACCCCGGCGCCGATATTCAAGCCGTTGACCACCTTGGGGCGATTACGGATGGCACGGGTCAAGGTCGAGGCGAATACGCCCATCAGGGCAAAGCCGACGGCAGTGAGCAAGGCGAACCACAGCCCGTAGACCAGCATCTGCACCGTCACCGAACCCAGTTGCGGATTGACGAACTGCGGAATGAAGGCCAGCACGAACAGCCCGGGCTTGGGGTTGAGTGCCGCGGAGAGGAAGCCGGTGAGGAAAATGGTGCGCAGCGGTTGCCTGGCCGCCGGGGCGAAGTTGATCAGGTTGCGCGAGCGCAGCACCTTGATCCCCAGCCACAGCAGGTAGCCGGCGCCGATGATCTTCACTACCCAAAAGGCCACGGCGGAGGTCTGCATCAGCAGGGTCAGGCCCAGGGCTGCGGTGGTGGTGTGGAACAGGATGCCGGTACCGGACGCAACGCCGGAGACAATGGCGGCCAGGCGGCCCTGGCTCAGGCCGCGGCCGATGGCCAGGAGGTTGTCGGGGCCGGGTGAAATCACCAGCAGCAGGCAGGCGGCGGTGTAGGCGAGCCAGATGTCGATGGGGAACATTGCATCCTCCTTGAAGTGTGGAAAGGTCCTGGGTGATGGGACTCTACCTGATTTGCAAAGCAACGCGGACTTTGTGGGAGCGGGTTCACCCGCGATTGCGGTAGTGGATTCACCGACGCAATCGCGGGTGAACCCGCTCCCACAAAGTCCGCGCAGATCGGACCTGCTCTATCCCTTCCAACTAAGTCGCTGTTTAAAAACGCTTTTCCGTGAAAAAAAACTTCCCAGGCGTAACAAATCTTGTTAAATTGCCGCCCATCCCGCGACGGACACTCAGTTGACCAGCAGCGGGATATGCATCAGGACAAGCTTTTGTCCGTCGCAACAGGGGCGTCGCCAAGCGGTAAGGCAGCAGGTTTTGATCCTGCCATGCGTTGGTTCGAATCCAGCCGCCCCTGCCATTTTCTCTTCTAGTTCCTCCCTCCTCTCTTGATTCCGATGCCCTAGGCATACGGCGATCGACTGTTCGTATTTTTCGACACACTCACAACGTACAGTGCGGCCTATCGGCTAAATCATTGGGTTTGCATCGCGCCCCATTCCCTTGTTGATCGCCAAGTGTTAAAAATATCACCCGCTTTAGGCCCAGCCGTTGTGTAAAGCCGCACAACGGGGTATCCAACGAGAAAACAATTTGAAAAGCGTGATGTCCCTGCGTGAGGGAATCCTCTTCCCTGTTACCTGTCAGCCACCGGAGCAAGCTGCATGATCGAGGTCACCGAAGTTTCCATTGCCCAACTG
This sequence comes from Pseudomonas bharatica, assembly GCF_048586865.1. Classification (NCBI taxonomy): domain Bacteria; kingdom Pseudomonadati; phylum Pseudomonadota; class Gammaproteobacteria; order Pseudomonadales; family Pseudomonadaceae; genus Pseudomonas; species Pseudomonas bharatica. Next base: position 338,003 of record NZ_JBMAWR010000003.1, on the reverse strand, counting down.
CGTGCCGCACTCGAGTCCGGCCAGACCACTGCGGTCGAGCTGGTCAAGGCCTACCTTGCCCGGATCGATGCCTACGACGGCGCAGACACTGCCACCGCGCTCAACGCGGTCGTCGTGCGCAATCCCGAGGCCCTGAAAGAAGCCGAAGCCTCCGATGCCCGTCGTGCCCGTGGCGAAACCCTCGGCCCGCTGGACGGTATTCCCTATACCGCCAAGGACAGCTACCTGGTCAAGGGCCTGACCGCCGCTTCCGGCAGCCCGGCCTTCGCTGACCTGGTGGCCTACCGTGACGCCTTCACCATCGAGCGCCTGCGCGCCGCCGGGGCGATCTGCCTGGGCAAGACCAATATGCCGCCCATGGCCAACGGCGGAATGCAGCGCGGTGTCTACGGCCGTGCGGAAAGCCCGTACAACGCCGCGTACCTGACCGCCCCGTTCGCTTCCGGCTCGTCCAACGGCGCCGGTACCGCCACTGCCGCCAGCTTCTCCGCCTTCGGCCTGGCCGAGGAAACCTGGTCGAGCGGTCGTGGCCCGGCATCGAACAACGGCCTGTGTGCCTATACCCCATCCCGTGGGGTGATTTCGGTACGCGGCAACTGGCCGCTGACGCCGACCATGGACGTGGTGGTACCTTATGCGCGGACCATGGCCGACCTGCTGGAAGTGCTGGATGTCGTGGTCGCCGAAGACCCCGACACCCGCGGCGACCTGTGGCGCCTGCAGCCTTGGGTGCCGATCCCGAGCGTGGCCTCGGTACGCCCGGCGTCCTATGCCGATCTGGCGGTGGGCAGCAGCGCCCTGGCCGGCAAGCGCCTCGGCGTGCCGCGCATGTACATCAATGCCGATGAAGCCGCGGGTACTTCCGAGGCACCCGGGATCGGCGGCCCGACCGGCCAGCGCATCCACACCCGCGCCTCGGTGATCGAGCTGTGGAAGCAGGCACGCCAGGCCCTCGAAGCGGCTGGTGCCGAGGTCATCGAAACGGACTTCCCGCTGGTCTCCAACTGCGAGGGCGACCGTCCGGGCGCGCCGACCGTATTCAATCGCGGCATCGTGTCCAAGGCGTTTCTCCATCATGAACTCTGGGACCTGACCGCCTGGGCCTTCGACGACTTCCTGCGGGCCAACGGCGATCCGAAGTTGAATCGCCTGGTGGATGTCGACGGGCCGAAGATTTTCCCGCACGACCCGGGCACCCTGCCCAACCGCGAAGGCGACCTTGCCGCCGGCATGGACGAATACGTGAAGATGGCCGAACGCGGCATCACCCCGTGGAACGAGATCCCGACCGTGCCGGACGGCCTGCGCGGCCTGGAGGCGACCCGCAAGCTGGACCTGGAAGACTGGATGGACGCGAACGGCCTGGACGCCGTGCTGTTCCCCACCGTGGCCGATGTCGGCCCGGCGGACGCCGACGTCAACCCGGAGTCGGCGGACATCGCCTGGAGCAACGGGGTCTGGGTCGCCAACGGCAACCTGGCGATCCGTCACCTGGGCGTGCCGACCGTTACCGTACCGATGGGCGTGATGGCCGATATCGGCATGCCGGTGGGCCTGACCTTCGCCGGCAAGGCCTATGACGATGCCAACCTGCTGAAGCTGGGGGCGGCGTTCGAGGCCACCGGCAACCGCCGGATGATCCCGCCGCGTACCCCGCCACTGCGCGGCTAAGGCCCGCTCCCGCAAGGTCATTTCCTTGCGGGAGCCCGCCTTTCAATCCCCCGGCTCCCTCCGCACCGCCAGCACATTGCACGGCAGATGCTGCAGCACATGCTCGGTGGTACTGCCCAGCAGCCCCGCCGCCCCCCGGCGCTGGCTGCTGCCCATGACGATCACGTCGGCCCGATGCAGGCCTGCGTACTCGGCGATCGCCAGCGTCGCCGGCCCGCTGACGAAGTGCCGGTGGCTTTCCGGTACACCGTGGGCCTGGGCCAGGTGCTCGAAGGCCAATTGCGCCGAACGCCTGACTTCATGGTTGAATCCCGGCATGGTCACCGCACCCGCTCCGAAATCGGCGACCCGGGTCTGCGCCACGTCCCAGGCATGCAGCAGATGCAGTTCGGCCTCGCACTGGATCGCCAGGGCGCTGGCCTGCGCCATCACCCACTGGTTGATCCGCGTGTGCTGGCTGTCCGGGTGCAGGGTATCCAGCGCGGCGATCACCACCCTGGGCAATGGGCAACGCAGATCGCTGATCAGGTGCAGCGGCGCCGTGCAGTCACGCAGCAACTGCCAGTCCGGCGGTGTGAGGAAAACCCGGCGCAAGGCCGATTCGTGGTGCACGTCCTTGATCACCAGGTCGGGCTGCATGTCTTCGACATGTTCGAGCATGTCGCGGATCACCTGCCGGCTCACCTGCACTTCGCAACTGACCTCCAGGCCGTCATGACGCAACTGCCCGGCCTCGTCGCGCAGCCAGGTCCAGGCGTCACGCTCCATCGCCTGGCGCAGCGCCGTGCCTGCGGCCATGCGCCCGAGCAGGTCACCCTCTTCGAGAAACACCGCGATATGCAAGGCCGCGTCGGTGGCCCTGGCGATCGCCACTGCACGCTCCATGGCCGGTGTATGGCGCAGGGTCGGCGAGGCGATCATGAACAGGCGTTGATACGGGCTCATAAGACACCTCCTGGCGGGTTGTCCGTTTGCCGCGGAACGATCAACGCGCTCCGGCCAGGACGACCGAAGCGACGACACCGGCATGCCGCCGGTGTCGCAGCCTGAGTATAAGCCGGGGTTTACAGACAGGTAGCCAGAGCCGCCATACGGCGCCGGGCCAGGGCATCGTCCTTCTGCGCGTAGAACTTGACCACGCTGCCGCTGCCCGACGGCGAAATATCGGTGAAATACTCGCCACCCCGGGTCGAGACGGTGATGCCCTGGGCCGTACGCTCAAGGTAGCCGCTGGCATCCACGCCGAATACCGCCTCGTCCTGCCAGCTGAACTGCACGCATTCGGCGACCTTGGCTGCTTCTTTGGTCGAATTGATAATCCGGTCCGGCTGGCCGGAACGGGCCGTGTTCATCGCCGACGAGGCGCAGCCCGCCAGCAGGGTGGCGGCGAGCAAAGCCAGGGCACTACGCATGTTTCACCTCTTCGACGCAAAAAAGGAGCGACTTTAGCACCGCCACCGCCCGCCCCGAAAACCCTTGTTTTTTTGTGCCAATAGATGACATCGATCAACTGATCGTCACACTCGATTAGTCACACAAAAGATATGGACATAGACTCCCCGCGAATGCGTTGCCCAGGCCCTCGAAAGAATGGGCCGGGCCGCCTTTCCTGCCTGCTTTGGCCTGAACACCACTGACCGATCCCGCCGCTTTGACCGGCGCGCACGCCTGTGCGCGGCTGTCGCGTCGGCCCGGCCGTAACAAGGAGATGATCATGGGACTGGGTAGACGACAGTTCTTCAAACTGTGCACCGTGGGCGCCGCCACCGCGACCTGCGCCACCCTGGGTTTTGCCCCGGGCATGGCCCAGGCGACCCAGTCGCGCCAGTACAAGCTGCTGCGGGCCAAGGAAACCCGCAACAACTGCACCTACTGCTCGGTGGGCTGCGGCCTGCTGATGTACAGCCTCGGCGACGGCGCGAAGAACGCCAAGGCGCGGATCTTCCATATCGAAGGCGACCCGGATCACCCGGTCAGCCGCGGTTCGCTGTGCCCCAAGGGCGCCGGCCTGGTGGACTACATCCATAGCGAACAGCGCCTGCTGTACCCCGAGTACCGCGCCCCGGGCTCGGACAAATGGCAGCGGGTCAGCTGGGAATACGCCATCGAACGCATCGCCCGCCTGATGAAGGACGACCGCGACGCCAATTTCATCGAGAAGAACGCCAAGGGCACCACGGTCAACCGCTGGCTCAGCACCGGCATGCTCTGCTCCTCGGCGGCCAGCAGCGAAACCGGCTCCCTCGACCAGCGCTTCACCCGCGCCCTGGGCATCCTCGGCACCGACAGCCAGGCCCGGGTCTGCCATGCGCCGACCGTCGCGGCGCTGGCGCCGACCTTCGGCCGCGGCGCCATGACCAACAACTGGGTCGATATCAAGAACGCCAACGTGGTCATGATCATGGGCGGCAACCCCGCCGAAGCGCACCCGGTGGGCTTCAAGTGGGTGATCGAGGCGAAGATCCGCAACGGCGCCAAGGTCATCGTGGTAGACCCGCGCTTCAACCGCAGCGCCGCGGTGGCGGATATCTACTCGCCGATCCGCGCCGGCTCCGACGTGACCTTCCTGATGGGCATGGTCAACTGGCTGATCAGCCACGATAAGGTCCAGCACGAGTACGTGCGGGCCTACACCAACGCCAGCCTGATCGTGCGCGAGGACTACCGCTTCGACGAAGGCCTGTTCAGCGGCTACGACGCGGGCAAGCGCAGTTACGATCGCGCCTCGTGGAACTACGAACTGGACGAGAACGGCTTCGCCAGGCGCGACCCGAGCCTCAGCCACCCGCGCTGCGTGTGGAACCTGCTCAAGCAGCACGTCTCGCGCTATACGCCGGAGATGGTCAGCAAGGTCTGCGGCACGCCGCAGGACGACTTCCTGCAGATCTGCGCGATCATTGGCGAAACCAGCGCCCCGGACAAGACCGCCACCTTCCTCTACGCCCTCGGCTGGACCCACCACACCAACGGCGCGCAGATGATCCGCGGCGCGGGCATGCTCCAGTTGCTGTTGGGCAATATCGGCATGGCCGGCGGCGGCGTCAACGCCCTGCGCGGCCACTCCAACATCCAGGGCTATACCGACCTCGGCCTGCTCTCGCTGCGCCTGCCGGGCTACATGAACCTGCCGTCCGATGCGCAGACGGACCTTGCCACCTACCTCAAGCAAACCACCCCGAGCGCAGTGCAGGCCGACCAGGTCAACTACTACAAGAACACCCCGAAATTCTTCGTCAGCATGATGAAGAGCTTCTGGGGCGACAAGGCCACCAAGGACAACGATTGGGGCTTCGACTGGCTGCCGAAGTGGGACGACAGCTACGACGTCATCAACTTCACCAACCGCATGTACGAAGGCAAGGTCAACGGCTACATCGCCCAGGGCTTCAACCCGGTGGCGGCCTTCCCGGACAAGAACAAGGCCCAGGAGGCACTGGCGAAACTCAAGTTCCTGGTCATCATCGACCCGCTGGCCACCGAGACCTCGAGCTTCTGGAAGAACCACGGCGAGGAGCATGACGTCGATACCGCGGCGATCCAGACCGAAGTGTTCCGCCTGCCCTCCTCCTGCTTCGCCGAGGAAGACGGCTCCATCGTCAACTCCTCGCGCTGGCTGCAATGGCACTGGGCCGGCGCCGCGCCGCCCGGCGAGGCCTGGCACGACGGCAAGATCCTCGGCCACCTGTTCATGAAGATCCGCGAACTGTACGAAAAGGAAGGCGGCGCCAATCCTGCGCCGATCCTCAACATGGCCTGGGACTACGCCGACCCGCGCGATCCCAAGCCCGAGGAAGTGGCCAAGGAATCCAACGGCCGCGCCCTGGCCGACCTGCACGACGACCAGGGCAACCTGATCCTGCGCAAGGGTCAGTTGCTCAACGACTTCGGCCAGTTGCGCGACGATGGCAGCACGGTGTGCTTCAACTGGATCTTCGCCGGTTCCTGGACCGAACAGGGCAACCAGATGGCCCGCCGCGACAACACCGACGTGGGCCTGGGCAACACCCCCGGCTGGGCCTGGGCCTGGCCGCAGAACCGCCGCGTGCTCTACAACCGCGCCTCGGCGGACCCGGCGGGCAAGCCGTGGGACCCGGAACGCCAGTTGATCGCCTGGGACGGCGCGCGCTGGAGCGGCATCGACGTGCCCGACTTCGCCCCGACCATCGCCCCCGGCACCGCCACCAGCCCGTTCATCATGCTGCCCGAAGGCGTGGGCCGGCTGTTCTCGGTAGGTGCCCTCAACGACGGGCCGTTCCCCGAGCACTACGAGCCGACCGAAAGCCCGCTGGCGAGCAACCCGCTGCACCCGGGCGTGACCTACTGCCCGACCGCACGGATCTACCCGCACGACCGTTCACGGATGGGCAAGCGCGAGGACTTTCCCTACGTCGCCACCACCTACTCGATCACCGAGCTGTTCCGCCACTGGACCAAGCACTCGCGGCTCAACGCGATCATCCAGCCGGAGCAATTCATCGAGATCGGCGAAACCCTCGCGGCCGAGAAAGGCATCGCCCAGGGCGACCGGGTCAAGGTCAGCACCCAGCGCGGCTACATCAAGGCCAGGGCGGTGGTGACCAAGCGCATCCAGCGCCTGACCATCGACGGCCAGGCGGTGGACACCATCGGCATCCCCTGCCACTGGGGCTACGAAGGCAGCACGCGCAAGGGCTTCCTGGCCAATACCCTGACCCCGGGCGTCGGCGACTCCAATACCCACACGCCTGAATACAAGGCGTTTCTCGTGAACGTGGAAAAGGTCTGAGGGAGCATTCATGTCATACCAATCCCAGGACATCATCAAACGCTCGGCCACCAGCTCGCTGACCCCGCCGCCGCAAGCACGCAACCACCAGGCCGAGGTCGCCAAGCTGATCGACGTGAGCATCTGCATCGGCTGCAAGGCCTGCCAGGTAGCGTGCAACGAATGGAACGACCTGCGCGACGAGGTCGGCCACAACGTCGGCGTCTACGACAACCCTGCCGACCTGTCGGCAGAAACCTGGACGCTGATGCGCTTCGACGAAGTGCAGAACGAAAGCGGCCGCCTCGAATGGCTGATCCGCAAGGATGGCTGCATGCACTGTGCCGACCCGGGCTGCCTCAAGGCCTGCCCGCAGCCGGGCGCGATCATCCAGTACGCCAACGGCATCGTCGATTTCCAGTCCGAGCACTGCATCGGCTGCGGCTACTGCATCGCCGGCTGTCCGTTCGACGTGCCGCGGATCAGCCAGAAAGACAACAAGGCGTACAAATGCACGCTTTGCGTCGATCGCGTAGCCGTCGGCCAGGAGCCGGCCTGCGTCAAGACCTGCCCCACCGGCGCGATCAACTTCGGCGCCAAGAGCGAGATGCAGCACCTGGCGGCCGGGCGCGTCCAGGAGCTCAAGGGCCGCGGTTTCGCCGGAGCCGGCCTGTATGACCCGCAAGGCGTCGGCGGCACCCATGTGATGTACGTGCTGCAGCACGCCGACAAGCCGCACCTGTACCACAAGCTGCCCACCGACCCGCGCATCAGCAGTGCGGTGCAGGGCTGGAAAGGCTGGCTCAAGCCTGCGGCGGCGGTGGCCTTCTTCGCCACCCTGGCGGGAACGATGTTCCACTACGTCGGCGTCGGGCCGAACGAAGTGGACGAGGACGAGAAAAACGACGAGGAGACCCACGCATGAACAAGGACAGGATGATCCTGCGCACGCGCTTCATCGAGCGCGCCAGCCACTGGCTGATGGTGATCTGCTTCCTGGCCGTCGCGCTGTCGGGGCTGTCGTGGTTCTTCCCCTCGCTCAACGGTCTCAATGGCGTCTTCGGCACACCGCAGATGGCCCGCATCCTCCACCCGTTCTTCGGCGTGGTGGTGTTCCTGCTGCTGATGTTCCTGTTCATCCGCTTCGTGCGCTACAACCTGCCGGAGCCGCAGGACCGCCTCTGGTTCAGGAACCTGCCCGGCGTGCTCGCCGGCAAGCATGACCCGGCGCTGCAGATCGGCAAGTACAACGCCGGGCAGAAGGTCATGTTCTGGGGAATCATGGGCCTGATCAGCCTGCTGCTGGTCAGCGGCGTGGTGATCTGGCGGCCCTATTTCGCCCCGCTGTTTTCCATTCCTGCTATCCGCATCGGCCTGCTGGTGCACGCTCTGGCCGGGGTCGCCCTGATCCTGCTGGTAATCGGGCATGCGTACCTGGCGTTCTGGGTCAAAGGCTCGATTCGCGGGATGGTCACCGGCTATGTAAGCCACCGTTGGGCCAAGGCCCACCATGGCCGCTGGTACCGGCAGATCAGTGCCCGGCAGGACGGGAAAAGCAAATGAACAGCAGTATTCGCATGACGCCGCAGGGGGCCGGGCAGGCGGCGGTCGGGGCTATCGCGCCGGTGTTGTTGCCGTCGCGCGAGGGCAATCATGCGCGGCGGGCGGCGCGCTTGCGGGAACTGGCGGTCGGACATCCGATGGCGGACTACCTGGGCTTCGTCGCCGGGATCGTGGAAAGCCAGGAACTGTTGCTCACGCACAGGCCCCTGCCCCCGGCCTTGCTCGCCGGGCTGGCGGCATCGCTGGGTGCAGATGGCGCGCCGCTGGATTGCCGACGGCATGTGCGGCACGGGCACTGGCTGGTGCTGCTGCGCGGGCTTGGCGAAACCCTCGAGCACCCGGCGCTGGAGGAACTGCTGCAGGAAGAGGACTGGCGACTCGAGGCCTGTGCCGACTCCCTGCTGCGCGGGGACTTTCATGAGGTGCACAGTGGCGAAGCGCTGTTCATCTGGTCGGCGCTATCGTTGTACTTCAGCCAGTTGGCGGCGCACCTGCCCGCGGTGGGCATCGCCCAAGGTGAAGAGCGGCAGTTCTGCCCGGTATGCGCCAGCGCACCGGTGGCGAGCAGCATCCTCACCGGCGCCCAGGCCGGATTGCGCTACCTGCATTGCGGTCTGTGCGAAAGTCGCTGGCATATGGTGCGGCTCAAGTGCAGCAACTGCGAAGCCACGGGCGGGCTGGATTACTGGTCGCTGGAGGATGCGAAGGCGCCGGTGAAGGCAGAAAGCTGTGGCGAATGCCGCAGTTACCTGAAGGTGTTCTACCCGGAGCACGAGCGCGGCCTCGAGGTGCTGGCGGACGACCTGGCGACACTGGGGCTGGACGCCGAGGTCGAGCGCCAGGGCTTCGGGCGCAGCGGGGTCAGTCCGTTCCTGTTTCCGGGGTGATCCAAAGCCCGACGCGTACCCTGTGGGAGCGGGTTTACCCGCGATTGCGTTAGTGAATTCACCATCGTAATCGCGGGTAAACCCGCTCCCACAGGGTACGCGTCGAGCTTTTGAGAACGGTGCTATGCGTCCGCGTATTTCTGCGAAGCGGCAAGTAATTCCTGGTTGCTTCCTCCGAGGAGGCTGGTTGCCTGGGCGGCGCGCTTGAGCAGCATGACCCGGGCCGCTTGCAGTTGATCCTTGTTGAAGCGCTCGGATGGGCCGGACAGCGTCAGCGCGCCCTTGAACTCATGGCCGACGCCAAAGACCGGGGCCGAGATAGACGATGTATCCGGGTCGCGCTCACCGAATGACGTTGCCCAGAACTGCTCCCGTACTTCGGACAAAGCGCGATCGGCCGGCGGGCCGAAGGCCCGGAGGATTTTCCCGGAAGCCCCGGCATGCAGCGGGAAGCGATCCCCTTCGTGGATGCTGAAGCGCACTGCGCGCTTGGGCTCGACCCGAAACAGCACCACCCGGATGTCGTTTTCGATCACGTAGAAGGAAGAGGTCTCTCCGCTTTCTTCGGTCAGTGCCTCAAGCACCGGGTAGATCGTATCCCGCAGACGGAAAGACGCCTGGTAGATCTGCGCCAGGCGCAAGGGCTCATGCCCCACTGCGTACTGCCCGTCGGGCAGGCGCCTGATGAACCCGGCCCTTTCCAGTGAACTCATGAGCCGCAGGATGGTGCTTTTGTACAGGCCGGTGCGCCGTGCGATCTCGGCCAGTGGCAGGCTGCTTCGATCAGGCTCGAAAGCCCCGAGAATCGCAAAGGCTCTATCAACCGCGGCCACCCCGCCGTCTGCAGTGTTCTTGGCAGCATCAGCAGGCTCGTTTTTCGATGACATCAGACGTGTTCCCGGCGCAATCATGAAAAGCGGCCCCTCGAAGGGGGCCGTGCGGATGACCGATACCTTACCTGTGAGTGCGCAAAGCAGCTAGTCCACTGTCCGGAACAGCGTTCTGCTTTACCGGCAGCGCAGGTCAGGCATCGCGCATGAACAACCGCAGGGAGAGCGCCATGAGCGCGGCGAAGAACAGGATGCACCCCATGACCATCAGGCCTGCGGTGAAGGACTGCGTGTAATCCTTTAGGAACCCCATCAGATAGGGCCCGACGAACCCACCGAATGCGCCAATGGAGTTGATAAGAGCGATACCGCCTGCGGCAGCCTGGCCCGTCAGGAACTTCGCCGGCAGCGTGTAGAAGATCGTCTTCGCCGAGATCGTCCCCACCAGGGCCAGGGTGATACCGGCCAATGCGGGAACCAGGGCATTCATGTTGACCGCGAAGATCAACGCCAGGCCGGCCAATACCAGCGCGATGATAAGGTTGAGAATGCCCCGACCGCTTCGGTCGACATGCCTGGCCCAGAACAGCAGCCCGACGGTCGAGAAGAAGTAGGGTACGGCTGCAACCCAGCCAATCAGGCTGATTTCAACGCCTTGGGCCTTGAGCATCTGCGGCAGCCAGATACCGATACCGTAGGTGCCGATGGTGAAGCTGAAGGTGATGGAGCTCAGGATCCAGACGCGTGGATCCTTGAGTGCCGCGGCGAAACCGTGGCTTTTCCTGGTGCTTGCCCTCTCCTTCTCCAGCATGCCGGCAAGGGCGTCCTTCTCTTCCTGGGATAGCCACCTGGCCTCGCTTGGCCGGTTGGCAAGCACCTTCAGGGTGATGAGCCCCAGGACGCAAGCCGGCAAGCCTTCGATGATGAACATCCACTGCCAACCCGCGAGCCCCCAGGCACCATGCATCTGCAACAGATAAATGGAAAGCGGGCCGCCGACGAGGAACGAGATCGGCGTTGCAACCGTGAACCATGCCAGCACCCGGGTGCGGTATTGAACCGGGAACCACAGGGTGAGGAAGAAGATTACGCCGGGGAAGAAGCCCGCCTCGGCAATCCCCAGCAGGAAGCGAACGACATAGAAACTGTAGGGGCCGATCACGAAGGCCGTGGCAGCTGCGGCAAGCCCCCAGGTAATCATGATGCGGGCCATCCAGACGCGCGCGCCGAACCGGTACATGGCAAGGTTGCTCGGCACTTCGCACAGGCAGTAACCGACGAACATGATCCCTGCACCCAGGCCGAACTGTGCTGCCGTGAGCCCGAGCTGGTCGGTCATCTGCAGGGCGGCGTAACCGACACTGGTACGATCCAGGTAGTTGAAAAAGTAGGCCAGGGCAAGCAACGGGATCAGACGCCAGGCGGCTTTCTTCATTGCTCTTTGCTGTAGCGCCGACGCGACTTCAGGCTGCGGCATGGACAAAGGGGTATCCGGGGTCGTGACGTTAGCCATGACTGTATCCTCGGTTTTGTTGTTATGAATACCGTGGTTGGTGAGGCGGCCCGCATTCGAGCCGATCAAGCGGTCTTGATCGTTCCGCTGGACGCGAGCCGGGTGATCTCGTCGTCGCCATAGCCCAGCTGGGCAAGAAGCTCCCTGGAGTGGCTGCCCAGGTCCGGCACATTCAATCGGGCACCAAAGCGCTGACCGTCCATCTCGAAGGGCAGCATCGGTACCTTGACCTGCTCGCCGCCAGGCAGCGTCAGCTCGGCCATGCCGCCGGATCGGTTGAGGTGCTCGTCTTCGAACATGTCCTCGGGTCGCTGGATCGGGGAGAACGGCAAGCCGGCGTCTTCACACAGCGCCATGACGGTCTGCTTGTCCATGCCAGACAGGCGCTCCCGCACCTTCGGGATGATTCGGTCGCGGGCCTGTACGCGCTGGTTGTTCCGGCTCAGCCCAGGGTCTGCGCCAAGTTCGGCGAAGTCGAACGCCTGGCAGAAGGAGACCCATTGGCTATCGCTGACAACGCCCATGAAGACCTGCTCACCTTCCTCGGCAGTCTCGAACACGTCGTAGATGGCCCAGGCTGAAATCCGGCTCGGCATAGGCGCCGCCGCCTTGCCGGTCACGACTTTCTGCATCATGTGCTGGGCAACCAGGAACGCCGAGTTTTCAAACAGGCCGGTCTGCACGAACTGGCCACGACCGGTCTCCTTGCGCTGCAGCAGCGCAGCGAGAATCGAGACCGCGCTGAACATGCCGCCCATCACATCGTTGACGGAGGCGCCTGCCCGCAGCGGGCGCCCCACGGGCCCGGTCATGTAGGCCAGGCCGGTCATCATCTGCACGACCTCGTCCAGTGCCGTGCGCTTCTCATAAGGGCCAGGCAGGAAGCCCTTCATCGAGCTGTAGATGATGTCCGCCTTGATGGCCTTGACCTGCTCGTAGCCCAGGCCCAGTTTCTCCATCGCGCCGGGGCGGAAGTTCTCGGTGACGACATCGGCCGTGGCGAGCAGTTTCTTCACCGCGGCCATGCCCTCCTCCGACTTGATGTCCACCGCAAAGCTCTTCTTGTTGCGGTTGTAGGTCATCCAGTAGCCGGCGCCGGAGCCCATGAGACGGCGAGTGTTGTCGCCCTCCGGCACGGGTTCCACCTTGATGACCTCGGCCCCGAGATCCGCAAGCAGCAAGCCGCAGGTCGGGCCCATCACCATGTGGACGAACTCGACTACGCGAATGCCTGCAAGAGGCAGAGGCTTCCCTTCGTGCTGGCTCATACGGCCTCCTTCGCATAGGTGAAATTCTTGCCGACCCCGGCATCGGGGATGAAACCGTACAGGGGTTCACCGGGCAGCCCACGGCGAAGCACTTCACGCGCAGCGACCAGGCGATCGAGGTCGACGCCGGTCTTCAGCCCCATGGATTCCAGGAGATACACCAGGTCTTCGGTGACGATGTTGCCCGAAGCCCCGGGCGCGTACGGACAGCCGCCCAGACCGCCCTGCGACCCGTCGAAGGTCTTCACCCCGGCCTCCAATGCAGCGACGACGTTGGCCAGGCCCTGGCCGCGGGTGTTGTGAAAGTGAGCACTGCCTGCGAGGGCGCCGAGCTCCCGGAACAGGCGGGTGAACAGCCGACGAACCTGGGTGGGGTTGGCGTAGCCGACCGTGTCGGAAAGCCCCACCTCGTCTACCCCCAGCTCCGCCATCTTCACGGCAATCGCCATCGTCTCGTCGTCGGTTACCACGCCTTGCAGCGTGCAACCGAAGGCGGTGGAAAGGCCGGCTTCGATCTGGACGTTCGGGAAGCGCTCGTTGCGCAAGGCAACCACCGCCTGGACTTCGGCGAAAACCTGGGCATGGGTCTTGCGGATGTTCGAGACCGAGTGCTGCTCGCTCACCGAGATGGGCAAGGTGATCTTGTGCACGCCAGCGTTGAATGCGGCCTCCGCGCCCTTGAGATTCGGCACCAGTGCCGTGACGAAAAGACCAGGCAGGGTCAGGGCATGGGCGACGACCTGGGCGGCATCGGCCATCTGCGGCAGCAGTTTCGCCGATACGAACGAGCCGACCTCGATCTCTTTCAAGCCAGCCTTGGCCAGTGCCGAAATCCACTCCAGCTTCAGGTCGGTGGGCATGCAGGCCTTGACGCTCTGCAAGCCATCCCTGGGCCCGACTTCGCTGACGAGGATGTCGATGTCTGTCGCTTCTTTCACGGAGGTTCTCCTGTTGCTGGGGAGAGCCTGTCCGAACATTCATGCAGTGCAGCTGCGAGGCGTGGCGCTGTTTTTATGATTGTTCTGTCAGGCAGAATTACGTTCTGTTTTAGTATCTACCGACATTTTCACGGCTGTCAACGAGGCCAACGATGAACGGAAGCAGTTGCCCATGGTTTGAGTTTTGAATGGCTGGACAGGTCTCGAGTGAGACTTGACAGAGGGAAAAATAGCTTGGAAAGTGTTCTACCAAGAGCAACTATGTTCTACCTGATAGAACAATGCTCGAAACAACAAGATAGCCCAGGCAACGTACACTGATGAGATTGGCCCAGACCCTGCCGTTTGAGCCTCAGCGTCGTGTGTCTGTTTTCACATGGAGATTTGCCATGAGCCTGTACGCCCCTCCCGAAGAACGCCCAACAGAAGTCTTCAGCAGGCTGCCAAGAGAATTCTGGCGTGATGGGGACTCCGACTGGGTCCGAGCCAACAAACCAGGCCAGCAGGTTACGAGCTTCCTGGAGGGGCCATCCTTCGACCAGGCCGGCAATCTCTATGTCACTGATATCCCGTACGGCCGGATCTTTCGCATCTCTGCACAGGGAGACTGGGACCTGGTCGTTGAATACGACGGCTGGCCGAACGGCCTGAAAATCCATCGTGACGGGCGCGTCTTCATTGCCGACTACAAGCACGGGATCCTCGTTCTCGACCCGATCAGCAAACGCATCGAACCCTTCCTGACGCATCGCCGCAGCGAAAGCTTCAAGGGTGTGAACGATCTGTTCTTTGACCGCCAGGGGCACCTGTTCTTCACCGATCAAGGCCAGACCGGCATGCACGATCCATCCGGCCGGGTTTTCCGCTACGACCTGGAGCAGCAACGCCTGGATTGCTTGCTGGACAACGGCCCCAGCCCTAACGGCCTGGTCATGGATCTCCAGGAAAAGGCGCTGCTGGTGGCAATGACCCGTGGAAATGCCGTATGGCGACTTCCCCTGCAAGCCGATGGCACAACATCCAAGGTGGGTGTCTTCACCGCCATGGCCGGAGGCGTGAGTGGCGCCGACGGCATGGCCCTGGATGAGTCGGGCAACCTGTACGTCTGCGATGCGGGCAATGGCTGCGTGTGGGCATTCGACGCCCACGCCGTGCCGCTCTATCGATTCAGGTCCTGCACCGAAGGCCGCACGCTCACCAACCTGGCCTTTGGTGCAGACGCCAATCGCAGCCTGTTCATCACCGACTCGTCGACAGGACACATCCTGAAGGCCGACCCCGGCCACCCGGGCAAGCGGATGTTCTCGCACGCCCCAGCCTAACGACTTCGTGGCGCGGCCCTGTGCACATGGCGCACGGGCCCTGCCTGGCCCGAAAACGGCCAGCGAAGGTTATTACTCATACAAAACAGATAATAAGAGGACAGCATGCTCACTCTCTTGAGCTACACAATGATCGTCTGCTTCATGTACCTCGTCATGAGCAAACGCCTGTCACCGCTGGTTGCCCTGATCCTGGTGCCGGTTGCATTCGCAAGCCTCGGCGGGTTCGCAACCCAGCTCGGCCCCATGATGTTCGATGGCGTGAAGATGCTGGCCCCGACGGGGATCATGCTGACCTTCGCGATTCTGTACTTCTGCATGATGACCGACGCAGGCCTGTTCAACCCGCTGATCAAGCTGATCCTCAAGTGCGTGAAAGGCGACCCGCTGAAGATCGTCATCGGCACGGCCATCCTGGGCATCTGCGTAGGCCTGGATGGCGACGGCGCCACGACCTACATCATCACCACCGCCGCACTGCTTCCACTGTACCGGCGCACAGGGATGAGCCTCCAGGTGCTGGCCACCGTTCTGTTGCTGACCAACGGGGTGATGAACATCCTGCCTTGGGCGGGGCCCTTCTCACGTGCGGCGAGCGCCATGCACGTGGACATTACCGAGCTGTTCCTGGAAATGCTGCCGCTGATGATCGCGGGCGCAGGCTGGGTGATTTTCGCGGCGTTCTACCTGGGCAGCAGGGAGCGCCGTCGCCTGGGTGTCGTGGAGCTTGATCACGATGAAGTGATGAGCCATTTCACCGAATTCAGGCTGACAGACTGGCGCTTCCTGTTCAACGCGGTCCTCACCATCACCCTGATCACCCTGATGATGCTCAGCATCATGCCCCTTCCAATCCTGTTCATGCTCGCCTTCGGCCTGGGCGTCCTGGTGAACTTCCCGAGCGTTAAGGCGCAGAAGGAAGTCATCGGTAAATACGCCGACAACGTAATGGCGGTCACCCTGCTGATCTTCGCCGCCGGCATCTTCGTCGGAATCATGTCCGGCACCGGGATGATCAAGGCGATCTCGGAAAGCCTGATCCATGTGATCCCCGAGTCTGCCGGCCATTTCATGTCGGTGATCACGGCGTTCCTCAGCATGCCTTTCACCTACGTGCTGACCAACGACGCGTTCTACTTCGGGATCCTCCCGATCCTGGCCGAGACCGCCAGCCATTACGGCATTGGCGCGAAGGAAATGGCCATCGCCGGCTTGATCGGACAGCCGGTACACCTGCTCAGCCCGTTGGTGGCCTCGACCTACCTTCTCTGTGGCCTGCTCGACCTGGACTACGGGGACAACCAGCGAGCCTCCATCGGCTGGAGCATCGGTACATGCCTGGTGATGTTCGTGGCGGCCATCGCGCTCGGCACCATCGACGTTTTCAATTGAGGCCTTTCTTCGAACGGCCAACCCAGTAGCAACACCGCGTAACTCCAACCCACAAAAACAATGGCTGCTTCCTGCGTGCTCATCTGCTGAGCGCGCAGGCAACGCCTGGAGTAAACATGAAGGCACATAACGCAATCCCGGTCTGCACCTTGCTCGGCCTTGGCAATCTTGCCACTCCCGCACTGGCGGAGGGCTTCGTCGAGGACTCCAAAATCTCCCTGCAAACGAAGAATTTCTATTTGAACAGGGACTTTCGGGACGGTACTGGCCAGAACAAGCGTGACGAATGGGCCCAGGGCTTCATTCTCGACGCAAAGTCGGGCTTCACGCCCGGCCCCGTTGGTTTTGGCGTGGACGCCATCGGCATGCTCGGTATCAAGCTGGACTCCAGCCCCGACCGCACAGGTACCGGGCTTCTCCCCGTGCATGATGATGGCAGGGCACCGGACGAATACTCCAAGCTAGGTTTGACGGCAAAGGCTCGGTTCTCGAAAAGCCTGCTCGAAGCAGGAACGCTGATCCCCGACATGCCCACCGTTAAAGCCAACAACGGGCGAATCTTCCCGCAGACCTTCAGGGGTGGGCTGCTGAGCATCGGAGAAATCGATGCCCTCGATATCGTGGCGGGTCGCCTCACGAAAGTTACCGACCGCGACCAGACTGCCGCCCAGGACCTGATGCTGAACAACAAGAACCGCCGCTTCCAGGCCGGTATCGGCGCAGACCGTTTCGACCTGGCCGGCTTCGACTACAGCTTCTCGAAAAACCTGGTGGGTTCGTATCAGTACGGCGAACTCGAAGACGTCTATACCCAGCATTTCTTCGGACTTGTCGGGTCTGTTGCATTGCCTGCAGGCCAGTTGAAGGCAGACCTGCGACTGGCTGTCAGCAGAGACAGCGGCAACGCGGCGGCAGGAAAAATCGACAACCGCTCGGCCAACGGCATGCTCACCTACAGCCTCAAGGGCCACGGCTTCGGCGTTGGCTATCAACAGATGTCCGGGGACACAGCCTTCCCCTACATCGATGGCACCGACCCCTACTTGATCAATTTCGTCCAGATCAACGACTTTGCCGGCGCCAAGGAAAAATCATGGCAGCTTCGATATGACTTCAATTTCGCCACGGTGGGGCTGCCGGGCCTCACCTTCATGTCGCGCTACGTGAAAGGCCAGGACGTCGAGCTCGCGGGCAATGCCAGCGGCAACGAGTGGGAGCGAAACACCGAGCTGCAGTACCTGTTCCCCAGCGGCCCGCTCAAGAACCTGGGGATCCGCTGGCGCAATGCAAGCTATCGCTCGGACTTCGCCAGGGGCGCGAACGAAAACCGCCTCATCATCAGCTACAGCATTCCATTGCTGTAGACCTGCGCAAGCTTCCGCGGCGTTCACATTCGCCCTGAGTGCAAGCTCAGTAATTGAACACATGCCCTAACTGACCCTGCACCCACTCCAGGAAGTGCCGCACCCTGGACATCTCCGCGTGCCCCCTGGGGAACACCAGGTGGTGCGCGCCTACGGGGGTGGACAACTCGGCGGGAAATACCGGCACCAGGTCGCCGCGTTTGACATAGTCCTGGGACAGCAACGAGCTTTCCAGGGCAAAACCGAAGCCATGCCTGGCGGCCTCCAGGCTCATGTACGAGCGGTCGAAGCCCAGCGCGAACGGGGCTTGCGGAAGCGCCACGCCCTGCTGGGCGAACCACTGCGGCCACTGCACCAATGCCGCTTCGGAGAGGATAAGGTTCTGCCCGAGCAGATCGCTGGGTTGGCTGACGGGAATGCGCTCAAGAAGGCTGGGGGATGCGAGCACCGTGGCACGCTCGTGACGGATGGTGCGCACCTCCAGGCTTGGCCAGTCAGGGTAGCCGTGGCGGATGTCCACATCGATCTGATGGCGGCCGAAATGGAGTGTTTCATAGGAACACGACAGGTTGATCTGAATCTCCGGATGACAGCTGCGAAAGTGATCAAGGCGCGGCAGCAGCCAGAGCAGACCGAAGCTGGGCGCCGCATGCAGTCGCAGGCAATCGAAGCCCACGGCACTCCCCGCCCGCTCGGTGGCCAGCGCCAGGCTTTGCAGGATTCCGGAGATTTCCCGTTGGTACTGCTCGCCAGCGGGCGTCAGGGACATGCCGCGGGCTTCCCTGACAAACAGGGCACGGCCGATCAGCGCTTCCAGATTCGCAATCTGGTGGCTGACCGCCGAAGGGGTCAGGTTCAACTGTTCGGCCGCCTTGGCCACGTTTCCAAACCGCGCCACCTGCTCGAAGGCCTGAATCGATTTCAGCGGCGGTATCTGCTGCATTTTCCTATTCGAGTCGCCGATCATTGCAAGCCCCGATTTCTGCGGATTGCACGCAATGCTATCGGAAACCGGAAAAAAATCCCCTGCCCACCCCTGAATTTTTTTCAGCATTAGTTGAATGGCGCTGCGTTGCTCGCCAAGCACCCCGGGTTGATTCTGACGCCATCGGTTCCCGTGGAACTGCCGCTCACAACAACAATCAATCGGAGCACTCTTCATGCTACTCACTGGCAAAATCGCAATCGTCACCGGCGCCGCCTCTGCACGAGGCATCGGCCGCGCCACCGCGCAGCTGTTCGCAGACCATGGCGCCAAAGTCGCGATTTTCGATCTCGATGCGAACGCCGCAGCCGAAGCAGCTGCGGCCCTGGGCGAGGGTCATCTTGGCCTGGGCGCCAACGTTGCCGACGAAGCCCAGGTTCGTGACGCCGTGGCCCAGGTTCTGGCGCGCTTCGGCCGCATCGACGTTCTGGTCAACAACGCCGGCATTACCCAGCCGGTCAAGACCCTGGAGATTACCGGTGCAGACTACGACCGGATCCTCAACGTAAACCTGCGTGGCACGCTGCTGATGTCCCAGGCGGTCATTCCAGGCATGCGCAACCAAGGCGCCGGCAGCATCATCTGCATGTCCTCCGTTTCTGCGCAACGTGGAGGCGGCATCTTCGGCGGCCCTCATTACAGCGCTGCCAAGGCCGGCGTGCTGGGCCTCGGCAAGGCCATGGCACGGGAGCTGGGCCCGCACAATGTCCGGGTCAACGCCATTACCCCAGGGCTGATCCATACCGATATCACTGGCGGGCTGATGCAGGATGAGCGACGTCACGCAATCATCGAAGGCATTCCCCTGGGGCGGCTCGGTGAAGCTCGCGACGTGGCCAACGCTGCCCTCTTCCTGGCCAGTGACCTGTCCAGTTACCTGACCGGTGTCACCCTGGACGTGAACGGTGGAATGCTGATCCACTGATTTCGATTGCGCTCTGTATCCGGGCCCGGCCAAGCCGGGCTCTCAATAACAACAAGAGATCAGATCGACATGACTACCTTAACGATGGATGCGCTTTCGGCTGCCCGCAGCAGCGCGTACCGCAAGACTGCCTGGCGCCTGATGCCCTTCCTGATGCTCTGCTACCTCTGTGCCTACCTGGACCGGGTCAACGTCGGGTTCGCAAAGCTGCAGATGATGGATGACCTTGCGCTGTCCGAGGCTGTGTACGGACTCGGCGCCGGCATGTTCTTCATCGGCTACTTCCTCTGCGAAGTGCCCAGCAACATCATCCTGCACAAGGTCGGGGCCCGCCGCTGGATCGCCAGGATCATGATTACCTGGGGCATCATCTCGGCGCTGTTCGCCTTCGTCGAAACCGCCTGGCAGTTCTATGCGCTGCGCTTCCTGCTGGGCGTCGCCGAGGCCGGCCTGGCCCCCGGGCTGCTGCTGTATCTCACTTATTGGTTCCCCTCCTACCGCCGCGCCAAAATGACCGCGCTGTGGTTCATTGCCATCCCGCTGTCGGGGATGATCGGAGGCCCCCTGTCGGGCTGGATCATGGAGCGCTTCGCCGGCGTTCATGGCTGGACGGGCTGGCAGTGGATGTTCGTGCTCGAGGCCATTCCGACCGTTGTGGTGGGCATTCTGGTGCTCAGCTATCTGAAGGATGGCGTCGACCAGGCCAACTGGCTCACGGACGAAGAAAAGGCCCTGGTCCGCCAGGAGCTGGCCGAGGACGAGCAACACAAGGTCAAGCATGGCTCCATCGGCGACTTCATCAAGGATCGCCGCCTGTGGCTGCTGGCCGGAATCTATTTCTGCGTGGTAATGGGCCAGTACGCAATCACCTTCTGGCTCCCCACCCTGGTGCGTAACGCCGGTGTAAGCGAACCGCTGCACATCGGTCTGCTGACCAGCGTCCCGTATATGACCGCAATCGTTGCAATGCTGCTTGCCGGTCGAAGCGGCGACCGTCACCGCGAGCGGCGCTGGCACCTGGCGATTCCGATGCTGTTCGGTGCACTGGGCCTGAGCCTCGCTGCAGCGCTGAGCAGCAGCCTGACGCTGTCGATCCTCAGCCTGTGCCTGGCTGCGGCAGGCATTCTCTCGGCCTCGTCACTCTTCTGGATGCTGCCGACCACGCTGCTGGGCGGCGTATCGGCCGCGGCGGGCATCGCAGCCGTGAACAGCTTCGCCAACCTCGCAGGTTTCTGCTCGCCCTACCTGATCGGCTGGGTAACCACCACCCTGGGCAGCAATGCCGTGGGGATGTACCTGATCACCGCAGTGCTGGTGTTTGGCGCCTTCCTGGTGTCCCGGGTTCCCGCAAACCTGGTCAATCGTTGATTCAACAAGGAGTCTTGCATGACTGCTGTGCCTACGCATAACGAGGCGCCGTCGCTGGCAGCGCGCGCCCGCAATATTCGCCGCCATGCCCTGCGCATGGGTCAAGTCCAGGGCCAGGGCTATGTCGGCCAGGCACTCGGTGCCGCCGACCTGCTGGCCGTGTCGTATTTCCACGCGCTGCGCCTGGATCCAGCGGATCCGGACTGGGAAGACAGGGACCGTTTCTATCTTTCCATCGGCCACTACGCCATCGCCCTCTACGCAGCCCTGATCGAAGCCGGCGTGATTCCGGAAGAAGAGCTGGAAACCTATGGCAGCGATGACAGCCGCCTGCCGATGTCCGGGATGGCTGCATACACCCCCGGCATGGAAATCACCGGCGGCTCGCTGGGCCACGGGCTGGGCATCGCCGTCGGCGCATGCCTGGGCCTGAAGCTCAAGGGGTCCTCCAGCTGGGTCTACAACCTGCTGTCGGACGGCGAACTCAACGAAGGCTCGACCTGGGAGGCGGTGATGTCGGCCAGTCACTGGAAACTGGACAACCTTATCGCCATCGTCGACGTGAACAACCAGCAGGCGGACGGGCACTCCAGCGAAGTGCTGGGTTTCGAGCCGATAGTGGAGCGCTGGGCGTCCTTCGGCTGGTATGTGCAGCGGGTCGACGGAAACAGCCTGGAACAGCTCGTTACCGCGTTCGACCAGGCGCGCGCGCATCAGGCCGCGCAACCTCGGGTGATCATCTGCGACACCCGCATGGGCAAAGGCGTGCCTTTCCTCGAGAACCGCGACAAGACCCACTTCATTCGGGTCGACGAAAACGAATGGGCACTCGCCCTGGAAGCCCTCGACGCCGGGAGCCAAGCATGAGCACTGAAATCGCCGCAAAGAAACGCCTCACCACGTCGGCCATGATCGCGTCCATCGCCGCCGAAGGCCAACCCACGAAACCGGCGCCCTTTGGTCACGCATTGACCTCGTTGGCTGACGAACGAAAAGACATCGTCGGCTTGAGTGCCGACCTGTCCAAATACACCGACCTGCACATCTTCGCCAAGGCACACCCCGAGCGCTTCTACCAGATGGGGATGGCCGAGCAACTGTTGATGAGTGCTGCTGCCGGCATGGCGCGCGAAGGTTTCACCCCGTTCGCTACCACCTACGCCGTGTTCGCCTCGCGCCGTGCCTATGACTTCATCTGCATGGCGATCGCCGAAGAAAACCTGAACGTGAAAATCGTCTGTGGCTTGCCTGGCCTGACCACTGGCTATGGCCCGAGCCATCAGGCCACGGATGACCTGGCCATCTTCCGCGCCATGCCCAACCTGATGATCGTCGACCCCTGCGACGCCCTGGAAATCGAACAGGCCGTGCCGGCCATCGCAGCCCACCCAGGGCCTGTCTATATGCGCCTGCTGCGCGGCAACGTGCCCCTGGTGCTGGATCGCTACGATTACCGCTTCCAGATTGGCAAAGCCCAGGTGCTGCGCGGTGGTCGAGACGTTCTGCTGGTTTCCAGCGGCCTGATGACGATGCGCGCCCTGGAGGCGGCCGAGCAATTGCACAAGGACGGCGTCGATGTATCGGTACTGCACGTGCCAACCATCAAGCCGCTCGACGAGCAAACCATCCTGGCTGAAGCGCGTAAACCCGGACGGCTGGTGGTTACCGCGGAAAACCACTCGATCATCGGCGGCCTCGGGGAAGCCGTAGCGGGTGTGCTGCTGCGTAATGGTGTCACCCCGACCTTCCGCCAGATCGCCCTGCCCGACGCCTTCCTGGATGCCGGGGCGCTTCCGACACTGCACGACCGCTACGGCATCTCGACCCAGGCAGTGGCTGCGCAAATCAAGGCCTGGCTGTAAATGCTGGGTTCTGGAACAGTTTGACAGCGGTTCAATCCAAGGCCCGATGCAGTGCATCGGGCTTTTGTTTGTTTCAACGGTAGCGCTGAGGGTTCAAGGCCGCTGCCCAGCCGCAGAACATCATGGATTAACCGAAGCCCCTTCCTTCGCGGACTCCGGTAGATCAAAAACGCGGTCGAAGACCCACTGAAACGCCAGCGAGTAAAAGAAGAAGAACACGAACAAGCCCATATCGGTGACCAGTGCGGCCCACCAGGAAATCCCCAGCCACCATGCCACCAGTGGCACCAACAACACGACCAGCCCTCCCTCGAAACCCAGCGAGTGGAGCAAACGCCTGCCCAATGTGCGAGCACGCTGCGGTTGACGCGCTTCCCACCACTCAAACATGGAGTTGTACAGCACGTTCCACAGCAGCGCGCTTGCAGACAACATCACCGACAGCGCACCCGCATGAGCCAGACCGTTGCCGTATATAAACGCGATACTGGGCGACAGCACCGTAATGGCGATGGATTCATAGAGGACGGCTTGAAGGATTTTTCTGGAAGGGCCTTGCATGGTGGACTCCGAAGATCGGGTAATTGAACACCAGGACGGTATCTGCCCATGCGTTCCAGGAAAAATGAGATAAATTGCCTGCACATCAATTCAATTCATCAGGGAACCCTGCGTGTTTTCGACTCTGCCACTCAACGCGCTGCGCACCTTCGAGGCGGCGGCGCGGCTGGGAAGTTTCAAGGCGGCCGCTGAGGAACTGTCAGTCACCCCGGCGGCCATTTCCCACCAGATCAGGACATTGGAAACCCACCTCGGAGCGCGGCTATTCCATCGTTCCGGACAAGGCGTGACAGTGACCGAAGAAGGCGAGTCGCTTTATCGCCAGACGCATCGCGCCTTATCGGACATTCGCCGCAGCCTGGAGGCTTTCTATCCAGACACCGTTCAGCAGACCCTGACCATAACCACTACTCCGGGCTTCGCCGCAGCCTGGTTGATTCCGCGGCTGGGTAGCTTTTACAAGCGCTTTGGGCAATTCGATGTGCGGGTCGATACAGGTAATGAACTCGTCGATCTACTGCGTGACTCCAGTATCGATGTTGCCATTCGCTCGGTCAGCCGCGATGACCCCAAGTTGTTCTCCCAAGCGCTCATGCACGAACGATTTTCGGCTTACGGTGCCCCGGACCTGGTCGCTTCGCTCAACCTGGAGCAGATCGAGCTGATCAACCTGCGCTGGAAAATTCCAGGCGCCTTCTCGGTGAATTGGGAAAGCTGGTGTGCGGCGGCTGCTTGCCAGGCCTGGCTTGAAACGGCGCAGATGCGTGAGTTCGATGATGAGCATTTTGCTTTAAGCGCCGCGATCGCCGGGCATGGACTGGTGCTGGCAAGCAATGTGCTGGTGGCTAACAGCCTCAGGCGCGGGGAATTGGTGGCCTATAGGCCGGAAATAAGCCTGCCGGGGCCACGTTATATTGCTGCGTGCGTGCCAGGGAAGGAGCGGCAGGCGCATGTGAGTGCGTTCCTGAGGTGGCTGGTAGATGCGGCGCTGCGGGATGGATGAGCATATTCGGTTCTTGTCATGCGTATGGACGCTATGGGTCGAAAGCCGCCGGTCACTACTTACCGCGTAGCGCTGGCTCGGGGGCGGGAGGGCTACCTAACCACTTACTCTCTCATTCTCCAGATTGCCGTTGAGAGGATAAATCCTGGATGTTCGTAGGTCGGTTTACTATCCAATTTTCGCTTTGCTGGATGGTCAGTCCTCGAGTTTATCTGGCAGTAATCGATCAAAAACTCTCATCGATGAACGATTTCGTTAGCTAACAACTAACGTAGGTATGACGGCTGTGCGCTGGCCCGCGCTAGAAGGTTTTCCGGGACTTTCGTCAATTTGTTGAAACTGTTTCACTACCCCTTGGGTTTCACGTGCTAGTGGAAGTGATCAAGCTAAGGCATCAACACACTGAGTGCTCGCCATGACTAGTACGATTACCGTTGTAGCGCATATCACCGCAGATCCATCATCAGTAGCAGAGGTTCACAGCGCCCTGCTAATAGCTGTCGAAGCGACGCAGTCAGAGTACGGGTGTCTTCATTATCGTCTTTTTGAAAACATGGACACTCAAGGCCACTGGACCATGCTTGAGCTTTGGCAGAATGATGATGCGCTGACTCAACATACACTCGGTGAGGCGTTTAAAACTTTAAGCGCGGCTATCGACGGCAAAGCGAGTGTTGAGGTTTTCCGCTTGGCTCCGGCTGCTTCTGCTGTACAGGTGGAGTCTGTTGTAAACCCAAACTTCTGGCTCGGAAACGGTTTGCCATGAGCTTTAAGCTAACGTAACGGATATCGCTCAAGAGCAAGCGCAACGCGCCGTGCGGGATCTGGGTGATGAGTTGTTCATATTGCCAGAGCAGGTCTCCGGGACGATCACAGCCAGTAGTTTGGGAGCGTTCGTCCCAAAGCTTGGGCCCCAGCCCGGGAGCTTAGTCACGGTATTGGCTCTGGTAGCACTGGGCCAAGGGGTCTCTATCGTGCCGAAATCGGCAGCCGTCGCAGTGAGTCTACCTGGAGTTACCTTCCACCCCGTTAATTGTTTGGAGGAAGTGTCTTGGCTAGGTTTGGTGAGCAGGCGGCACGAGCAAGCTCAGCCAATCAGAAACTACCTTTCACTCCTCGGTTGAGGAGTGAAAGAAAGTATGGCGTTAGTTGTTGCCCGCTGAAGCGCGCCCTCTCAAATGATTCGTGGGCAGTGCAGTCGTATATTTAACTTGGCTAAGTGCGAAACTCGACTTAATGCTTGCCACAACAGGTATGGTGGTCAAACAGTCAAGCAGTAGCGCCTGATACTTTGTCAGGTCTTCGCTTACCACCCTCAGCATAAAGTCCGCCTCGCCGCTCATCAAATAGCACTCCATCACCTCTGGGCGCTCCCTGATTGCGTTCGTAAATACTTCTAGCGACTGCTTGTCCTGAAGTTTGAGCGACACGTGTACGAATACATTTATTGCAAGGCCGAGCGCTGCAGGATCAACTAGCGTTACGGCGCCTCGCAAGACCCCACTTTCCTTCATCTCTGAGACACGTCGCCAGCACGGCGAAGTTGAAAGCCCTACAATTTCAGCGAGTTCGGCATTGCTTAACTCCGCATTTTCTTGGAGTGCATCAAGGATGCGCAGGCTAGCGTCATCGAGCTTCGAGCGGCTCATGGTAAATTTTTCCTCTGCATGAGAGCTTTCCAATGAAATGTACCGGCATTTCTACTTCTGAGGAAGAGATAGGTACGTTTTTTCGCATGCCCAAAAATATCATGGTGCTACGTAACTAAATTGCAACGAGGTGGCACCATGCGCGCTTCAACTCAGCAAGTGTTTAAGACTCGCTCCAAAAATTTCGGGATATCTTCGACTTACGTCTGGCTTGGTGTCATGGTGCTTCTGTGGGGAAGTAGCTGGCCGGTTACCAAGCTTGCATTGCATGACGTGCCTCCGCTCTGGCTGGCTACCATTCGTTTCGCCACTGCCGCGGTTTGTCTTTTTGCCTATCTGGTCGCGAGAGGACAGCTCAAGCTTCCCGTTAGAGAGGATGTGCCAATCATCGCAAGCGTGGGTTTGTTGCAGATGATGGCTTTCACAGGTCTGGGTATGGTAGCGATGGTTCATGTCGACACTAGCCGCGCTGTGCTCTTGGCATACACAACCCCACTGTGGTGTGTGGTTGTCGCCTGGGTCATGTTCCGTGAAATGCCCTCTAGGTTGCAGATTGCAGGGCTTGTCATAGGGATGTCAGGGGTCGCGGCTGTGTGCTCCCCAGAAGAGCTCGAATGGACAAATCAGGAAACAGTGTTGGGGGCAATATTCCTGCTTCTTGCAGCGGTCAGCTGGGCGATTGTCATCCTTCATGTGAAACGTCATCGGTGGGTGACCCCACCTCTGGCGCTTGCCCCGTGGCAGATGCTCTTGGCTACCATACCGTTGGCGATTGCAGCCTATGTCAGCGAAGGCTCACCGACATCCCTTGTCTTGGATAGGAAACTGGCTGAGGAATTGTTCTTCATTGGTCCGATTGCGACATCGGCGTGCTTTGTGATTTCTACGGAGTACGGACGGCGAATTTCGACGTTTGGCATGTCAAATTTCACCCTTGGGGTACCCCTGATTGGAACAGTGTTCTCTTGCTTGGCTTTTGGTGCGACCGTTTCCACCATGTTCCTTGCCGGGCTCGGCCTGGTGGTTTTGGGGGTCGTGGTCTCTGCGTTAGCTTCGCGCTCCCGCCGGACCTGAACCATAAAGGTTGGCGGAGGCTTTTCGATAAACCCGTTTCAGAGCTCGCAATGCGTAAGGCATTAGCTCTGAAACGGGTGCAGTGAGGTTACTTAGAGTCTATGCGATAGACGCTCAGTGGTCGCTCGACCTTCGATGCGCCATTGTTGAACAAGCCTACTCGATCGACTTGCGCTGCCGGCAAGTACAATCTGCCCTGGTTGTCGAACGCAGGTGCATCGACCCAGTGCAGGCGAGTGTCCTTTGCAATGGTCTGAAGGGTGCCGTCAGTGGCG
Organism: Pseudomonas bharatica; assembly: GCF_048586865.1. Taxonomy (NCBI): domain Bacteria; kingdom Pseudomonadati; phylum Pseudomonadota; class Gammaproteobacteria; order Pseudomonadales; family Pseudomonadaceae; genus Pseudomonas; species Pseudomonas bharatica. Next base: position 310,809 of record NZ_JBMAWR010000003.1, on the reverse strand, counting down.
ATTCGCTTGACGCTATCTTCAGCTAGGTCACTGAAATAGAAATTGCCCTTGCTGTCCATGACTGTCCCACCGGCCGGCGGCAGATCTCGCCAGAACTCGACATGTTTGACGAGCTCAATTTCAGGCAGGTTGGCATCATCCAGCCAGCGCGTTTCAATCTTGTGCCAAGGGCCTTCCAACGGTGCGAAGTAGAGCCATTTCCCGTCCGGGGACACCTCAAGGGGATCGGAATGCACCCTCAATGCTGTCCCATCTGGCGCTCTGACTACTTTGCCGCTCAGGATAATGTCGCGGTTCTTGGGCGCGCGTACAGCAGGACTGGTCGTTAAGACGCGCCGGGCTTTGTTGGTTTCGAAGTCCAAGACAACGATGCCAGGAACGCCAGCGTCCGTCAGGTAGGCATGCTTGCCATTGAGGCGGATATCGTCGATGTAGCTATGTTCTTGAGCGATGCTGCTGTCGAATGGGATGACCTTGATCACTTCGCCGCTTTTTAGGTCAACGACCACGACCTTTGCACCACCTGCAATGACTTTGCCGCCGAAGTCAGTTACGCCTGCATCGACAATCCACAGCCGGCTATTGTCATCAACGCGCATGGCATTGACATTGACGAAGCGCTGTTCGGCTGGAATGGTCGCGTCATTGCTATTCCATCGCTCATTTGGAAAGGGATGGGGCTCCAGCTTGGTCTAGCTTCGATACGGATGGCCCCGCTGAGCCAGTCCATTTTGGGCCCGATACGTATAGGCTTCCGGCGCCGTCCACGGCCACCGCATTCCATACAGCATTCGCCGATTGGGCTACCACATGAAGGGTTGGCGGCAGCTCGGCGTTGGCTACACCGATAAAGCCTGCCATCAGAGCTGTTAGTACAAATCGTTTAGGGAAGGTCATTGCAAGTTCCTGTTTGAAGGGCTGGGCAATGATCATTTTTCCCATTACGCTGAAAAACCTCGCCATCACGTAAAGAATTTCGTCAACGTGAAGAAAATCATACGAATCGATGATCTGCAGGTCTTCGTATCGACGGCTGCTGCGGGTAGTTTCTCCGCCGCGGCGCGGTTGCTTGACATCTCGCCCGCCTTGGCGAGCGGTGCCATTCAGCGTCTGGAAAGCAACCTGGGCGTGAGATTGTTTGTTCGCTCGACGCGTCGGTTGAGATTATCCGATGATGGCGAGCGCTACTTGCCGCACGCGCGGCAAGCCTTGGAAGCACTTGATAATGGCGAGGTAGCGCTGAACCAGGGCCGTGACGAGATCGCTGGCACTATTCGCTTGTCGATGCCATCTGATATCGGCAGGAACGTGTTGCTCCCATGGCTTGATGAGTTTCAGCAAACGCACCCCATGGTACGTCTGCAATTGCGGGTTAGTGATCAGGTGGCTGATCTAGTGGGGGAACATCTGGACGCTAGTATCAGGTATGGACAGTTGAGTGACTCGAGCCTGGTGTCCCTGGCACTCGCACCGATGAACCGCAGAACAGTCTGCGCCTCGCCGGCGTATCTCGCGCGTCATGGTATGCCGGAATCTCCTGAGGCGTTGAGCGGGCATAATTGCCTGAGATATGTGATGGGCGAGCAAACCTACGAGCGTTGGAGCTTCAATTTCCCACAGGGAGTGCGGACGGTTCAGGTGACAGGTGATCGAATCAGCGATGATGCCGATATTGTTCGACGCTGGGCTGTCGCCGGATTGGGGATCGTTTACAAGTCCAGGCTCGATGTTGCTGAGGATCTTCGTAGCGGCCGCCTGGTTGAGCTATTCCCGGAAAGCTATGGGCAGTCGGCACCGCTTCAGCTGGTATGTGCCCATCGCACATCGCTCACGCCGGCCATCCAATCGCTTAGAGCCTTTCTAGCAAAACGTTTCGAAAGCTAGTCGGGGCTCAGTGGCGGGGCACGGGGCCCCGCTACTGATTCAAGCTTCCGCCGGTGCCGACTGACGTGCGAGCCAAATGTCTGCAGCTTCCAAGGCTGAAAGCTTTTTGTGACGGATAAGAAAATCAAGCTCACTGACCGCGGCATTGCCAGGTTGTAGCGAGACCAGATCCTCAATCAGTTCTTTCGGCATCGCTTGCACAACGTCACTGGCGGCAATGAGCGTGGCTTGATCCTCACCGCCCAACAGCCCGAGCGGTTCATCCAGGGCTCGGATTTTGTAGGCATGGTGCAGATATTGAGGATGCCACAGCGGCACGACAAACCATTCCCGCTCGGCATAGGATTGCTCATAACGATTGAAGCAATCAGTCTCGGTGCCTTGCGCAAAAAAATAGCCTTCAGCGTCCAACCCGTATTGCGTCACCATGGCTTTGGAAAAGCGACTGATACCAGCACCAGGGGTTATGCCTTGGATGCGGCGGCTCATCCGCTGGGCAACATCCGGCCTCAGCAGGTCTGCAATCGTAGCGACCTGATCCTCCGGTACATAATCAGGCACCCCCCAAATGCAGAATGGGTTGTAAAGAACGCCAAGGGAAGTGCTCGATTTCTTGCAAGCTGCCAGGTAGGCACCATGGCTGGCAGGCAGCCAGGCTGATACGAGCATCTCTACTAGTCCTTCGCTGTACAACCGGAACATCTCCTCATGAGGAGCTGTACTGACTTCCACCAGATAACCATGTCGCTCTAGCGTGCGCTGCACAAGCGCTGCACTAGCGGCATGGAAGCTGAGGTCGATGTAGCCCAAGCGAATGTGCTTTTGCATGTCATTTCCTTATCAATGCGTTTGCGCAGGCTTGGCGTCGATCTTGACGCGCATCAGGCTGTAAGGCTTCACCCGTTTGTCTTGGCCATCGTTGAAGCCAGGTGAGCGGTGCAGCTGGTTGGCAGTGAAATACAGATATCCGTCTGGGCCGATCGACAAGGTATCCGGCCAAAGGACTCGCGAATCCTCAACCACGGTTTGCCAAGTGCCATCGGCAAGGCGTTTGCGGATGGAGTTGTGCTCATAATCCCCCGCATAGACTGCACCGTTAGCATCAGCCTCAAGACCGTCGGAGGCGCCTTTTTCACCAAGGTCTACAACTGCTTGTTCAAGTTCGGCTTCGCTTACATTGGGGTCTCGCAACAAAGCCGTTGGAACCGCATACAGGTGTCGACTCGAAAGCGGACAGAAATACAGCGTCCTACCATCGCTCGACAGGGCGATGCCGTCCGAGGCTACGGTCAGCAGCCCTGATCTACCCTGCGCGTCGCGGGTGATGAGTGCTGGTTTCCCTTCGATGACAGGTCGGAACTCAGGGTCTACGGAAGTTGATTTGGCCCCGCTAAGGCGGCGGGTTGCGGTACCGCTGGCCAGGTCCAGGACGATGATTCCGCCTGGCCCTTTTACCGACGAATCGGTGACGTAAGCGGTACCTTCTTTACCTACGCGAAAATCAAAACGGACGTCATTCACATAGGTAGTTGGCAGAATCACTTCACGCGGGAACACAACTGTTTTCACGATCTTGTTGGTGTTCAAGTCGATTGCGATCAGCTTGGCTCCACCTGCCTTGGGCTCGGAGAAGGCGGGAGCGGCTGTATCCAATACCCAGACACGCCCTTGACCGTCAGCTACCACGCTCTGCACGCTGATGAACCCGGCGGCCGGATCCTTGGTGTTTTCCACATTCGTTTTCAGGTCCGGGTAAGGAACCAAATGGCCCTGTTTAATCTCTGCCACGGTGTAGGGTACGTCATCTCCCCAACGAGGGAAGTTGATGAAGATCCGACCCGTTTCGGTAACGGTCACGCCTGTAGGCATGGCGCCATTGAAAGCGAAAACACGTTCGGGGTTGGTGCCTGTGCCCGAGGCGGTATCGGCCATGGCCATTGCACTGAGCGAGACCGCGACAGCCAGGCCAGTGGCTTGGAAGAAAGCTTTCATATGCTTGTCCTTGAGCCTATCAGCGGGTTAGAAGCCTTCGAGAACGATCTTGCCTTTGGTTTTGCCGCTCTCGATCAGAGCATGGGCGCGCTTCAGGTTATCTGAGCCGATTTTGCCGAAGTGTTCCCCAATGGTGGTCTGGATGACGCCGTTATCGACCAGCTCGGAAATTCTGTTCAGCAACTCATGCTGTTTGATCATGTCTGCGGTTTGATACAGAGAACGCGTGAACATGAGTTCCCAATGCAGCGAAAGCGACTTGCGCTTGAGTGGCATGACGTCCAGTCGTGCGGGGTCATCAATCAGTGCCAGTTTGCCTTGTGGGCGAAGCACTTCGACGATCTGCGGCAGGTAGGTTTCGGTATGGGTCAGGCTGATAACGTAGTCGACCGGGTTGAGCTTCAGATTCTCAAGCTGCAGCGGGATCGAAGCGGAATGATCAATCACATGGTGGGCGCCCAGTTCTTGTACCCAGGACTGAGTCTCTGGCCGCGACGCCGTACCGATGACGGTGAGTCGGGTAAGTTTGCGGGCCAGCTGGACCAGAATCGAGCCAACCCCACCACCGGCGCCGATGACCAGCAGGCTTTGTCCTTTACCACCGTTCTCCTGAACGCCCAGTCGATCAAACAACAGCTCCCAGGCAGTAATGGAGGTCAGCGGCAAGGCTGCGGCACTGGCATTGTCCAGGCTACGTGGTTTTTGACCGACGATGCGCTCATCCACCAAGTGAAATTCGCTGTAGCTACCAGGGCGATCGATCGCGCCGGCGTAAAATACTTCGTCGCCAACGTTGAACAATGAAACGTCGCTGCCGACTTCACGGACGATACCAACAGTATCCCAACCCAGCACTTGGACCTCTTGGCTGGTACTGCGGGCTCGCACCTTTGTATCTACCGGATTCACCGCAATCGCTTTCACTTCGACAAGCAGATCTCGAGCACCTGGGGTGGGCTTCGGCAGGTCCGTTTCGAACAGGGAACGAGCGTTTTGGATTGGCAAACCAGCTTCTTGGAAAACTACGGCTTTCATATGAGGTTGTCCTTTACAGGTCAGAGAGTGATGTCAGGCTAACTCCCTTCGTAAGCCTCAAAAACCAGCTAACCCGAGGAAGACTTTCGCCGTTTCGCTGAAGGTTGAGGCGATCAGCCATTCAAGGAATGGCTGATCGCCTTGGAAGGAGCGCGTACGTCGTTCAAGTCAGGCGTCAGATCAGATCGCTTTCGGTGGGAAATCGATATCCGTTTTCGCCACGTTGTTCAGGTAGTTCGTCAAGGTCAGCAGCGAGACCTGCGCGATGACGTCAACGATTTTTGCATCGTCCAACCCTGCTTCCCGTGCGATTGAGAGATGCTCGTCACTCACTTGGCCGCGGTTGAGCGTGACTGCCCGAGCCAGTGCAGCGACTCCATTCAGCGTGCCAGCGCGTGCTGCCAGCAAATCATCAGCGTTCAGTCCGGCCTTCCCACCGAAGAAGCTGTGAGCCGCGACGCAATAATCGCATCCGTTAACTTCCGAGGCCGCCAGTGCCGCTACTTCACGTTCGGCAGGTGTCAGGCTGTTCTTGCCAAGCGCCTGTGCCAGAGCGAGATATCCTCCCAAGGCTGCTGGAGAGTGAGCCAGCGTAGCGAAAGCGTTAGGGATAAAACCCAAGCCTTTTTCAATGCCCTGAAGGGCAGCGCGCGCAGCGTCTGGAGCTTGGTCAATGGTCAAAGCAGCAATTCGGGTCATGATTTTGCTTCCTTCTAGGTTGTCCAATTCGTTTCTGTTCAGGCGACAGGGATAGGGTTTTCGGCCAATGCCTCGTTGAACTGGTTGATCAGTCCATGCTCGTTGGGCCCTTGGTTGGCGCGTACCGGTACGACGCGGTCAACCAGGACTTCGGTTGTCGCTGTCTCCAGTTTTTCCAGGGTCTCTTGGATGAATTCGTCCAGTGGCATGGCGCGTTCATCACCACTTTTGTGAATCAGATCGGTGTCGACCCATGGCGGCGCGATTTCCAGAACCTTGACGCTGGTGTCGCGCAGGGCAAAACGTTGCGACAGCGAGTAGGAGTGAATCGCAGCTTTGGTCGCTGAATAGAGGGCAGTCGCGGCCAGTGGCAGATAAGCCAGTACCGAGCTGTTGTTGATGATGTAGGCATCGGGTTGGCGCTTGAGGTGTTCTACAAACGCTGCGCTAACCCGCACCGGGCCCAGCAGGTTGGTTTGCAGCAGCCCTACAGCCTGCTCATCGTCATAATCGCCAGAGCCTGGGTTGTCGAAAGGCATGATGCCGGCATTGTTGATGATGACGTTCAGCGAGGGATGGCGACGGATAACCTCTTGTGCGACATCCTTGATCTGCTGGGGATCATTGATATCAAGCTGAACAGTGTCGATGCCGGGATTGGAGCTGGCGATTTCATCCAGCAGCGATTGGCGTCGGCCCGCGATGATGACTTTGTTTCCACGCCGGTGGAACGCTTCGGCCAGAGCGCGACCGATGCCCGAGGTGCCGCCAGTAATGAAGATGGTGTTTGCGCTGGTTTTCATGATCTGTATCCTTTCAATTGATTGATTAAACGTTGTAACGCGGAGCGAGTTTGTTGCTGGAGAGATGTCCGTACAGCGCCTTGCGGCTGGTTTCGTACAGCTCGAAATGCTGTATGTCCTGCATGGAAGGGATGGAGATCAGGACACCGTTGTCGAAGTCTTGAAGGGCGCCATCCACCAGGTCGCTTGCTGACATCACGATGCTGGGATCAAGGTTCTCGACGGGCAGCCCACCGATCTCCCAGAAATCGGTCGCCGTGGCTCCTGGCAGTACCGCCTGAATCTTGATGCCCTGTTCTGCCAGCTCTTTGTGCAACGACTGAGTGAAGGCCGTGACGTAGGCTTTGCTTGCGCCATACACGCCATTCAGAATTTCCGGTGCCAGGCTGACGATTGATGAGATATTGATGAGTGCGCCCTGTTGGCGAGCGATGAAGCCCGGAACTGCGGCGTAGGTCAGTCGAGTGAGTGCCGTGACGTTGAGGCTAATCATCTCGGCCATTCGCTCCACGTCGCTGTCCAGCAAACGGGTGTGAGTACCAATGCCTGCGTTGTTAACCAACAGATTGATGCTGGCGTCTTCGCGCAATTTGCGTTCCACTCGCGCCAGGTCCGCTGCGTTGGCCAGGTCTGCGGGGAAGACTTCAACGCTCTGCTGAGTCTCGTTGGTGATGCGGCTAGCAAGAGCGTTCAGGCGATCACGATTGCGGGCGACCAGTATCAGGTCATAGCCACGTTGAGCCAGGCGGTCTGCGAAAATTGCGCCGATGCCGGTGGATGCGCCTGTAATCAGGGCGGTGCCTTTGTATTCCTGAGTCATGATCCAGCTCCGTTGTTTGGGTGTGGAGCCATGATGCAAAAAATCAGATTTGTCTTAAACGACGCATATGGTCATGTTTTAAGACATCACAATCGGAGCACGGTTATGCATCGAATCGGCTACTTGGTCACGGATGGATTTCAGGTGATGTCTCTGGCCACCCAGGCAGTTTTTGAATTCGCAAACATGGTCGCGGGCGAGCCTGTGTACCGGATTCAGAACTACTCGGTGTTAGGAGGGAGCATTCGATCATCCTTGGGTATGCACATCGATACGCTGGCTTTGGATGATCCAGGGCTTGCAGATAGCTGGATGATCACAGGGACACTCACTCCGCTTACGCCTCCCGCTACTGAGGTTCTGTCCAGCGTGCAGGGATTTGCCCAGAGTTCCAGGCGCATCGCGGGTATCTGCACAGGAGCGTTCGTCTTAGCTCAAGCGGGTGTCCTCGATAACCGGCGTGCGACTACTCACTGGGCATATGCCAAGACTCTTCAAAGCATGCACCCGAGCATTGAGGTGGAAGAGGATCGAATCTTCATCGTGGACGGCCCTGTTTGGACCTCTGCGGGAATGACCGCAGGCCTCGACATGGCGTTGGGGATGGTGGAGAAGGATTTGGGAACGGAGCTTGCCAAATCGGTTGCTCATAAGCTCGTAATGCACCAACGCCGATCGGGAGGGCAGTCTCAGCACTCTGAGTTGCTTGCTCTGGCGCCCAAGTCTGATCGCATTCAGAGCGCTTTGGATTATGCACGTAAGCATTTGAACAGGGCACTGAGTGTCGAAGAGCTCGCGGAGGTTGTTCATCTGAGCCCTAGGCAATTCACGCGGGTCTTCACTGCCGAAACCGGTCAATCACCTGCGAAAGCGGTGGAGAGCCTACGACTAGAGGCAGCTCGGCTAATGATCGAGCAGAGTCGCCATAGCCTGGACACGGTAGCAAGGGAAACCGGGTTCAGGGATCGTCGACACATGCGCGAGGTATTCATCCGAGGTTTTGGGGTTCCCCCGCAAGCAGTTCGCCGCGACGCTAGGCGAGTCGAGTAGAACTCGCTTTCCTATTAAACCGAACGGTTCGATACTGGGCTCATGTCGATCGTTTAGGTACCGAAAATGGGACGGTTTGTACCCGCATGCGAAAGGCTTGATTTGTATGACTGTTTAGGGTCGAAGACAGCCTCATCCCGACCTCTGCTGAGGTGCGCAAACATCAACCCAATGGCTCACGATTACACCCGTCAATAAGGCTAGGCCCCTGGAACCACTCAACATTACCCACCGGAAAAAACCAGCCACCGCCCTCCCCTACATCCGATGATGCTCCACCAAAAAATCCACGAACAACCGCACCCGCGCCGGCATCGTCGGGCCACCCACAAAAACCGCATGAATCGGCTCCCGGTCACCGGGGTTCCAGGCTTGCAACAGCGATACAAGGTCGCCCCGGCGCAGGTCCTCACTGACAGTGAACTCGCCGATACGCGCAATCCCGGCGCCGACCCGCGCGAGTTGGGCCAGCGCTTCACCGCTGCTGCATTCGATGTTGCCGCTGACATTGAGGGAAAACGCTTTGCCATCGCGCACAAACGGCCAGTTGGGTTCGGCACGCCGGAAGTTGAAGCGCAGGCAGTTGTGCCGTAACAGGTCTTCCGGTTCCTGGGGGGTGCCGTGGCGTTGCAGGTACTGGGGCGATGCCACTACCACCTGGCCGGTATCGCCGATCCTGCGCGCGGTCAGCGGGCTGTCGGGCAGGTGGCCGAAACGTATGGCCACATCGGCCTGGCCGCCGAGGATGTCGACCACTTCGTCGCCCAGGGTGAGGTCGACGACGATGTTCGGGTAGTGCTCGCTGAAGGCCGCGACCAGGGGAACGATAGACATCCGCCCATGGCCAAGGGCAGCGCTGACCCGCAATCGCCCCTTGGGTACGCCTTGGTCGGCAATGGCTTCTTCGACCTCATCCATGTCGGCCAGGATGCGCCGGGCGCCGCGCAGAAAGGCTTCGCCTTCGGCGGTGAAGGTGATCGCCCGCGTGGTGCGCAGCAGCAGCCGGGTGCCCAGGCGCTGTTCGGCACGCGCGATGATTCGACTGACCGCCGAGGGCGTGAGCCCCAATGCACGCGCGGCAGCCGACAGGCTGCCTTGCTGCGCTACGGTGGCGAACACAAACATTTCACCTGATCTACCGTTGAAATCCACTTGTGCCTCTTACGCAAAGGTGATTGCCAAAAATGCCGTCTACCGCCTGAAAGCGCTTGATCGTAGCATTGGCGGCATAGATAAGGAGCCTCTTATGCGTATCAATCCACCCCTTGTTGCACTCGCCATTGGTGCCTTTGGCATCGGCGTTACCGAGTTCGCTCCCATGGGCATGCTACCGGGCATCGCTGCGGACCTCGGCGTTTCGATTCCCGCTGCGGGCTTGCTGATCAGTGCCTACGCCCTGGGCGTACTGCTTGGCGCGCCGCTGATGACCCTGACCACCGGCAAGATTCCCCGGCGTTATCTGCTGATCGGCCTCATGGCGATTTTCACCCTGGGTAACCTCATGTCCGCACTGGCGACCGACTACTACAGCCTCATGATTGCCAGGGTGGTGACCTCACTGAACCACGGCGCATTCTTTGGCGTCGGCTCCATCGTCGCCGCCAGCGTGGTGGTTCCTGAAAAGCGTGCTGGCGCGGTAGCGGCGATGTTCATGGGCCTCACCCTGGCAACCATTGGCGGTGTGCCGCTGGCCACCTGGTTTGGCGAGCTGTTCGGTTGGCGCACCGCCTTCTGGGGCATTACCGGCCTCGGTGTGCTGACCATGGCCGCGTTGTGGTTCGCCCTGCCCGACCTCAAGGCACCGCCAGGCGGCGGTGTCATGGCCGAAGTCCGGGTGCTGGGCCGTGCCCCGGTGCTGGCGGCGCTGGCCCTGACCGTCGTCGGCTCGGGCGCAATGTTCACCGTCTTCACCTACATCGCACCGATCCTCAGCAGCGAGACCCACGCCTCCACCGCCTTCATCACCGCCATGCTGGTGCTGTTCGGCGTAGGGCTGACGCTGGGCAACATGTGGGGCGGCAAAGCTGCCGACCGCTCGATAGACCGCACCCTGATCGTCTCGCTGAGCGTGCTCATCCTGGTCCTGCTGGCGTTCAGCGTACTGATGCGCTGGCCGCTGCCGGCCGCCGTAGCCATCCTGATCTGGGGCATCGCCAGCTTCGCCCTGGTGCCGCCGCTGCAGATGCGCGTGATGGAAGCCGCCAAGGACGCGCCTAATCTCGCCTCGGCGGTGAACATTGGTGCGTTCAACCTTGGCAACGCGATTGGCGCGGCGCTGGGAGGCGCGGTGATCAAAGCGGGGTTGGGTTATCCGGCGATTTCCCTGGCGGGGGCGGCGATGGCCGGGTTGGGGTTGTTGATGGTGTTGGGGTTTGCGTGGCGGTCGCTCAGATCGAACGTGGGTACCTCGCCCTCGGCCGTCGGTGGATCGCATCAGGGCTGACAGGGCTTGCCATGACTTTTTTGGCGCCCTTGAGATCGACGCCGCCCGCGCGGCGCATCGCCGGCAACGCCGGCTCCCACAGTTCAATTTTGCCAGGTCAAATCGAGTGCTACTTATCTGAATGAAGGTGCACGCTATCGATTACTCTGGATCAAAACGTGCGGGGGTAGGGATTTGCCAGGCGGGCTTCTTTTCACCTTGGCTGTTGAAAGCGCGACGCGCCTCGCGGAATTCCTCAGCATTTTCAACCACCCACATCCAAACGGGGGACATCCGAACCAACAGCTCCCTACCCAGCGGAGTCAGCTCGTATTCGACGCGCGGCGGAATTTCCTCGAACTCCCGTCGAAGCAGTAATCCATCTCGCTCCATGGCGCGTAGCGTCTTGGTGAGCATTCGCTGGGTCACCCCAGTCATCTGTCTTTTTATCTCGGCGTGGCGCATCGTGCCGTACACGCCCAAAGCATGCAGGATGCCCAATGACCATCGGCTACCTGCGTGAGCGAGGACTTCCCGCCTGACGCCATCATCGTCTTCCCGGAGCGTTTGGCAGATGGCTTCTGCCTGGCTCAGAGCGTCCTGATTGGTCATTTATTCCTCCTAGGTATCACGCGTGTGCCTTCTTACGAGTACTGCCTGATCATGCCAGCATTCGCTCATGTTATAGGCATCACGCCTCAGGAGAAATCATGACCGAAGCAACCCCGCTTTCCCCTCTATCCATTCTTGTTCTCGGCGCTGGGGAACTTGGTCTCCCGGTTTTGCGCAATCTCGCGCGAGTGGCCAAACGCGCACCTGGTTCCCAAATCAGCGTTCTTCTCCGGGAGTCGACCATCAACACCCAGGTACCGGAGAAAAAGGCCGAAATCGATGAGCTTCGCGGGCTGGGCATTCAGATGGTCGCAGCGGACCTGGTGAACGATTCAATTGAACAGTTAGCTGAAGTGTTCGCCCGGTTCGATACCGTCATAGGCTGTGCCGGTATGGTCGCGGGTCGAGAAACCCCCATGAAACTGGCAACAGCAGCGCTAAGGTCGGGGGTGAAGCGCTACTTCCCGTGGCAGTTTGGCGTGGATTTCGAAGTGATCGGTCGGGGCAGCCCCCAAGATCTTTTCGATTCTCAACTCGATGTACGCGAGGCGCTTCGTGCGCAAGACAAAACTGAATGGGTCATTATCTCGACCGGCATGTTCACCAGCTTCCTTTTCGAGCCCGTATTTGAGGTCGTCGACTTCGACAATGACACCGTTAACGCTCTCGGCAGTCTTGAGAACAGCGTGACGCTCACTACACCAGACGACATCGGCGCTCTCACGGCGGAAATCGTCTTCTTCGAACCTCGCTTGCGCAACGAGATTGTCTATCTCTCAGGCGACACGGTGTCGTATGGGCAAGTCGCGAACATCCTCGAAAATGCGCTGGGTCGTCCATTCAAAACTCATGTGTGGACTGTTCCGTACCTGATGGATGAGCTGAGAAAAGACCCTACCCATCACATCAAAAAGTACCGTGCTGTATTCGCCCAAGGCAGAGGTGTGGCATGGCCTAAATCGGGAACCTTCAACCAACAGCAGTCGATTCCAGTAACCACCGCTGAGCAATGGGCTCGGGCGAACCTTGGGGGCAAGTGAGCGCGACGACACATAGCTGACTTGCCGAGAAACCCCTGGGCTCGACAGTGCTAAATAGCCCACCGCCCAACTCCCCAGTCCGAGCAAGCCTCCACCCCATGAGTCAGATGAGCTTTTCGGATTTCGAGCACGCCGGTAAGCGCAAGCAAACCCATCGTGAGCGCTGCCTTGCGAGATGGAGCAGATCGTGCAGTGGAGCGGACGGGTCGCGTTGATCGAGCCGCATTATCCAAAAGCAGATTGCGGTCGCAAACCCTATCCAGTGAAAGCCATGCTGCGCATTCATCTGCTGCAAAACCGGTTTTCACTGAGCGCCCCGTACAAGATCGGACGCAGGGTTGAAACGGTCAAAGCCCAGGCAGGAACCAAGGTCGCCCCCCCATTTCGTGTCATCAAGCAGCAGTTTGGTTACGTGAAAGCGCCTTTCTCCGAGTTGACAAAGAACACGGCGCAACTGACCACGCTAGTTGCGTTGTCGAATCTGCGGATCGCCCGACGCCACCTGTTGAGCGTGACGGGAGCGGTGCGTCTGTAATGCAGAAAACCAGAGGCGTCTCTGGTTTTTTGTGTAGTGCGCGCATTAAAAACCGGATGAACCGGCGTTGAGCTCAGGGAGAATTTCATCTGGAATTTTCAAGTAGGCTGCCTGTCATGGCGACAGATACAAGGTCGAATGAGTTTCCGGAACTGTTAGGACGCTGACATCGACATTACATTTTTGTCAGTTTCTGCAGGGGGGCGTTTTCTGGTGCAAGCTGAAAGTCCGACCAGCACAGATGAACGCAGATGAAGCGCAACCCAGGCCACTTGGTGCAGCAATGCACGATATAACATGACGGTCGGCAAGGGTGACAGTGCGTATGGTCGATGTCCGCCTCGTACGCGAAGGGGACGCAATGGACCCTTCCTTTACCAACTACCGCGCATGACCGATGTTGAAGGTGCAGTAGCGATGCTGTTCGGCGCGTATAAATCGACCAGGAGGACAAAGACTGCACTCTGCGGATCGGCGCATTAAGTGATGAATTTGATTAGGCTTGGATGTGGGCGGCAGGCAAAGCTTAACTGAAACATTTTTGGGGTGATTCGAAAGTCTTTGTCGAGGTACCTATAATCGCTTTACTAGAGGCATGGCCGAATAATGCGACTTTTCTGGTAGTCAAAAATCGATGAAGCGAGAAAAACTGCTGGATTATTTGCAAAGCACGAAGGACGCTTTCTACGCACGTGAAATCGATGACGCCATAATTCTTCATTTTGACCTGATGCTTGAGCACTACGAGCGCAAACCTTTTTTCTGCAAAGCACTGATGAAGCATGATCGCTTAATGGTAGTCATGACATTGTTTGCATTTCATTATCGTAGCCCTCTAACACCTTTGTCCCAGGTTCGGGAGTTTTGCGTCAGGCGAGGATATCTGTCGCGTAATAGCCTTGAGTCCTATTTCTCGTTCCTCCTTGTAACTGGTTATATGCACATTGAAGTGCACCCGGATGATGCACGCTTTCGCATCTATACGCCAAGCACGTCTGCTATTGATGAGGCCGCAAGGTTCATTAAAGCGTATCTGATAGCTGGAGATCTGTTGTTGGCGCGGAAGGATGGGCCGGTCACGTACGCAGATGCTACCGCGCTGCTAAAGTGTTTCTTTACAGGATTCGTACGGCTTTTGGACGCCGACATTTTGCTTGATAGTCTGCTGCCAGAGGCCAAGTGGATTATGAACAGGGATGGCGGCCACTTGCCCATGCTCGCGCTATATCTGGATGCGTTAAGGTATCGATCAAGTAACGGGCGCTACAAGGTCTCGACTTATGCAGAATTATCCTCACGCCTGCATGTATCCAAGACACATGTGATGAGATTAGTTCGTGACGGCGAGGCCAAAGGCTATTTTCGTTGCTGCGGTAGTGCAGTCCAGATGCGGCCAGTTTTCGCAGATACAGTGAGACAAACGATGGCCATTAACTTCGCGGTTGCACGGATCAGTATAGAGCTAGGGACACATGCTAAAGAAGATAAGTCGTTCTCGCGAGGTTCTGAATCTGTCAGCTAGCCAAGGGCAACGTATCAGATTGTTGTTACGAGACGGGATTATCGCCGTTCCGTTACGGGGGCTCGCCCGTTGGCTTTTGATTCATGTGATGCTGGCAGAGCGAGCTGGAAGTCCTGCTGCCTGGATAACTTTTCTGTTAGCCATGATAGTTTTCCTGCTGCAAATGTTTACACCGTCAGACCAGGTTTGGCGTTTTTCAGGTCGGCTGTTCGTGTACGCGGGAATAGTGGGTTTCAAGCTGATAGTTATAAATCACCCGATAGTGTGTCGACTAGATTCACTGCCGTTGACAGTGCTGGGGGTGGTGGGAGCATCTACCAGTTGACATCACTGTACAACCGTCGTGCACTGATAGATCGATTGCTTGATTTTGTCGAGACCTACCCTGGTGGCTATTTCATGATGATTGATGTCGATGATTTTAAAAGCATTAATGATCAATGGGCACGCCGTTGGCGATGAGGTACTTCAAGTGTTAGCCCGCCGTTTGAATGAAATGGCTGTTGGGCATTGCGTAGGGCGGCTGGGTGGCGAGAAATTGGGTCTGATCATTGATGCGCAAGATCCTGAGAAAGCGCGGCTACTGGCTGAAAAATGCTGGAAGCGATACGCACTTGCCGAGAGGCGCCGGTTGCGCTTACGTTCAGTGCAGGCTTAGCACCTTTTGCCCAGGGTCGAGACATTTCCGAAATACTCATTCATGCCGACCGCAACTTGTACAACGCTAAACGCGCAGGTAAGGATCGAGTGTGTTCGGGAACGCGCTGCGTTGGTTGAGCCTGACCATAGCCCACGCCCGGCGCAAGTGCTTCGATCTGCATGTCACAGCGGCACACTCGCTGCCTTGAGTTGCCTAAGGACGAAGCTGGAGACCGAGTGTCGTAGACCTGGGATCTTGTAGAGCTTCTCCCTGAGGAGCCTCTCGTAATCCCGTGTGTCCTTCACTGCGAGACGGAGAAAGTAATCGTATTCCCCGGAGACGAGATACGCTTCGATGACCTCAGGAATCTCAGCGAGGGCCTTCTCAAACGTAGCGAGCACATCATCACCGTGCTGGTCGAGAGTCACCATAACGATCAGGCCTTCCCCATACCCGAGAGACGCCATGTCGATTCTCGCTTGGTATCCCTGGATGATCCCCGCTTCCTCCATGCGCTTGATGCGCTGCCAGCAAGGACTTGAGGACAGTCCTACTTGCCTCCCGATTTCCTGAAGACTCGCTCGGCCATCCTGCGTGAGAACCCCGAGGATCCTCCTGTCCATGCCATCCAATTGATTGTTCTGCATACTCTGCAAACCTAAGAAATATTTTCTGAATGATAGGTATTTGGCCGAACAAAACGAAAGCACTTTCTGTACTCGGAGGGAGATAATTTCATCGCAGCCCGGTAGCGCAGCAAGCTACGTCATAAGGTGCGCCGGCGTGTGCAATCCACCGACGGCCGATCACGTGAGGGCTGGACTCCCAAAAGGAATACAGCGAGATGCGCAAAGTGAGATACGACATGCCAGAGGCTCTGAAGAGTCTCGAATTCATCCTTGAACAAGTTATCTACGGAACCGAGGTCATCATCGCTCGGGATGGCGTGGAGATCGCCCGCGTGACAGCCGTTGAGGGCCTCACGAAGCGCCGCTCGGTTTCATTGGAGGCGACACATGAGCACCAATGACGGCGCCCTATATCCTCGACACACGGCCCTTGATGACGCCTACGGCCTGTTTACTGGGATCGCCCTGGCCGCAACTGGAATCGCCATCCTGGGGAAGTCTGGACTTATCACAGGAGGCATCGCCGGGATGGCCTTGTTGGGGTCGTTCATCAGTCCTTATCCTGCGTCGACTCTTGTCCCAGCGATCAACGTCCCGTTTCTTCTATTTGCTCTGTTTACCATGGGCCGAGCGTTCACCCTCAAAAGCGTCCTTGTGAGTTTCGCCCTAGGTGCGGGCGTCAAGCTCATCACACCGGCTCTCAATGTCTCCGGTGTGGATCCTTCGGTCGGTTGGGTGATCGGCGGGACACTCCTGGGGATGGGTATCCTGTGCCTTGCGAGACACGATGCATCCATGGGCGGAACCGGATCGGTCGTCCTCTGGGTGCAGAAGCGCTTTGGGATTAACGCGGGTATCTCTCAGCTTGCTTGTGACTGCATCCTGTTCCTTGTTGCGAGTTTCTACCTGCCAGTCGATAAGATGATTTGGTCTCTGGTGGGAACCGTAGCGATGAACCTCGTGCTCATCATCTGGCATAAGCCTGGACGTTATCGCGGGTAAGCGAGCTGAATCTTCTTGCCCAACGCCACGACCCGGGACTGCAACTGCAATGCCTGTGCTGCCAAGGCACGAAGCTGTTCCGGGCGATGGTGGGGTTCGGTGGGTGTGTTCGGCAGCCGCTTACCGCTCCTGGCCGAGAGCGACCGCTGCTCTGGCTAACCATCCTTGTTCTCGCACCGTGGAGGATTTGCCATGAACATCATCGCAACCTGCGGCCGTCAGCCCTGGAGCACAGGAAAATTGATCGGACAGAACGCCCCGCCCCGACTGAGAGATATCTGGGCTATCCAAGTAAGGCTTCAAATTGGAGAGAAAACCCGTGACCTAGCTCAAGCCAGGGGTGGCGCTTAGCCTGACACCACTTCATCGAGTCGTGAGTGTGTGACAAGGAGCCGGGATCACTTGCACCTGCCCATGCTCGACGCCCCGCTCGACCATCAACTGGCGAGACAGCTTGCCGATGGGGCCGCTTGGGCCTTGAAGTACCGAGACTTCCAGGCAATGGCCCGCATCCAGATGCACGTGCAGTGTCGAGCGCGTCAGTTCATGGTGGGCATGCAATGTCTGGTTGAGGCGCTTGGGGAGTTCGCGGGTGGCGTGGTCATACAGGTAGCTGACCACCGCCACGCACGGGGCATCATCCGGCAAGGGCTCTGCCTCGCGCAGGCCGTTGCGCAGCATGTCGCGAATGGCCTCGGACCGCCCTTGGTAGCCTTGCACTTCCACTCGCCGATCGATGAGATCGAGCAGCTCTTCATCCAGCGTGATGGTGATCCGTTGCATTTTGTAACTTCCGGTAAGAGGATTTTACATAGACATCATACCCCCCACTCTTTAGCCTACGGCCTCCGTTGAAGTGGGGGACGCAGTGTGAAGCAGCAGCCTGGTAAACGAAAGCCTGCCCTGTGGGGCGTTATTCTCCTCGTGGCGAGTGCCATCGCCCAGGCCGCGGACACCGGGCAGCCAGGTCCGACACTGGTGTACTCCTGGCCCGTCAACGCCGGTCCCCTTGATCCCCGCGGTTATTCACCCAACCAGATGTACGCCCAGGCCATGGTTTACGAACCTCTGGTTCGCTATACCCACACAGGCTCCGTGCAACCGTGGCTGGCCACGGGCTGGAAGGTCTCCGAAGACGGCAAGACCTACACATTCACTCTGCGCGACGGCGTACGCTTCAGCGATGGTACGTTGTTCGATGCTGCGGCCGCCAAGGCCAACCTGGACGCTGTCCTGGCCAACAGCCAACGCCACCGCTGGATGGAGCTGGTGACCACGCTTGATCACATCGAAGCCCCCGACCGCCTGACCTTGCGCCTGGTGCTCAAGCACCCTTATTACCCGACCCTTATGGAGCTGGCCCAGGTCCGCCCGCTGCGCTTCGGTGCTCCTGACGCCAAGCCCGGGCAGCCCGTCGGTACCGGGCCATGGATGCGCGCCGAGTCGCGCCTGGGCGAATACGATCATTTCGTCCGCAACCCCCTGTACTGGGGGCCACAGCCGGCCTACGGCGAAGTGATGGTGAAGGTCATTCCGGACCCCAACAGCCGCGCCTTGGCCCTACAGGCCGGAGAAGTCGATCTGACCCAGGGGGCAGCCGGCGAAATCACCGCAGGCACATTCGTCCGCCTGCGTGACCAGGGCTACGCCACCGCACTTTCAGCGCCGCTGGCCACACGCATGCTGGCCATGAACACAGGCCGTGGCGCCACTCGCGACCTGGCTGTACGCCAGGCGATCAATGAGGCGGTGGACAAGCAGGCAATTATCGACAAGATCCTCTACGGCCTTGAACCCAAGGCTGATACGTTGTTCGCCAGCAACATGCCGTATGCCGACATCGGACTGGAGCCCTATCCGTACGACCCTGCCCAAGCGAAGCAGATGCTGGACTCCGCAGGCTGGACGCTTGCCCCCGGAGCCAGTGTGCGCAGCAAGGCCGGCGAGCCGCTTTCGATCGAACTCGTGTTCCTTGGTACCAGCGCCTTGCAGAAAAGCCTCGCCGAAGTGCTGCAAGGCGAACTGGCCAAGATCGGCATCCAGATCGCGCTACGTGCCGTGGAGGAAGGTGCATTGGTACGCCGGCAGCGCGACGGCGATTTCGGCATGATCTTCGCCGACACCTGGGGCGCACCCTACGACCCCCACTCGTTCATCAGCTCCATGCGCTATGCCGGCCACGCCGACTACATGGCCCAGCGTGGCCTGGCGATCAAGGACGAGCTGGATCGACGTATCGGCGAGCTGCTGGCAAGCATTGACGAGCAACAACGCGCCGAGCAGTACCGCTTCATCCTGAGCACGCTGCATGAGCAAGCGGTGTACCTGCCCATCTCGCACCTCACCGCCATCAGCGTACGCCGTGATTCGGTCGCTCACGTCGAGTTCGGTAGCACCTTGTTCGATGTGCCGTTCGAGGCCATGACGCCGAAGCAGGGCCGCTGAGATGCTGCGCTACATACTGCTGCGCCTGATACTGCTGGTGCCGGTGATGCTCGGTGTGTCACTGCTGGTGTTCGTCCTGCTGCACCTGGGCAGCACAGACCCGGCACTGGATTACCTGCGCCTGTCGCATATCCCACCCACCGATACCGCCATCGCCGAAGTCCGCCACGCTTTGGGCCTGGATCGCCCCTTGTACGCGCAGTACCTGACATGGCTGTGGAAGGCCCTGCACCTGGACTTCGGGATTTCCTATCTGACCGGTCGGCCGGTACTGGATGACCTGTTGTACTATCTGCCTGGAACCCTTCAACTGGGCGGGCTGGCACTGGCCTGTACGCTGTTGCTGTCGATCCCGCTGGGACTGTTGGCCGCGCGCTGGCAGGGGCGCTGGCCCGACCATGCGGTGCGGGCGGTCACCTTTCTTGGCGTGTCGATGCCCAACTTCTGGCTGGCTTTCCTGCTGATCGCCCTGTTCTCGCTGTGGCTGGGCTGGCTGCCGCCGCTCGGGCGCGGCACGGCCGGGCATCTGGTGATGCCCGTGCTGGCCATCGCACTGATGTCGATGTCGATCAATGCTCGCCTGCTGCGTGCCAGCCTGCTTGAGGTCAGCGGCCAACGCCATGTGCTCTTCGCCCGCGCCCGCGGCCTGCCCGAGCGGCTGGTGTGGCGTGATCATGTCCTGCGCAACGCCTGGCTGCCCTTTGTCACGGCCACCGGCATGCACGTAGGCGAACTGATCGGTGGTGCGCTGGTGATCGAAACCATCTTTGCCTGGCCTGGCCTGGGGCGTTTCGCAGTTTCGGCGGTGCTCAACCGCGATTTCCCGGTGATGCAGTGTTTCACGCTGCTGCTGACCGGCCTGCTGATGGTCTGCAACCTGCTGGTGGACGTGTGCTACGCCTGGCTCGATCCACGCAGCCGCCTGGAGGGCGCAAGCGCATGACCGTTCTCGCGACAATTCGTCGGCCGGCGTTTGCTGGCAATGCTGGCCTGATTCTGGGCCTGGTTCTGGTTGGGCTGTTGGTTGTGCTGGCAGTGTTCGGCCCTTGGCTGGCCCCGCACGATCCCGACCTGGTCGACCTCAGCCAACGCCTGATGCCTCCCGACGCCGGCCACTGGCTGGGCAGCGATCACCTGGGGCGCGACCTGCTCTCACGCTTGATCGTCGGCACCCGACTGTCGCTGGGCAGCGTGATGCTGACCCTGGCGCTGGTGCTGGCCCTTGGACTTGCCGTGGGTGGACTCGCAGGCTTCGTCGGCGGGCGTACCGATCTGCTGCTGATGCGTCTGTGCGACATGTTCATGACCTTCCCGACCTTGGTGCTGGCGTTCTTCTTCGTCACCCTGCTGGGTACCGGCCTGACCAACGTCATCATCGCCATCGCCCTCTCGCACTGGGCCTGGTACGCGCGCATGGTGCGCGGCATGGTGATTGCCCAGCGTGGTCGCGAGTACGTGCTGGCTTCACGACTGGCCGGTGCGTCGCGCTGGACACGTTTGCGCCAACACGTGCTCCCGAATATCGCCGGTCCCCTGCTGGTGCTGGCGACCATGGACATCGGCCACATGATGCTGCACGTCTCGGGCCTCTCCTTCCTTGGCCTGGGCGTGACACCGCCAACCGCCGAATGGGGCGTGATGATCAACGATGCCAAGGAGTTCATCTGGACGAACCCACACCTGCTGCTGTTGCCGGGGCTGATGATCTTTTTGTCGGTGATGGCTTTCAACCTGCTGGGCGATGCGCTGCGTGACCGCCTCGACCCAACCCGGGAGCGCCACTAGATGAGCCCATCGACTCTTGAAGTGCGTGACCTGCGTATCGAAACCAATGCCGGTGTGCTGGTGCATGGCGTCGATCTGCAACTGCGTCGCGGTAAAGTCAGCGCCCTGGTTGGAGCCAGTGGTTCAGGAAAGTCGCTGAGCTGCCTGGGCATGCTTGACCTGTTACCTGCGGGGCTTGTGCGCACGCAGGGCGCGTTGCTGCTCGACGGCCAATCGCTGGGCGCCAGCCAGGTGCGCGGTCGCCTGGCTAGCCTGGTCCTGCAAAACCCGCGCAGTGCGTTCAACCCTGTACGCGATATGGCCAGCCACGGCCTGGAAACGCTACGCCAGCGCGGCATGACCGGTGCCGCTGCCCGTGAGCGCCTGGCCCATTGCCTGGAAGTCGTAGGCCTGAAGGAGCACAAGCGGGTACTCCAGTCGTTTGCCTTCCAGCTCAGTGGCGGCATGCTCCAGCGCATGATGATAGCCCTGGCGCTGATGGCCGAGACGCCATTTCTGCTGGCTGACGAATCCACCAGCGACCTGGACCTGTTGAGCCAGGCACGCTTTCTCGATCTGCTCATGGAGCTGGTTGAACGGCAGGGCCTGGGCGTGCTGCTGGTGACCCATGACATGGGCGTAGTCGCACGCTGTGCCGACCAGGTCGCGGTGATGGAGGCTGGGCGTATCGTCGAGCAGCAACCGGTGCATTCACTGTTCACCCATCCGATCAGCACCACCGCGCGCACGATGCTTGAAGCCCATCAAATCCTCTGCGGGAGCCAACCATGAGTCTGCTGCATGTCCAACAGGTGAGCCACCGCTACCGCACGGGCGGAATCCTGCACAAACGCGGCTGGTTGCAAGTCCTCGACAGTCTGGACCTGAGGCTTGAGCCAGGTCAGTCGGTCGGCCTGCTGGGCAGCAGCGGCAGCGGCAAAAGCACGCTTGCTCGTCTGCTGCTTGGGCTGGAAACACCGAGCCAAGGCCAGGTGACCTTCGCTGGACAAGCGGTCAGCCAACTACGTGGCGAATCAGCGCGTGCCTTCCAGCGCACCGTGCAGTTGGTGTTCCAGGACGCGCCGGGGGCCTTCAACCCGCAGCGCAGCATCGGCTGGAGCATTGCCGAGCCATTGCGCCACTTGACCAATCTGGATCAGGCAGCCCGGCACACACGGGCCGTTGAATTACTGGAGCAAATGGGCCTGCGCGCCGAGCATGCCGAGCGCCGGCCGCAGCAACTCAGCGGCGGCCAGCTGCAACGGGCCAGCATCGCCAGGGCACTGGTGATTTCACCGAAGCTGGTGGTGCTCGACGAGGCGTTATCAAACCTCGATCGGGTACTGCAATTGCAACTGCTGCAACGCCTTGAGGCACTGCGTCGCGAAAGCGGCACAGCCTTCCTGCTGATCACTCACGATTTGAGCCTGGTGCGTTATTTCTGTCAGCGGGTCGTCGTGCTCGATGCGGGGCGCATTGCCGAAGACCGCGCAGTGAACGGTGACCTGTCGTTCGATGGCCCCGTGGGGCAGCAGTTGCAAGCGGCAGTGTTGCCTGAGCGCCCGGTAAGGACCAGCGTTCGGCCCAATGGATCTCTCGTCTGAACAACCACAGGGTTGCCGCCTGGGCAGGGATACAGAACAGCGCGTATTGGGAAAATACTGCGCCGCGGGCAAATAGAGAGCGTCGAAGGGTCATGATGACCAAGTGTCTTGGGATCGGTGGCGCTCGGCCTCGTTATGGATGAGGGTGGCGTTCGTTCATGGGCGAGATCCGGCGGCGGAGGTTTCTCATGACAGATGAAAGGTTTCGACCCGGACGGATAACGTTGGCTGAACCGCCAGAGGTAAAACGCGGGCAGCCGCCCCCGCACCGAAGTGCGGCGTTGGCTTGCCTTGTGGTTGATCCGCGACTTGCGGCGGGCAAATCAGGAAGGGAACAGCGTGCTCAGGCAGGCGAGCTTCTTCTTGTAGGAGCGTCGAGCTTGCAGCGCCTCGTCCAGGGTTACCGCGATGAAGCGCGCCTTCTGGTTGGGTTGCATCTGGCCGATGAGATCGAGGTCGGCACTGATCACCGTACCGATCATGGCGTAGCCGCCCCCGGACACCGCATCGCGGTGCAGCACGATGGGCTCGAGCCCTGCCGGTACCTGGATCGAACCGATCGGGTAGCAGCTGTCGACGATGTTCGACGGATCGGAGCCTGCGCCGAACGGCTGCTCGCGCGGCTGGAAGCTCAGCGGGCTGCCACCCTTGAAGCGATAGCCAATGCGATCCGCTTCCGAACCGACGGTCCAGGCTTCGGCGAAGAAGCTGTCCGCCGCCGCCGGAGTCAAGCGCTCGTAGTACAGCCCCGGCACCACCCGCAGGACAATCTCTCCGCCCAGCGACTGACGCAGCGCCATCGGCAGGCTCGCCCCGACACGCCCTTTGCCGCTGGCGACACCTACCGGCAGTTCATCTCCGATCGCCAGCCGGCGCCCCTGAAAACCGCCCAGCGCCCCCAGCGCGTAGGTGGAACGGCTGCCGAGCACCAGCGGCACATCGATGCCGCCGGCCACCGCCAGATACGCCCGTGCGCCGGCCTTGGGGAAATCGAAACGCAGCACTTGCCCGGCCTTCACTTCGAACGCGGTGTCCAGGTGCATGTCCACGCCATCGACCTTGGGGGTCATCTGCGCGCCACAGACTGCCACCAGCGCATCCTGCTGGAACTCCAGCTCCGGCCCCAGCAACGTACACTCCAGCGCCGCCGAATTGGCCGGATTGCCGACCAGCTGGTTGGCGGCGCTCAGGGCGTACTGGTCCAGCGCGCCGGATGGCGGGATGCCCAGGTGGTAGTAGCCTTCGCGGCCGAGGTCCTGCACCGAGGTGGCCAGACCGGGTTTGAGTACCTTGATCATGCCAGCACCTCCTGCAGCGACTTGGGATAGCCGACCGGGTCGGCGAGGAACGCATCGAGCGAGAACTCCACTGCACGGATGCGCAGGTCGAAGCGCCCGGCTTCGACCTCGGCGACGGCATGGTCATAGGCTTCGCGGTCCATCGGCTTGAACTGCACGATGTCGCCGGGACGGAAGAACACCATGTGCTCCTTCAGGTACGCCAGGCGCTGCTGCGGGTCGTAGATCGGTGCCGGGGTGACGCCGAACATCTGGTAGCCACCGGCGCCACGCACCGAGTAGATGCAACCGAAGCAGCCGCCATGGCCGAGGGTCAATTTCGGCGTGTCGGTACGCGGCCGCAGGTACTTGGGCACCTGCAGCTGGCGTTCGCGCTCGACCATCTGGAACATGAACGGCAGGCCCGCGACGAAGCCCACCATCGACACGAACCACGGCGCGCCACTGTGGGCAGCGATGAACGCCTCGACGTCGGCCAGGCCGTTGATGCGCGCAGCGTACTCCAGGTCCGTGGCGCTCGGGTCCTGGTGGCGGTCACGAAAACGCATCAGGGTTTCGTGGGTCCAGGGATCGTTGTAGAGCACCGGAATCTCGATGATCCGCGTGTGCAGGGTGCGCTCGGCCACGGCCTCGGCCTCGGCGCCCTTCACCGCCTCAAGCAGATCGGCCGGCGCGATGCGATCCGGATCGAAACGGATCTGGAACGAGGCGTTGGCCAGGCACACGTCGAGCACGCCATCGAGGGCCAGGCGCTCCACCGCACGGGTCACCGCCATGCCCTTGAAGAAGGCTTCAAGGGACATGCTGTCGCTGACCTCGGCAAACAGATGTTCGTCGGCGCCAAAGCTGTAGCGAATCGGACTGCTCATGCTTCACCTCCGCTGCGGCGCTCGGCCAGCCAGGTTTCCAGGGTGCCGGTGTGGAAGTCGGCGCTGTGCAACCAGGGTTGCTCCAGCAGTTCACCATGCAAGGACAAGGTGCTGGCCATGCCGGTGAGCGTGGTCTGCTCTACCGCCCATCGCGCACGGGCCAGGGCTTCGCTGCGATCACGGCCATGGACGATCAGCTTGGCCAGCAGCGAGTCATAGTACGGCGGCACGCGGTAGCCTTCATACAGATGACTGTCGACCCGCACGCCCTCGCCTTGCGGCCAGTTCAGCGCTTGCACAAGCCCCGGGCTGGGGAAGAAATTCCGCGCCGGGTCTTCGGCGTTCAGGCGCATCTGCAGGGCTGCGCCGTTGAGCCTGATATCGCTTTGCTGAAGCCCCAGTGGCTCGCCACCCGCAATGCGCAACATGGCCTGGACCAGATCGATGCCGGTGACCAGTTCGCTGACCGGATGTTCTACCTGGATCCGCGTGTTCATCTCGATGAAGAAAAACTCGCCGGTGGCGTCGTCGTACAGGTATTCAAGGGTGCCGGCGCCCTGATAGCCCAGCGCCTCGGTCAGGCGCACGGCGCTCGCGCACAGGGCCTCGCGCTGCTGCGCATCGAGGACCGGCGACGGTGCCTCTTCGAAGATCTTCTGGCGACGGCGTTGCAAAGAACACTCGCGCTCGAACAGGTGCACCGCATGCGTGCCGTCGCCCAGCACCTGCACTTCGATGTGCCGGGCCTTGCCGATAAAGCGCTCCAGATACAGCGCGCCATTGCCGAAGGCGGCCTGGGCTTCGCGCTGGGAACGAGGGAATTCTTCGCTCAACTGTTGCGGGTTTTCCGCCAGGCGAATGCCGCGCCCGCCGCCGCCAGCCGAGGCCTTGATCAACAGCGGGAAACCGACCGATTCGGCGGCCTTGAGCGCCGACTCCACATCGAACAGTTCACCGGGGGAACCGGGCACCACCGGCACGCCTGCTGCTTGCGCGGTGCGCCGGGCTTCGGCCTTGTCGCCCATGCGCCGGATGGTCTCGGGGGACGGGCCGACGAAGATCGCCCCGGCGGCCAATACCGCTTCGGCGAACTCGGCGTTTTCCGAAAGAAAGCCGTAGCCGGGATGGACCGCGTTGGCTCCGGTGGCCTTCAGGGCACCGAGCAAGGCCTCGACATTGAGGTAGCTCTTGTCGGCGCGGGCCGGGCCGAGGATGTGCACTTCGTCGGCCAGGCGCGCGGCCAGGGAATCGACGTCTGCTTCGCTGCACGCCGCCACGGTTGGAATCCCCAGGCCTTTCGCGGCACGGATGATGCGCACGGCGATCTCGCCACGGTTGGCGATCAGCAATTTACCAATGCCTTGAGTCATGCTCATGCCCTCACGCGTCTTCGAGTGTGGCGATAACCTGACCCGGCTCCACCGGATCACCGTCCTCGACCAGGAACGCGTCCAGGCGCCCTGCCACACCGGCGGTCAGTTCGGAAAACTGCTTCATGACCTCGATCAGGCCGATCACCGTGTCGGCACTGACTTCGGCACCGGCCTCGACGTAGTTCGGCGAGTCCGGGGTGGCCTTGCGGTAGAAAGTCCCCGGCAACGGGGTGATGACTGGGTGCTGCGCCATGTCTGTTCCTCTTGGAATACTTGTAGAAAGGCAGGCCAAAAATGGGTGTCTCGGGTAAACCCTGGCGTCTGCGTGCCAGGTGTCTTCGCTTGCGTTATCGCGGTGCACGCACCTTGATCCCCGCGCCATCGAGCGCTTTGCGGGTGGCCTCGACCAGCGCCAGGGCGCCGGGTGTATCGCTGTGCAAACAGATGGAGTCGAAGGTGATCGGCAGGTCTTCGCCTTCTACCGTGCGCACCACCCCTTCCTGGCAGGCACGCAGCACCCGCGCAGCAACCTGAGCCGGGTCGTAGCCACGCACATTGCGGGTGAAGACGATGGAGCCGCTGAGGTCGTATTCGCGGTCGGCGTAGAACTCGCGGATCACCGGTTGGCCGAGTTCCGTGGCAATACGCCAGATCACCGAACCGGGCATGCAATACAGCAGCAGTTCGGGCTCCAGGCGCTGCAGGTTTTCCACCAGCAAACGCGCCGTTTCCTCGTCCCGGGCCAGGTGCATGTACAGCGCCCCATGAGGCTTGATGTGCTGCAGGGCCACGCCCTGAACCCGGGCAAGCTCACGCAGGGCGCCGAGCTGGTAGAGCATGTCGTCCACCAGCTCCTGGGCCGGCGCATTGATATGGCGGCGACCGAACCCGACCAGGTCGCGAAAACCCGGATGGGCACCGACGGCCACGCCCAGGCGCCTGGCCTGTTCGACCGTGCGACGCATGGTGCCGGGGTCGCCGGCATGGAAGCCGGTGGCGATGTTCGCCGAACTGATGAAGCCCATCAGCTCGTTGTCGACCCCGTCGCCGATGGTCCACGGACCGAAGCCTTCGCCCATGTCCGAGTTAAAATCTACTGCCTGCATGCACGTGCTCCTGACGCTTGTGACTTCATGCAGACCACGTTAGATTCCAGCCACCCCCTTGGGAAGATCTATTATCAGAGGGTGTATCTTCTGAAAAACAGATACCCCATCACATGGAGCTTGCATGTCACTGACCCTGCGCCAGGTTCGCTATTTCGTCGCCACGGCGGAGATCGGGCAGATATCCCAGGCGGCGATTCACCTGAACATTTCCCAGTCGGCAGTGACCACCGCGATCAAGGAACTGGAGAGCCTGCTCGGCACGCTGCTGTTCCAGCGCTCGGCCCAGGGCATGAGCCTGACCGATGCCGGGCGGCACTTTCTCAACCGGGCCTACGTGATCCTGCGCAGCGTCGACGACGCCCTCAACAGTCCGCTGCCGGATGTCCGCGCCAGCGGCCTGTTGCGCGTCGCGGCCAGCTACACGGTGCTCGGCTACTTCCTGCCGCACCACCTGCAACGCCTGGAACACTGGTACCCGGACGTGACCATCGACGTGCACGAACGGGAGCGCCAGGCCATCGAGCAAGGCTTGCTGGAAAGCGAATTCGACATGGCGGTGGTGCTCACCTCGAACCTCACCCACCCGGACATCGTCTCGGAAACCCTGTTCAACTCCGAACGCCGGCTATGGCTGCCCAGCCACCATCCGCTGTGCGAACGCTCGGCCGTGAGCCTGGCCGATGTCACCCGCGAGCCCTTCATCCTGCTGACCGTCGACGAAGCCGAACAAAGCGCCATGCGCTACTGGGAACATGCCCACCAGCAGCCCAACGTGCGGGTTCGCACCAGTTCCGTCGAAGCGGTGCGCAGCATGGTAGCCAACGGCAGCGGCGTAGCGATCCTCTCCGACCTGGTGCACCGCCCCTGGTCGCTGGAGGGCAAGCGTATCGAAACCGTGACCATCGTCGACAAGGTCACCCCCATGAGCGTCGGCCTGGCCTGGCATCGCGAGCGGGAATTCACCCCGGCGATGCACGCCTTCCGCAATTACTTCCACGACGCGTTTCTGGCGCCGCAGCAGCTTTCTGCACGGCGCTGAGGGTACAACGGTCAGGCCGGTCGAACGGGTCGTTCAAGCGCTCTTGGAGGGATCGGGGTGGACATCACGATTGAGGTTCGCGTTTCTCCGTAGAGGTTGATCTTTTCGATCAGCCGCTCGAGGTCGCTCATGCTGGCGGCGACTACGCGGAAGATGTAGGAGTCGGCGCCGGTGATGTGGTGGCACTCCAGGACTTCCGGGATCGACTGCAGGAGCTTGAGGAATTTGGCTTTGGCAGGTTGGGGGACCGTCATGGCCAACATTGCGCTGACCTGGTAACCCGCTGCTACCGGGTTGACTCGCGCTGCGTAGCCCTCGATCACGCCCTCCTCCAGGCGCTTGACGCGTTCGGTGACGGCTGGCACCGAGAGATGCACGTGGCGGGCGAGTTCGGTGTAGGTCATACGGCCGTTGCTTTGGAGGCGGCCGAGGATTTTCCAGTCGATATCGTCCATATGCCTTAATTCCTTAGGTAAAGGATGAATATTCCTTGGAAAGCGCATTCAGCACAATCGGGCGGACACGTACCCTTTTCCCGTCATCAATGAGTAACGCCGGGCCCGCTGTCCGTCGAGCACCCACAGGAAGGCAGAGCACTGTGGTTTGCCACGCTTCCAATGCTCTGCGGGGTGTTTTTGGGTTCTGCTGCCTGGTGGCTATGCTTGAGCGGGCTTACGGCGGTGTTACGTAAGAAAATGTCTGTTTCATTCATGCGGGGCATCTCTGCAGTTTCCGCTGTGGTTATCGGCACCTTTGGTTTGGTTCAGGTATTTACAGGGTTGCGCGACGTCTTCTAGTCGACTCGGTCCGGGTAGGAGCTGGCTTGCCTGCGATGGACCGCAAGGCGGTCCCAAAACCTGCCACACCGGACTGTCTGGATTAATGCGATCTACAAGACGCCTTGAATCCGAAACCCGATGCGGCCCTTCGCGGCGGTTCGGCGGTCCGACAAGCCACGCTCCTGAGCCGCATCGGCCATCAGCCAGAGATGCGTAGATACCCATGCACCCGATCCCGGCTCGTTTAGCAACTTCCCGGCTGTCGCATAGCGCTACAAACCCCTGCCCCTTCCGACTTTCTTGTAGGCAATTTCCCAAGCATACTTCCGCGCCGTCTTTGTCATTGCGCTCCTGGAAATCAGTGCCTAGGCTGCCTCGGTCGCTGCATATCAGCGATCAGGTTTGGTCACCTGGCAAATCCGAAGCGCGCAGGCGCCCATCCGTTTTGGCGGGCGCTTTTTCGTGGCTGCTGCTTTATGGCGGCTGTGCGCAGGGCGCTTTTCAGCGCGCCGGGTTTGCCTCGGTTCCCGGTTGACCAACCTGTGTCACAGTCGCCACCCATCGTTTGGTCACGACGGTGTGGCGTATCCGATCAACCGAGGAGATACGCAATGAGCAAGCCCGTTCCCGATCCACCCGCCAATACCCCCGTCAGCGCCCACACCCACTTCGCCACCTGCAACGGCACCCACCCGCCCCTGTTCGCCGTATGCGAGGGCGCCCGGATGGAAGATGTGCTGGTCCACCTCACCCTGTCCCTGGCCTCGGCCTATGAAACCAACTACCAGGTCTGCGAATCGGCCAGCAAACCGATGCAGAGCCTGGCCTGGGCGACCCAGCATTCGCTGGAGATCTGCCAGGCGTTGGTGGAGTCGTTGTTGAAGAGGAAGGCAGAGTCAGGGTTGGGGTTGGGGACTGAGGACGCCTGATCAGATTCACCCACGAAACCCAGGGTTCCCGGATTTGCCCGGCAGACTCGGGACTTGGGTCTTATGTCGCGTTGAGGCCAATCGCGGCAGTTCAGTAAATCCGCACCTTTACTGCGTGGCGTCCCTATTGGGGAAAATGCAGGTTGGCAGGGTTTGAGCGTGGCTTGTCGGACCGCCGAACCGTCGTAAAGGGCTGCAACGCGGCCCCAAGCCCTATCACGCCGAGCATCAGACACACTGGGGCCAAGAGGCACCGAACCAGGGAAAGCGTCCACGCTCAAGCTTGTGCTGGATGGTTTTTGGGGGCCGCCTTGCGGCCCTTCGCGGCATGGGTATCTACACATCTTTTCTGAGCAGTGGCGGTGGCGAGGTGCCTGCCAGAGAACGGCGTCATGGCCACCAGATGCATGCCGGTAGATCTTCAGCGCCCTCCAGAT
The DNA here is from genome assembly GCF_048586865.1 of Pseudomonas bharatica. NCBI lineage: Bacteria > Pseudomonadati > Pseudomonadota > Gammaproteobacteria > Pseudomonadales > Pseudomonadaceae > Pseudomonas > Pseudomonas bharatica. Next base: position 280,478 of record NZ_JBMAWR010000003.1, on the reverse strand, counting down.
CGAGCGCCGCCCGCGCGGCGCTCGATCTCAAGGGCGCCAAAAAAGTCATGACAAGCACCTGTCAGCCCTGATGCGATCTACTGGCAGGCCCTCTCACCTCAAAAGATGTGTAGATACCCATGCCTACGCGGGCAAGCCTCGCTCCTACAAGCCCAGTCCTGTCCTTTCCCACCGTGCATGCATCCCACGCATGCAACCCAGAAGAAATATGCGTTTTTGCCAATTTCCAGCGAAAGGTATGTTGGCTCGCGTACACGGCCCTGCCGGGCAGTCCATCCAAGCAGAACAATAACAAGCTGTCGGCGCTGCCCAGGCGCGCCCGCCAGCGGCTGGAGGTCATCCATGTCAATGCAGTCGAACAGCCTCAGCGCCACCCTGTACCCCGATAGCTCATCCATTGCCGCCAGCCCGGGCGCCTGGACCACCTTGTTCATCCTCACGGCGATCTATGCGATCAATATCGCCGACCGCTATGTGCTCTCCACCCTGATCGAACCGATCAAGAACGAATTCCAGCTCAGCGACGCATCGGTCGGGTTCCTTACCGGCACTTCGCTGGCGATCTTTTACGTTGTCGCCGGATTGCCACTCGGTGCCCTGGCCGACCGGGCCAACCGCAAGCGCATGGTCGGCGCGGCAGTGGCGGTCTGGTCGGCCATGACCGTGCTGTGCGGCCTGAGCACGGGGTTCTGGCAACTGCTGCTGGCACGAATCGGCGTCGGTGTCGGGGAAGCCGGCGGCACGCCGCCGAGCCATTCGATCATCGCCGACAAGTTTCGCCCCAGGCTGCGTGCCTTCGCGCTCTCGGTGTACGGCATCGGCGCCAGCGTCGGGGCCTGGCTGGGGGCTTCAGGCGCGGGCTACCTGAACGATGCCCATGGCTGGCGCACCACGCTGCTGGTGTTCGGTCTTTGCGGGTTGCCGTTCGCCCTGCTGGCCTGGCTGTGCATCCGCGAGCCGAAACGCGTCCAGGATGACCAGCAACCCGTGCAGGCCCAAGGTAACGGCTACAAGGCAACGCTCGCCTACAGCGTGCAACGGCGTGCACTGTTTCACCTGATCGCGGGTGCCACCGTGATCACCTTCTGGGGCTGGGGCATCCTGTGGTGGGCCACCTCCTTCCTGGTGCGCAGCCATGGCTTGTCCGTAGGCGAGGCAGGCTCGCTGCTCGGGCCTATCCATGGGGTCGCCGGCACGGCAATGATGGTGATTACCGTACTGGTGATGCTGTTATTGCGCAGCAGGCCAATGTCCCGGCAACCGGAGTTCGTCGCCTGGACCACCCTGTTCGGGACGCTGTGTTCCGTCGCCCTGTTCCTGACGCCGGACCTCGGCATCACCCATGTCCTGCTGTGGTTGTTCGTACCCATTACCTACATCTACATCGGCCCCTCCATCGGCCTGCTGCAAAACCTCTACCCCGCCGGGATGCGCGCGAAGGGCTCGGCGATCCTGCTGTTCACCGCGAACATCGCCAACCTCGCCATCGCACCACAACTGGTGGGGCTGTTGTCGGACTGGATCGCCCCGCACCTTGCCAACCCCGCCGAGTCGCTGCGCTACGTGTTGCTCGGCTGCGCCTTCACCGGTTTCTGGGCGAGCTATCACTACTGGGCTTGCGCCCGCCACATGCAGAGGGAAGTACGATGATCCAGCCATTGCAAGTCACCGCCGAACAGGTGCACTACCGCGCCAGACCGCAGTCCGGCAACGCCAGGGTCGAGATGGGCTGGTCGATTCCTCCCGCCGACGCAGGGCCCCTGCTGGCAGGCTTCGCGCGATGGGACGGCGACGAGTCGCCCTACAAGACCCTGGATTACGACGAGGTACTGATCGTTCTCGAAGGTCACTTCGGCTTCCAGCTGGAGTCGGGAGAGCGCTTCGAAGGTGGGCCGCAAACCACCTTGCGCATACCGAAGAACACCACGGTCAAGTACTTCGGCAGCCAGGCGAAGGTGTTCTACGTGATAACTCCGCCAGGCGCATGATCAGCATGGACACTGCACACATGGACATCAGACTCAAACCCCACGACGACCGCACCAATGGCTGGTCGGCAATCCTGCCTGCGCGCCAGCCCCATCCACCCCTTCGCCAGCGGCTGGAAGCCGATTGGCTGGTTATCGGTGCCGGCTACGCCGGGCTGGCCACGGCCAGGCGCCTGGCCCACAACCGCCCCGATGAGCGGATCGTGATCCTTGAAGCCGGCGAAGCCGGGGATAACGCCTCGGGACGCAATTCCGGCTTTGCCATCGACGTGCCGCATAACGTCGGCAGCTCCACTGCCGAGCTGGAAAAGGCCGTGAACTACAAACGCTTGATGAAAGCCGGCATCGCTCACCTGGCGGAAATCGTCCGTTCGCAGGGCATCCAGTGCGACTGGAGCGAGAAAGGCAAATACCACTGCACCGCCGCCCCGCGCCTGGCCGAAACCCTGCTGCGCCAGCATGCCCGGGAACTGCAGATTCTGGGCGAGCCCTATGAATGGCTGGAAAAGGCGCAACTTGCCAGCCGGCTGGGGACCTCGTTCTTTCATGCCGGGATCTATACCCCGGGCTGCGTACTGCTCAACCCGGCAGCCCTGACCCGTGGCCTGGCCGATACCTTGCCGGAAAATGTCAGCCTGTTTGAAAACAGTGCGGTCACCCGCCTGGAATGCGCCACGACGATCACCGCCGACACCGCCCAGGGCTCGGTCCGGGCGCACCGGCTGATGCTCGCCAACAACGGTAGCGCCTCGCAACTCCCTGCCTTCGGCAGGCAGCTGTTCAACGTCGCGTCCTATGGCAGCCTGACCCGCCCGTTGACCGCTGAGCAGCGCCGACGGATAGGCGATATCGATGAATGGGGCGTAACGCCCGCCAACGCCGTGAGCGGCGCCACCCTGCGCTACACCCGCGACCATCGCATCCTGATTCGCCAGCATTTCGACTTCACGCCACGCCTGCAGGTTGACGAACGAACCCGCGAGCGCGTCAGGGCGCAGCATCGGCAGGTATTCCTGCTACGTTTTCCAGAACTGCAGGACGTGGTGCTGGAGCATTTCTGGATGGGCTTTTTCTCTATCACTCGCAATGGAGCGCCGCGTTGGGGCAAGATCGATCACAACGTCTACGCCGCCGTCGGTTGCAATGGCGTCGGTATCGCCAAGCAGACCATAGCCGGCGTGACCCTGGCCGACCTGGCCTGCGGGGTGGACAACCCGCTGATCCCCGACATGCGCGAGCTGGGTGAACCACAAACGCTGCCGCCCAGGCCCTTCCTCGATCTTGGAGTCAAGGCGTATCTGGCCAGGGAGCGCTGGGTAGGGAGGACCGAGTACTAGACAAGGTAGGACATGGTCAATTCAAGAAAACGTCTTCCACCGCTGCAGAATCTCGAAGCCTTCGAGGCGGCAGCCCGGCACCTGAGCTTCACCCGGGCTGCCGAAGAGATCAACCTGTCGCAGAGCGCCGTGAGCCGGCAGATCAAGCACCTTGAACAGAGCATGGGGGTGCAGCTGTTTACCCGCACGCACAAGACCCTGGAACTGACCAAGGCGGGCCGGACCCTGCTTGACGGCATAGAGCGCAGCCTGACAGAGCTGCGCAGGACGGTAGAGACCATCGAGAACGACCGGAGTCCGACGGTCACCATCAGCGCCAGCATGGCCATCGCCAGCTTCTGGCTTTTACCGGGGATTGCCGAGTTCAAGGACCGCAATCCGGATATCCGGGTGCGGGTCATTGCGGTCGATGGTGAAGACTACGCCGCCATCCGCAACAATGACAGCGACTTCACCATCCTCTACGACCAGGGCCAATGCGGCGGTCAGGTGTGCATCGGCCTGTTCGAGGAAGTGATCTTTCCGGCCTGTACGCCCGCCTACCTCAAAGGCCGGACCTTCACCAGCATCGCCGACCTTTCCCGGGAAAAGCTGATCGATTTCGAAGTCCGCCACCTGCGCACGGTCAAGGGTTGGCCGGACTGGTTCACCCGCGCCGGCTGCCAGACCCGGGGTATCGACTACACCCTCTCGGTCTCCAACTACGACCTCGCTTGTCGTGCAGCCTACGCCGGGCAAGGGGTGATGCTGATGTGGGCCTACGTGGCGCCCTTGGCGGATTTCGCCAGTGGGGTCCTGGTGCGGCCGATCGACGACATCGTCAATACCGGCCATGTCGAGTACCTGGTGCATGACGCAGCACTGGAAAGGTCCCGTCCGCATATGGTGTTCCGGGACTGGATCGTCGAGTACGCACGTCGGACCAATGAGGCTACACAGGCTTTCCTGGTGTCCTGACGGCGGGGAGATGTGCTGGTGCACCGCTCATGGAACAAGACATAACTCTTTGATTTTCAGGGACCTTGTGGGAGCGGGTTCACCCGCGATGACGTTAGTGAATCCCCCATCGTAATCGCGGGTGAACCCGCTCCCACATGAGCGCGATGCTGTCCTGAAGTGATGCGTTCGATCACAAGGATGTCATTTGACATCCACAATGGATGATGAATAACATCCACACCAGCAACACCTCGACCAACCACCCGCCACAGGACCGGGATCCATGAATCTCCAATCCGTCTTCGACTACACCAGTCCCTACGCCTATCTCGCCAACACACGCCTGCCCGGCCTCGACCATCCGGTCGAGTACCTGCCGGTCGATATCCTCTTCGTGATGAAGCAGATCGGTAACCAGCCCTCGCCCGCCTGTCCGCCGAAAGCCCGTTATTCCGGCATCGACGCGGCCCGTTGGGCAGCCCTTTACCAGGTGCCTTTCGCCCCCAATCGCGCCTTGTTCCAGGCCATGCGAGAAGGCCGGCTGGATAACGCCCTGCTGGTGCGCCTTGCCGTCGCCGCCCAGCAGGCCGGGGTGTTCGAAACCCTGCACCCTGCCCTGTTCGCGGCGGTCTGGGCCGGCAGCGACGACCTGGCCAGCACGCAAGGCCGGGAGGCTTTCCTGCGTAACCTGGAGCTGGATGCCGACCTCTGGCAGCTCGCCGACAGCCCGCACGTGCGCGAGCGCCTGGCCGCCAATAACGCGCTGGCCATCGAGCGCGGCGTTTTTGGCGTGCCGACCTTTTTCTGCGATGACGACATGTTCTTCGGCAACGACCGCCTCGATTTCGTCCGCGCCGCCATTGCCCAATCCAAAGGAGCCTGAACCATGACCACCAAGAAACTTGCCATCGTCACCGGCGTCGGCCCGGGTACCGGCGCCTCCATCGTTCGTCGCCTGGTGGCCGACGGCTACCGCGTGGCCATGCTGGCGCGCAACGCCGACCGCCTCGCCGCCCTGCAGGGCGAACTGGCGGACACCCATGCTTTCCCGGTGGACGTCAGCGATAGCGCGCAACTGCAGCGCACGCTGGAGCAGATCCAGGCCGAGCTGGGCGACGCCGACGTGCTGGTGCATAACGCCGTCGGCGCCACCTTCGGCAATTTCCGCGAAATCGATCCGCAGGCCCTCGAAGCCAACTTCCAGACCAATGTCATGGCCTTGCTGCAGTTGGCTCGCACGCTGTCGCCGGCAATGGTGGAAAAGGGCCAGGGCGCGATCATCGTCACCGGCAATACCTCGGCCTTGCGCGGCAAGGGCCATTTCGCCGCCTTTGCGCCAACCAAGGCGGCGCAGCGCATTCTCAGCGAGTCGATCGCCCGTGACCTGGGCCCCAAGGGCGTGCATGTGGCCTACCTGGTGATCGACGCGGTGATCGATGTGGAATGGACCCGCAAGATGCACCCGACCAAACCGGACGCGTTCTTTATCCAGCCGGACGATATCGCCGGCGAGGTCGGCCATCTGATCCAGCAACCCCGCAGCGCCTGGAGCTTCCTGAGCGAAGTGCGACCATTCGGGGAGACCTGGTAAGCCGCAGCCCGGGGGCGGTGCTATCATCCGCCCCCGGATCACGCAGGAGACCGCCACCATGGGCCATTCCCAAGCCAGCAAGCAGAGCACCCACGAACGTATCGTCGCCATCGCCGCCGAGCGTTTCTGCGAGCTGGGCCTCGACGGCCTGAGCATTGCCAACCTTATGAAGGAAGCCGGACTGACCCATGGCGGCTTCTACAAGCATTTCGACTCCCGCGACCAATTGGTGGCAGAGGCACTGGACGCGGCGTTCAAGCGCTCGGAAGACCCGCAACGTAGCCACCGGGCGAATTTCCCCACCCTGGTCAGCGAATACCTGAGCCCCGAGCACCGCGACGGCGTCGGCACCGGGTGCGCGGTCGGTGCGCTGGTCAGCGATATCGGTCGGGTCGAGGGCGAGGCCCGCGAGCTGTACACCAACAAGCTGCGCGCCAACATCAAGGGTATCGCCCGCCTGCTCGGCGGTGACGATGAGGAAAAGCGCAAGCAGGCCATGGTCGCCTTCAGCGCCATGGTCGGCGCCCTTGGCCTGTCCCGGGCCTGCGCGGATGACGCACTGTCGCGAGAAATCCTGACAACGGTGCAAGCGTTCCTCCTCGTCAGCTTCGGCGAAGACTGACGCCCACCTCTACACTCTCCTGACAATCACCAGGAGAGCGTGGCATGAATGACACAGAAGTCCTGATCATCGGCGCCGGCCCCACGGGCTTGGTGCTTGCCCTGTGGTTGAGCAGGCTGGGCGTCAAGGTGCGCATCGTCGACAAGGCGACCGGCCCCGGCACCACCTCCCGTGCCCTGGCGGTCCAGGCGCGCACCCTGGAACTGTATCGCCAGCTGGACCTGGCCGACACGGTGGTCGAGCGCGGCCATCAGGTGCCGGCGGCCAATCTGTGGGTCAGGGGGCAAAAGGCGGCGAAGCTGTCCTTGCAAAATATCGGCGCTGGCCTGACGCCCTACCCCTTCCTGGAAATCTACCCGCAGGACGAACACGAGAAGCTGCTGATCGAGCGCCTGCAAGGCTTCGGCGTCGAGGTGCAGTGGAACACCGAACTGCTCGAACTGAACCAGGACGAAGAGCAGGCCGTGGCCCGCCTGCGCCTGCCCGATGGCCACGAAGAAGACTGTCGCGTGCCTTACCTGGCCGGCTGCGACGGCGCCCGTTCGGCGGTGCGCAAGGCCCTCGGCATCGGCTTCCCCGGCGGCACCTACCAGCAGGTGTTCTATGTTGCCGACGTGCAGGCCTCGGGGCCGGCGCTGGACGGCGAACTGCACGTGGACCTCGACGAGGCGGACTTCGTCGCGGTCTTCCCGCTGGCCGGCGCGGGCCGCGCACGGCTGATCGGCACGGTGCGCGACGAACGTGCCGAACATGCGGAAAACCTCACCTTCGAGGATGTCAGCAGCCGCGCCATCGAGCACATGCAGCTCCAGGTCGAACAGGTCAACTGGTTCTCCACCTACCGTGTGCACCACCGCGTGGCCCAGCAGTTCCGTCGCCACCGCGCCTTCCTGCTCGGCGACGCCGCCCACGTGCACAGCCCGGCCGGCGGCCAGGGCATGAACACCGGGATCGGCGACGCCATCAACCTGGCCTGGAAGCTCGCCAGCGTACTGCACGGCAAGGCCACCGACGAACTGCTCGACAGCTTCGAGATCGAGCGCAAGGCGTTTGCCGAACGCCTGGTCGCCACTACCGACCAGGTCTTCAACTTCGTCAGCGCCAATGGCCGTATCGCCAATCTGCTGCGCACACGCCTGGCACCGGTGCTGCTGTCGCGGCTGATGGCGATGGGCAAGGTGCGCAGCTTCATGTTCCGCACGCTGTCGCAGATCGGCCTCAATTACCGCCTGATGCCCCTGAGTTTCGGCACGGCCGGGCACGTGCATGGCGGCGATCGGCTGCCCTGGGCCCATGATGAGACGGCAGACAACTTCGCCGAACTGGCACGGCCCGGCTGGCAGGTGCATGTCTATGGGCTTGCCGGCAAGGACCTGACCGGCTGGTGCGCGGCGCGGCAGATCCCCTTGCAGGTGTTCGCCTGGAGCCCGGCCCATGAAGCCGCCGGGCTGGCGCGCAACGCGTTCTACCTGATCCGCCCCGACAGCTATGTGGCGCTGGCCGAGGCGTCTTCTTCCACCGCCGCGCTGGAGCGCTACTTCACCGAGCGCTCGCTGAGACCCTGCTGACCCCCGAAGAACCGCCAGGTGGCGTACAGGCACAGGACCAAGCCGGCCACGGCCAGCGAACCGCCGACGCCACCGATCCAGGCCAGGCCGACCTGGCTCACCACGATGCTGCCCAGCAGCGCCCCACCGCCGATACCGACGTTGTACAGGCCGGAGAACATGGCCATGGCCACGTCCGTTGCATCCGACGCCAGTTGCAGCACCTTGGACTGCAAGGCCAGGCTGAAGCACATGATCGCCATGCCCCACAACGCGCACAGGGCGCAGAGCAACCACGGCACCCCGGCCAGCGGCAGCAGCAACGACAGGGAAACGGCCAGCGCGGCGATGGCGGCGATCAGGAAACCGCGGGGGAAACCTTCACTGAAATGGCTGAACAGGAACGAGCCGAAGATCCCCGCACCACCGAACACCAGCAACAGGATGGTGGTCATCTCGCTGCTCAGCGCCGCCACGTCCCGGGCGAACGGCTCGATATAGCTGTAGCCGGTGAACTGCGCGGTGATCACCAGCACCACCAGGGCGTACACCGACATCAACGCGGGACGCTTGAGCAGGATCGGCAGACTGCGCAGCGAGCCGGAGTTCTGGCTTGGCAGCAACGGCAGCGAACGCAGCAGCCACAGCAGCGTCGCCACCGAGACCACGGCGATCCCGAGGAAGGTGGTGCGCCAGCCCAGCGCTTCACCCACCACCCGACCGAGCGGGATGCCGAGGACCATTGCCAGGGTGGTGCCGGTCGCCAGCAACCCCAGGGCCTTGGCCTGCTTGCCCGGCGGCGCCACGCGCACCGCCAGCGACGCGGTGATCGACCAGAACACCGCATGGGCCAGGGCGATGCCGACCCGGCTGACCAGCAGCATGCCGAAGCTGGTGGCCATGCTCGACAGCACATGGCTGACGCTGAACAGCACGAACAGCAGGCCCAGCAAGCGGCGGCGCTCGATATTGCGGGTCAGTAGCATCATCGGCAGCGACGTCAGCGACACCACCCAGGCATAGACCGTGAGCATCAATCCGACCTGGGACGCCGGCATATCGAAACTGCGCCCGATATCGCTGAGCAACGCCACCGGGACGAACTCGGTGGTGTTGAAGATAAAGGCGCCGAGGGCCAGGGCGAAGACACTGAGCCAGCTGCCGCTGCGGGTTTCTGTGGGGCTGATCATGCGCGGGGAAAGGCTCCTGGAAAGGCTGAATCGCGGACGTGACGAAGGCATCCATGACCCTGAGGGTCGGATGTGCCTTACGGTCTTTGTAGGAATGATGGCCGGAGTCTACGTTAGCCAACCCCCTGTCGCAAACGCCTGGCACAGGCTTTTGTCTTGGACGCCAAAACCAGGCGCCAGAATTCCGCCAGTTTTCTGCGCCGCTGCGGAAAATTATTCATCGCCGCTGAAAGCATCGGAATAGAGCGAAAGAAGCCACTGATACACATATTGAAACAACTACCGTGATGGCTTTTTGACGGAGCCCAACGCCGCTGCGCTATACCTGAAAAAACTTCACTTCATGAAGCAGCCTGTTGCGGAGGCCCTATGCACGTCCTGATCGCCCGACTCCAGCGCAAGGGACTGCGCCGCACCCTCCTCACCCTGTGGCGCCGCCACATATTTTTCCACTGGGAGCTGCTGTGGATGGAACGCGACCTGGCGACGCCGGTCGGCCCGCACAGCCTCAAGGACCACCCGCCGGTGCGCCTGGAGACCATCACCGAAGCCAATGCCGATGCCTTCGCGCGCCATTTCGGCGATCGCGTCGGGACCATGCGCGAACTGGCCCGCGAAGGGCATGTCGGGCACATGTACCTGGATGACGCGGGCGACGCGGTGGCCTTTATCTGGGCCAGTACCCGCGACTATCACGACCGTCATTACTACGGCTGCACCTTCCCGGTGGCGCCGGGGGACTTCTTCGAATTCGGCGGGGAAATGATCCCCGCCTATTTCGGCACCCGGCTCTCGGTGGATGCCCAGGTCGGCCTGTGGCAAGCCATGCAGGCACGTGGCTGCAGCCGGGTGGTGGATGTGGTGGAAACCCACAACGTGCCGGCCCTCAAGCTGCACCTGCGCATGGGTTACCAGGAGCAAGGCCGGGTAATGCACGTATACGGGCTGTTCGGGCGCTGGAAGCTGTTTCGCCAGAGCCGCTACAGCGGCTCGCGGCTGGTGCTGCTGTGCAAGACAAGGGCGCAGCCGGTGAAGGTGGAGATGGCCTGACAGATGATTTCAGGTGATCCCTATGGGAGCTGGCTGGCCAGCTCTCTTAGAACAAAAACATAACTCTTTGATTTACAAGGACCCTGTGGGAGCGGGTTCACCCGCGATTGCTATGGTGAACTCAATACCGCTATCGCGGGTGAACCCGCTCCCACAGGGTACGCGTCGTGCTTTGAAAACTGTTCTCTGCGCAACAGCGCAGCCTGCAAGGGCATTTACCGCTCCATCATTCCAGGGTGATTTTCCCCGCCTCGATCACCTCGCCCCAGCGCTTGCCATCCTCGGCGATCAATTCGGCGAATCCGGCAGGCGTGCCTTGCTCGACGCTGATGCCGTTCTGGGCGAAGCGCTCGGCGGTTTGCGGTGACCTGGCAATGACGCCAATGGCCCCGCTCAACTTTTCCACCAGTTCCGGCGCCGCGCCCCTGGGCAATACGATGCCGAACCAGCCCGAGGCGACGAACCCCGGCAACCCGGCTTCGGTGGCGCTGGGCACGCCGGGCAGCAGCGGCGAGCGCTCGGCGCTGCTGAGCACCAGGCCCTTGAGCTTGCCGGCCTGGATCTGCGGGGCGAGGACGGTGAGGGTGTCCACCGCCACGTCCACTTCGCCGCCGAGCAGGCCGGTCACTGCCGGAGCGCTGCCTTTGTAGGGCACATGCAGCAGGTCGGTGCCGGACAGGTGCTTGAGCAGCTCGCCGGAGAGATGGCAAAGCGTGCCATTGCCGCACGACGAGTAGCTCAACGCCCCCGGCCTGGCCTTGGCCTCGGCGATCAGCGCCGGCAGCGAGTCGATCTTGCTCGACGCCTGCACCGCCACCACGTTCGGCACCGAGGCCACCACCGCCACCGGCACGAAGTCCTTGACCGGGTCGTAGCGCAGGTCCTTTTGCAGGTTCGGCAGGATGGCCAGTTGTCCGGCCGTGGCCAGGGACAGGGTGTAGCCATCGGGCTTGGCCTTGGCCACCGCTTCGGCGGCGATCGCCGTGCCGGCGCCGGGCTTGTTGTCCACCACCACCGGCTGGCCCAGCGATGTGGAAAGCTGCTCGGCGTAGTAACGGCCGATGGTGTCCGCCGCACCACCGGGCGGGAATGGCACCACCAGGGTCAGCGGTCGACTCGGGTAATTGTCGGCCTGGGCCAGGCCGGTGATGCCCAGGGCCAGGGCGGCCAGGGCGAAGGTGACGGAGCGGGCAAGTTTCATGGAGCAATTCCTGGACGAGGGGGAGAAGAAAGTCACTCTTCGCTGAAGGCCACCTGGCGGGTGGCACGCAAGCGTGGCGAGCACATCAACAGCACCACCAATGCGGTGACGATCAGCAGGGTCAGGCTCAAGGGCCGAGTGAAGAACACCGTGGGATCGCCACGGGACAGCAGCATCGCCCGGCGCAGGTTCTCTTCCATCAGCGGGCCGAGCAGGTAGCCCAGCAGCAGCGGTGCCGGCTCGCAGCGCAGCTTGATCAACAGGTAGCCGAGCAAGCCGAAGGCCACGGTCAGCAGCACGTCGAACAGGCTGTTGTTGACGCTGTACACGCCAATGCAGCAGAACAGCAGGATCGACGGGTACAGCAGGCGGTACGGCACCGCCAGCAGGCGCACCCAGATGCCCACCAACGGCAGGTTGAGCACCAGCAGCAACAGGTTGCCCAGCCACATGCTGACGATCAGGCCCCAGAACAGCTCGGGGCGCTCGTCGATCACCTGGGGGCCGGGGACGATACCGTGGATCATCATCGCCCCGGCCATCAGCGCCATCACCGCGTTGGACGGCAGGCCCAGCACCAGCATGGGGATGAAGGACGTCTGCGCCCCGGCATTGTTGGCCGACTCGGGCCCGGCAACCCCTTCGATGGCGCCCTGGCCGAAGCGCTCCGGCTCCCTGGCCAGGCGCTTCTCGATCATGTACGAGGCGAAGGAACCGAGCATCGCCCCGCCGCCGGGCAAGATGCCCAACAGCGAACCGAGCCCGGTGCCGCGCAGGATCGGTTTCCAGCTGCGTCGATAGTCGTCCCGCGACGGCATCAGACTGCCGACCCGGGCCACCTGGGCCTTGCCGCCGTGATCGCGCTCGAGGTTGGCGATGATCTCGGCGATACCGAAGATGCCCATCGAGATCACCACGAAGCTGATGCCGTCGCTCAACTCGGGAATGCCGAAGGTGAAGCGCTCGACCCCGGAATTCACATCGGTGCCGACCAGCCCGAGCAGCAGCCCGAGCAAGGTCATGGCGATGGCCTTGAGTACGTCGCCCTGGGCCAGGACGATGGCCGCCACCAAGCCCAGCAGCATCAGCGAAAAATATTCCGCCGGGCCGAATTTCAAGGCGGCCTCCGCCAATGGCGTGGCAGCGGCGGCCAGCAGCAGGATCGCCAGGCTGCCGGCAACGAACGAACCGATCGCCGCGATGGCCAGCGCCGCTCCCGCCCTGCCCTTGCGCGCCATGGCATGGCCGTCGAGGCAGGTCACCACCGAGGAGGACTCGCCGGGCAGGTTGACCAGGATCGCGGTGGTCGAACCTCCATACTGGGCGCCGTAGTAGATACCGGAGAGCATGATCAACGCCGCCGACGGGGTCAGGCCGTAGGTGATCGGCAGCAGCATGGCGATGGTCGCCACCGGCCCCAGCCCCGGCAGGACGCCGACCAGGGTGCCGAGGGTGACGCCGACGAAGCAGTACAGCAGGTTGTTCAGGGTAAAGGCCGCTTGCAGGCCGATCGTCAGGTGATCGAGCAGTTCCATGGCGCGCCCTCAGACCGGCCAGGCCGGCAGGTTGAGGCCCAGGCCCCAGGCAAACACCGCCACACTGAACAGCCCCAGCACGCAACCGAGCACGGTCAGTTCGCCAAGGTGGGCGCGGCGCCGGGCCAGGCCGCTGAGCAGGGTCATGAGCAAGGTTGATAGGGCCAGGCCCAGGCTTGGCAGCAACAGGGCGAAGGCCACCACGCTGCCGCCTATGGACAGCCCGGGCCGGGCCTGGAACAGCTCGCCCAGCGCCACCCGTTCCCGCGACGATGCCAGGCCGCGTACCAGCAGGACCGCCCCCAGGACACACAGCGCCAGGCTGACCAACCAGGGGAAATAACCGGCGCCCATGCGCATGGCAGTGCCGCTGGCGTAGTCGCGGCCGATCAACAGGCCGGCCAGGCCGAAGCCGAGAAACAGCAGGCCGGCCAGCAATTCGCGGGCATCGGGAATCAGTCGGGTACGCACGGGTCTCTCCAGGTGCCAGTGTCCGGCACTGTGGTTGACGATCCGCGCGTGCGGTCTCGTGGGGGCTGAATGGAGTGGATCAGGCCAGTCGAGCAGCGACCTTGGCCCGGGTCAGCGGCAGCAATTCGCGGCCATAGTCCTCGGCATCGACCACCGGGTCGAAGCCACGGATCAGGAAGGTCTTCACGCCCAGGTCGTAGTAGGCCAGCAAGGCATCGGCCACCTGCTCGGGGGTGCCCACCAGCGCAGTGGAGTTGTGCCCGCCGCCGACCAGCCCGGCGATCCCGGTCCATAGCCGCTCATCGACCCGCTCGCCCTTGGCCACGGTGTCGAGCAGGCGCTGGGCGCCGACGCTCTGCGGCTTGTTGGCGATCACCGGGCCGGAGCGCTCGATACGCTGGCGCGCCGTGCCAAGAATGCTTTCGGCCTTGGCCCAGGCGGCCTCCTCGGTGGCGGCGATGATCGGCCGGAACGACACGCTGAACTCGATCTCGCGACCGTGGCGAGCCGCCTCGGCACGCACCGCGGCGATGGTCTCGCGGGTCTGCTCCAGCGACTCGCCCCACAGGGCGAAGACATCGGCATGTTTGCCGGCGACCTGCAGCGCGGCCGCCGAGGAGCCGCCGAAATACACCGGCAAGTGGGGTTTCTGCAGGGGCTTGATCGCCGAGAAGGCCTTTTCTGCCTGGTAGTAGGTGCCCGCATGGTCGAATGGACGTTCCTCGGTCCAGACCTTGCGCACCACCTCGAGGAACTCGTCGGTGCGGGCGTAGCGCTGGTCGTGCTCGAGGTAGTCGCCGTCCTTGCGCTGCTCGACGTCGTTGCCGCCGCTGATCACATGCAGGGCCAGGCGCCCGTCGAGCAGGTGCTCAAGGGTCGCCAGCTTGCGTGCGGCCAGGGTCGGGGCGACGAAGCCCGGGCGGTGGGCAAGCAGGAAGTGGATCCTGGACGTCGCCAGCCCGGCCAGGGCGGTGACCAGGAAGCCGTCCGGCTGATCGGACCAATAGCCCACCAGGACACGGTCGAAACCCGCCTCTTCATGCACCTGGGCGAAACGGGTGATGTACGCCTTGTCGAAGATCGGGCCGCTGGCGTCGATGGTTTCCGATGACAGCCGATGGCCGATCATGCCGATGAATTGCACGCTCATGCTGGATCTCCCTGAAGGCGGACGGTTATAGGAACGGGGATGTTCAAAACGATCGCTTATAAGCTAACGGCAGCACCGTCCGCTGTGAAATTCTTTTCCGGCATAAGCTAATACAAAAAATAAAGAATAATCTTTTATCTTTAAAATTCTTGTTTCGCATATTAGCTTATGCGGAATTCGAATTTTGAGAATGATCCTGCCGTTGCTAGGGTTCCTTGAAACCGCAGCCTGAGCCTTGAAAAATGACCCATCCCCTACGTCTCGACCGCCTGCGCCGGTTCATCGGCGACCTGGCCGAACTGCTGGAGCAGGAACACGAAGAAGCCGCCATCCTCGATCGCGGGCAGAACCTGTTGCAGCAATTGGTAGCCCATGACGACTGGCTGCCCCCGGAGCTGGCCCAACCCAGCCCCGAGCGTTACCAGCAGTTCCTCCTGCACGCCGATTCACGCCAGCGCTTTTCGGTGGTGAGTTTCGTCTGGGGCCCGGGGCAGCGCACGCCGATCCACGATCACCGGGTCTGGGGCCTGATCGGCATGCTGCGCGGCGCCGAGTATTCCCAGGGCTTCGCCCGTACCGAAAGCGGCGCGCTGATTCCGGCGGGCGACGCCGTGCGCCTGGAGCCCGGGCAGGTCGAAGCGGTGTCGCCACGTATTGGCGATATCCATGAAGTGCGCAATGCCCACGACGACCAGGTGTCCATCAGCATCCACGTGTATGGCGCCAACATCGGCGCGGTAAAACGTGCCGTGTACCTCGCCGACGGCAGCGAGAAACCCTTTATCTCCGGTTATTCCAACACCCGCCTGCCCAATATCTGGGACCTGTCCAAAGAGAACCCTGCCCCATGAGCACCGCGACTACCCGCTCCTACGCCGAGCTGCGCCAGCACCTGCTGGCCAAGGACGAACTGGCCCTGATCGATGTGCGCGAAGAAGCGCCCTTCGCCCTGGAGCACCCGCTTTTCGCGGCCAATATTCCCCTGTCGAAACTGGAAATCGAGATCTATGCACGGGTGCCGCGTCGCGATACCCAGGTGACGGTCTACGACGATGGCGAAGGCCTTGCCGCGCTGGCCGCCGAGCGCCTGCGCGAGCTGGGCTACAGCAACGTGGCCTTGCTCGAAGGCGGCCTGGCAGGCTGGCGCGAGGCCGGCGGCGAGCTGTTTCGCGACGTCAATGTGCCGAGCAAGGCCTTTGGCGAGCTGGTAGAAGCCAAGCGTCATACGCCGTCGCTGGCCGCCGAAGAGGTCCAGCAGTTGCTCGATGAAAACGCCGATGTGGTGGTGCTCGATGCCCGCCGTTTCGATGAATACCAGACCATGAGCATTCCCGGTGGCATCAGCGTGCCGGGGGCGGAACTGGTGTTGCGCGTGGCCGAACTGGCGCCGGACCCGAACACCCGCGTCATCGTCAACTGCGCCGGCCGCACCCGCAGCATCATCGGCACCCAGTCGCTGGTCAACGCCGGCATTCCCAACCCGGTCTCGGCCTTGCGCAACGGCACCATCGGCTGGACCCTGGCCGGGCAGCAACTGGCCCATGGGCAATCGCAACGCTTCGCCGAGGTCGGCGACGAGACGCGCGCCTCCGCCGCACGCCGGGCCCGCGCGGTAGCGGACAAGGCCGGGGTGGCACGCATTTCCAGGGACACCCTGGCGGCGTGGCAGGCAGAGGCTCATCGCACCACCTACCTGTTCGACGTGCGCACCCCCGAGGAATACGCCCGCGGCCACCTGCCCGGCAGCCGTTCCACGCCGGGCGGTCAACTGGTCCAGGAAACCGACCACAACGCCAGCGTGCGCGGCGCGCGTATCGCGCTGGTTGACGATGATGGCGTGCGCGCCAACATGAGCGCTTCCTGGCTGGCGCAGATGGGCTGGGAGGTGGCAGTCCTGGACGGTCTGCGCAAGAGCGATTTCAGCGAGACCGGTGACTGGCAGGCGCCATTGCCGGAACTGCCGCAGCCACCGTCGATCCAGGGCGGTGAACTGCAGCAATGGCTGGACGCTGGCGACACCGTACTGCTGGACTTCACCACCAGCGCCAACTATGTGCAGCGGCATATCCCCGGCGCGCATTGGGCGATTCGTGCACAGCTGGCCCAGGCCCTGGAAAAACTGCCGGTGGCCGAGCGCTACGTGGTGACCTGCGGCAGCAGCCTGCTGGCGCGCTTCGCCGCCGTTGACCTGCAGGCGCTGACGCGCAAGCCGGTATTCCTGCTCGAAGGCGGCACCGGACGCTGGATCGCCGAAGGCCGACCGCTGGAGCATGGCGAAACCAGCCTGGCGGTACCGCGCAGCGACCGTTATCGCCGGCCCTATGAAGGCACGGATAACCCGCGCGAGGCGATGCAAGGGTACCTGGACTGGGAGTTCGGCCTGGTGGAGCAGTTGGGACGGGATGGGACCCATGGGTTCTTCGTGATCTGACACACCACCTATCCAACCCCTGACAACAATCCCTGTGGGAGCTGGCTTGCCAGCTCCCACAGGGATTTTTTGCAGCTCATTAACAATCGTTTTTTGCATATTTATGATTATTTATAATTCAAAAAAAGAATAATATTTATATTCCAAAAAAGAATTTCCAATCAGTTTCTTATAAAAATAAGATCAACCCCAGACGATCTCGTCACCCCTTCACCACTCCCCAGGCGATCCACCTGCACCCACACCCAGGGCCAGTGCCAGCTTCGATGGACCAAGCCCGCATGCCCCAGCATTTCCCCTTCAGCACCCTGACCACCGCCCTGCTCCTGGCCGGACTCGCACCCCAGGTCGTAGCCGCCAGCAACGATACCCACCTGGACACCGTGACCGTGATCTCCACCGGCATCCGCGGCCAGGAACGCACGGTGGCCGACAGCCCGGCACCGATCGATGTGATCAACAGCGAGCAACTGCTCAAGACCGGCCGCGCCGAACTCTCCGAAGCCATTTCGCGCCTGCTGCCGTCATTCAACTTCGGCACCAATATCGCCGGCTACAACTCGGTGACCCGGCCCCTGAGCAACCGCAGCCTGGGCCCGGCCTACACCCTGGTGCTGGTCAACGGCAAGCGCCGGCACAACGGCGCGGTGGGCCAGCGCGGCAACATCGACAACAGCGGCGCCAACGCGGTGGATATCGACCTGATCCCGGTCAGCGCCGTGGATCACATCGAAGTGCTCAAGGACAGCGCCGCCGCCCAGTACGGCTCCGATGCAGTGGCCGGGGTGATCAACATCATCCTCAAGACCAGCGCCTCCGGCGGGCATGTCGAGAGCAGCTACGGCAAGCTCTACTCCGGCCAGGGCGAAACCATCAAGGTGGCCGGTGACCAGGGCTTCAAGCTGGGTGAAAGCGGCTTCCTGCACCTCTCCGCCGATGCGCGCAAACGCGGTGATGCCGCCTGGAACGGCAAGGCCGACAGTAGCGTGAGGGCCTTCCGCGACCCGGTGAAGGAAGCAGCCTGGGACCGCGTAGCGATCAAGAACGGTGACCCCGAGATCAAGGCCTTTAACGTCGCCTACAACGCCGAACTGCCGCTGGACGCCCTGACCCTGTATTCCTACGCCACCTACGGCGAACGCGATGCCGAGGCCTACAACTATTTCCGCCTGCCCACCGGCACCGCCGCGGTGCCCGAGCTGTTCCCCGACGGCTACTACCCGCTGAACAACATCAAGGACCGCGACTACCAGTTCCTCTTCGGCGGCAAGGGCGAACGCGCCGACTGGCACTGGGACCTGAGCACCACCTACGGGCGCAACAATATCCACCACTCCAGCGACTTCAACATCAACCCGTCCCTGGGCACCGCCAGCCCGACCAGCTTCGACAACCTGGCGACCTTCCGCTTCGAACAGTGGGTCAACAACTTCGACCTGACCCGCCGCTACGACAGCCTGTTCGGCCTGACCTCGCCGGTGCAGGTGTCGGCCGGCCTGGAACACCGCTGGGAGCGCTTCAGCACCTTCGCCGGCGACCCCGAGGCATACATCACCGGCAGCTACCCCGCCGCCTCCGGCGCCCAGGCCGCGGTGACCCTGCGCCAGGAAGACGAAGTCAGCCTGATCCGCAACAACTACGCGGCCTACCTCGACCTGGGCTTCGATCTCACCGAGCGCTGGTTCCTCGACCTCGCCGGGCGCGTCGAGCACTACGACGACGATTCCGGCAATACCTTCGGCCTCAAGCTCAACTCGCGCTACGAGCTGACCGACCAATGGGCCGTGCGTGGCACCGTGGGTACCGGCTTCCGCGCGCCGTCCCTGACCCAGATCGGCTACACCGTGGCCGACAACCGCGTCGCCACCGACGTCAATGGCAACGTGGTTCCGGCAGTGACCCGCCTGACCCCGTCCGACAGCAGCCTGGCCGCCGCCCTCGGCGGTGACAAGCTCAAGCCGGAGAAATCGCGCAACCTGGGCCTGGGCGTGACCTGGCAACCGGCACCGCGCACCAGCATCACCGCCGACGCCTACCTGATCGACATCGACGACCGCATCACCCTGACCAGCAACATCTACGACCAGGGCAACGGGGTGATCACCTCGATCCTGCAAAGCCAGGGCGTGGCCCCGGGCACCTGGGTCAACTACTACACCAACGCCTACGACACCCGCACCAAGGGCCTGGACATCGTCGCCGACCACAGCACCGACTTCGGCGCCTGGGGCGACGTGCGCTGGAGCCTGGCGTTCAACTGGAACAAGACCAGCATCGAGGACGTGCGCGACACACCGGCGTCGCTGGCCGGCTCCGGGGTGACCCTGGTGGGCCGCGACCGCGAGGGCGACCTGACCGTGGCCAGCCCGGAAACCAAGTGGATCCTCGGCGCCAACTGGAAGGTCGACAACCTTGCGGTCAACCTGCAGACCACCCGCTACGGCAGCGTCAAGACCCTTGCAGTCAACCCCAGCGGCGATCGCAGCTTCGGTGCCAAGTGGATCACCGACCTGGACGTGGCCTACACCTTCTTCGACCAGCTGACCGTCAGCATCGGCGCCACCAACCTGTTCGACGTGCGCCCGGACAAGCATGCGGTGTACAGCCCGCTTGGCCTGGCACCCTACGGCAACCCGCCATTCCACCCTGGTGGTGGCTATTGGTACAGCAAGATCGCCTACGACTTCTGACCCACCCGGCCGCGCCGCCGGGATGCGGCGCGGCCCTGCTCCGACAACGGAACGAGGAATCGCCCATGAGACTGCAACGAACCCTGGCCAGCGCGGCCATCCTGCTTGCCCTGGGACTGTCCGGCTGCTCGCCTTCGCAACCGGACGCCAAGGCGGCGAGCACCCTGAAGATCGCCTTTTTCAACGACAACACCCAACTGGTCAGCATCGATCCGTTCCAGGTCTACTGGCTGGAACACCGGGTGGTGCTGCGCAACGTGGTCGAGGCCCTGACCGACCAGGACCCGCAGACCGGGCAGATCATTCCGTGGCTGGCCGAACGCTGGGAGATCAGCCCGGATGCCCGGGAGTACACCTTCTACCTGCGTAAAGGCGTAACCTTCAGCAACGGCGAGGCATTCGACGCACAGGCGGTCAAGACCGCCTTCGACAGCAACAAGGCCTTCGCCGCCGAGCTGCCGAGCACCTTCGGTGCCACCTACCTGGCCGGCTACGACCACGCCGAGATCCTCGACCCGTACAGCATCAAGCTGGTGCTGAGCAAACCCAACGCGGGCTTCCTGCAGGCCACCTCCACCACCAACCTGTCGATCCTGGCCCCCGAGTCGTACCGCAAGACCGCCAAGGAACGCTCCCTGGGCGCGGTGATCGGCACCGGCCCGTTCAAGATCGACCACTACACCCCGGAAAGCGGCCTGCGCCTGGTCCGTCGCGAAGGCTACGCCTGGGCCTCGGCCAACGTGCAGAACAAGGGCGACGCGCACCTGTCGGCCATCGAGGTCAGCTATGTGCCCGAGGAAAGCGTGCGCAACGGCCTGTTCCTGCAGGGCAAGGTGGATATCCTCTGGCCGCGGGTGCCGTTCTCCGAGGTCGACCTGCAGCTGTTCCAGCGCAACGACGCGACCATCCAGAGCCGCTCGCTGCCGGGCCCGGCCTGGAACCTCTACCCCAATACCCGCGACAACCGCATCCTCGCCGACCAGAAGGTACGCCTGGCCCTGCAAAAGGCCATCGACCGCAAGAGCTACGCCAGCACCGTCTACAACGAAGCCTTCCCGGTGGTGGACGGCGTCTACGATGTGACCACCCCGTACTTCCGCAGCCAGGGCGACAAGCTGGCCTACGACCCGCAAGGCGCGGCCCGGCTGCTGGACGAGGCCGGCTGGACCCTGGGCCAGGACAACTACCGCTACAAGGACGGCAAGCGCCTGGTCCTGCTGTACAACCTGGCCGGCAAGGAAACCCCCGGCGACGTGCTGATCCAGGACCAACTGCGCAAGCTCGGCATCGAACTCAAGCTCAAGGTGCAGACCACCGCCGAGTGGGCCGCGAACAACGCCGCCGGCAACTATGACCTGACCTACACCTACATGACCCGGGCCGACCCGATCATCCTGCAGACCATCCTCGACCCGCGCAGCGCCAACAGCTCGACCCTGGCCACCAACACCTACGCACCGAACGTGCTGCCCGTGGCGCAGAACCTGTTCGACGCCGGCCTCACCGCCACCGCACCGCAACAGCGCGCCGACGCCTACGGCCAGCTGCAGGACCTGCTGATCGACCAGGGCTCGGCAATCCCGGTGTACGAGCGGGTGTGGCAGGCGGCCACCTCCAAGCGCGTGCAGAACTTCCGCTGGAGCGCCGAGGGCTTTGCCTTCCTCAACGACATCGAGGTCAAGCCATGAGCCGCTACCTGCTCGGCCGCATTGCCCAGGCCGCCCTGGTGCTGTGGGGGGCGTACAGCATCACCTACTTCATCCTCTACCTGCTGCCGGGTGATCCGCTGAGCATCATGCTCAGCGCCTCGGGCATGGAGATCGATGCGCTGTCGCCGGAGCAACTGGCGAAAGCCAAGGCCTATTACGGGCTGGACCAGGGCTTGCTGGAGCGCTACATCAACCTGCTGCTCGGCGTATTGCAAGGCGACCTGGGCCAATCACTGACCCTGAACCGCCCGGTCACCGCGATCCTCGCCGAACGCCTGCCGCAGACCCTGGCCCTGGCCGGGTTCGCCATCGTCCTGTCGCTGATCGGCGGCGTGGGCCTGGCGTACCTGGCCGCCTACGTGCGCTGGCAACCCTTGAAGACCGCACTGTCGCGCCTGCCGGCGCTGGGCTTTTCCGTGCCGGTGTTCTGGATGGGCCTGCTGCTGATCCAGATCTTCGCCTTCGGCCTGGGCTGGTTCCCGGCCACTGGCAGCACCGGCTTCGACAGCCTGGTACTGCCAGCGGTAACCCTGGCCATTCCCAGCGCGGCGGTCTACGCCCAGGTGCTGCAACGCGGCTTCCAGGATGTCTGGCGCGAGCCCTACATCGTTACCGCCTACGCCAAGGGCCTCAGCCGCGCCCAGGTGCAGGCCCGCCACGGCCTGCGCAATGCCGCCCTGCCGCTGCTGACGCTGATCGGCCTGCAGGTGGGCAACACGGTGTCCGGTGCCGTGCTGGTGGAGACCATCTTCGCCCGCAACGGCGTTGGCCGGCTGGTGCAGGAGGCGGTGCTGCGCCAGGACATCCCGCTGGTACTGGCGGTGGTGACGGTGTCCGCGGCCGCCTTCGTGCTGGTCAACCTGCTGGTGGACCTGCTCTACCCCATCCTCGATCCGCGCATTACCCATGCGCCCAAGGTGAGCTGAGATGACCGTATTGCAACGCCTGATCCCCGTGGCCGGCGAGGCCTCCCAGTGGCGCCCGCGGCGGCGCCTGCAACGCTTGCTGGACCAGGCCGGGCCGCTGCTGCGCCGGCCGGGCTTCGTCGTGGCCCTGGTCCTGGTGCTGTTTACCCTGGCGGCCGCGCTCTGGCCCGGCCTGTTCACCCAGGTCGATCCCTACGCCACGCAGCCCTCGGCCAAACTGCTGCCACCGAGTGCCGCGCACTGGTTCGGCACCGACGAGCTGGGGCGCGACCTGTACACACGGGTGCTGTATGGCGCGCGCCTGTCGGTGGAGGCGGCGCTGCTCGCGGTCGGGCTGGCGCTGGTCAGCGGCCTGGGCCTAGGTATCGTCTCGGGCTTTATCGGCGGGCGCGTGGACGCGCTGATCATGCGCCTGGTGGATGTACTGCTGGCCCTGCCCGGCCTGCTGCTCGCGCTGGCCATCGTCACCGCGATCGGCTTCGGCACCATTCCGGTGGCGATCGCCGTGGGCGTCGGCATCATTCCCGGCTTCGCCCGCACCACCCGCGCCGAGGTGCTGCGGATCAAGACCCTGCCCTACGTCGAGGCCGCGCGCCTGGGCGGCGCAAGCTGGGGCCGGACCTTGCTGCGCCATGTGCTGCCCAATGCCTGGGGACCGGTGGCGGTGCTCGCGACCCTGGATATCGGCGCGGCGATCCTCGCCACCGCCGGCCTCAGCTTCCTCGGCTTCGGCGCCGCACCGCCCGCCGCCGAATGGGGCACGCTGATCGCCAACGGTCGCCACTTCCTCATCACCGCGCCCTGGGTGTCGCTGCTGCCGGGGCTGTTCCTGGTGCTGGTGGTGTTCAGCCTCAACCATATCGCCCGCACTTTCGAGGAGATCCAGCGATGAGCCGCCTGATCGATGTGCAGGACCTGCGGGTCAGTTACCACAGTGCCGGCCGCGTTACCGAGGCGGTGCGCGGCGTGAGCTTTCATCTGGACCCAGGGGAAACCCTGGCCATCGTCGGTGAGTCCGGTTCGGGCAAAACCACCATCGCCAGTGCCCTGCTCGGCCTGTTGCCGGCGACGGCACGGATCGATGGCGGGGTGCTGAAGGTTACCGATCACGACATCAGCCACGCCAGTGAGCGCAGCAAACAGCAACTGCGCGGCCGGGTGGTCGGGTTGGTGCCGCAGGACCCGATGGTCAGCCTCAACCCGACCCTGAGCATCGGCAAGCAGATCGCCGAGAGCCTGATCCTGCGCCATGGCAAACGCTATCCGGGCCTGGATGCGGATGTGCTGGAACTGCTCGAACAGGTCGGACTCGACAACCCGGCCCTGCGCGCGGCCCAGTATCCTCATGAACTGTCTGGCGGCATGCGCCAGCGCGTGCTGATCGCCATCGCCCTGGCCGGCGAGCCCCGGCTGATCATCGCCGACGAGCCCACCAGCGCCCTGGATGTCACGGTGCAGAAGCGCATCCTCGATCACCTGGAGCAACTGGTGAAAGCCCGCGGCATCGCCTTGGTGATCATCACCCATGACCTGGGTGTGGCGGCGGATCGTGCAGACCGGGTACTGGTGATGCGCCAGGGCGAGTTGGTGGAAAGCGGCGTCGCGAGCCAGGTGCTTTCAGCGCCCGGCCACAGCTACACCCGCGATCTACTGGCCGCCGCGCCGGCCTTTGGTGAAACGCCACGGCCGGTGCCGGTTTCAACCCTCGGCGCACAGCCGCTACTGGAGTTCGAAGGGGTCGGCAAGCGCTTCCAGCTACCGCACGGGCAGCACTTCCAGGCACTGCAGGACCTGAGCCTGGAGGTCTACCCGGGGCAGACGCTGGCCATCGTCGGCGAGTCGGGTTCGGGCAAGAGCACCAGCCTGCGGATTGCGCTCGGGCTGGAGCAACCCAGCTCGGGCCGTGTGCGTTTTGCCGGGCAGGATATCGGCGGCTTGAGCTGGAAGGCCTTCAGGCCGCTGCGCCAGCGCATGCAACTGGTGCAGCAGAATCCGTTCGCCGCGCTGGACCCGAAGTTCAGCATCTACCAAAGCGTGGTCGAGCCACTGGTGTCCTTCGGCCGGCTCAAGGGTCGCGAGCTGGAACAGGCGGCGCGGCGCCTGATGGAGCAGGTGCAGTTGCCGGCCAGCTACCTGGACCGCCTGCCCCGCGAGCTGTCCGGCGGCCAGCGCCAGCGCGTGGCCATTGCCCGGGCACTGGCCTTGAAGCCCGACCTGTTGCTGCTCGACGAGCCGGTGTCGGCGCTGGATGTCTCGGTGCAGGCGCAGATCCTCGACCTGCTGCGGGAATTGCAGGCGGAACTGGGCGTGGCTTACGTGCTGGTGTCCCATGACCTGGCGGTGGTCGCCAGCCTGGCGCACCAGGTGGTGGTACTGAAACAGGGACAGGTGGTGGAGCAAGGGGAGGCAGGTCGGGTGCTGGGGCAGCCGCAGGCCAGCTATACCCGGGAATTGCTGGAGGCGGTGCCTGGGCGGAGGTTGGCAGTAGCCTGATGCTCGGGTGTCCTCCAGGGCCTCATCGCTGGCAAGCCAGCTCCCGCAGGTTCGGCGGTGCACGCGGTCCGTGTGGGAGCTGGCTTGCCAGCGATGAGGCGCGCAAAACCAACAAAAATCCCGGCCAGATGACCGGGATTTTCATGTCTACACGAGGCTTATTTGATCACCCCACAAGCAAACCGAGCCGCCCCGCCACCCAGCGGTGCCGGATGATCCGAGTGGTTGTCCCCACCGGCATGAATCATCAGCGCATGCCCCTTCAGCTCGTCCAGCGTCTTGATCTTCGGTGCCAGCAGCGGCTGCGAAGCCTTGCCATCGGCGGTGACGATCAGGGCCGGCAGGTCGCCGAGATGGCCGTCATCCTCCCACGGGAAGCTGTGCTTGCCGGTGTTCTTCGGATCCCAGTGACCACCGGCGCCACCGGCCGGTACCGGCTTGCCATCGGCCTCGGTCGGCGCGCAGCTGGGGTTGGCATGCACGTGGAACCCATGCACGCCCGGCGCCACGCCGGTCAGTTCAGGGGTGAACACCGCGCCGTACGGGCTTTCGGTGATGGTGACGAAGCCGACGCTCTTGCCTTCGCCCTGGGCGGTGGCTTCCTTGAGTTCGACCTTGATCGAGTCGGCGGCCTGCACCGCGGCGCTGGCGCACAGGGCTACTGACAGAGCAATCCACTTTTTCATCGGGCACGTTCCTTTTCGCAGAAAAAATCGCTTGAGAGCTTAGACAAAATCCGGCGGGGAGTTCGAATGAAAATCACTCTCGGCAATATCAGGCAACACCTCTGGCGAACAGTTCCGCAGTTCGTAGGCGCGTGGCTTGTCGGAGCACCGAACCGCCGCGAAGGACCGCGCTAGCGGTCCCTGAGTGATGGCTGCGAGGTGTCCGTCTTAGAACCGCGTTATGGCCGCTAGGCGCACGCCGGGAGATCTTCAGCGCCCTTGAGATCGAGCGCCGCGCGGGCGGCGCTCGATCTCAAGGACGCCGGAAAAGTCATGACAAGCACCTGCCAGCCCTGATGCGATCGACTGACGGGCCTTCTTACCTCAAAAGATGTGTAGATACCCACACCTTCGCGGCGGTTCGGCGGCCCGACAAGCCACGCTCCCAATCCTGCGCAGAGCCGGCATCTGCGCCTCGCTCCTATGCGATCAGGCAGCAGCCTGCTTCAGCGCGCGCTGGTGCACGATCACACCGATCAGCGCCACGACGATCGCCGCGACACCGGTGGAAACCACCAGCACCTGATACTCCTCGACGAAGGCCATGGTCACCAGGCAGCCGACGATGAACACGATGCTCAGGTAGGTCAGCCACGGGAACAGCCACATCTTCAGGCGGATCTGCTTGCCTTCGGCTTCCAGCTTGCGGCGCATCTTCAGTTGCGAGCAGGCAATCACCAGGTAGACGAGCATGGCGATCATGCCGGTGGTGTTCATCAGGGTGTCCAGCACATCCTTCGGACGCAGGGCTTCGTTGAAGTTGATCAGGGCACAGATGATCGCGATCGAGCACGAGCCGATGATGGCGAAGACCGGTACGCCGGTGCCGGCGCGGGTCATCTTGAAGATCTTCGGCGCGTCGCCACGGGTGGCCAGGGAGAACAGCATGCGCGACGCGGTGTAGTGGGCCGAGATCAGGCAGCTGCTGACCGAGGTCAGGACCACGAAGTTCATCATGAACTCGGCGCCCGGGATACCCAGCAGTTCCAGGGTGCGGCGGTACGAGCCGTAGCCCGAGGTGCCCATCAGCGGGTCGTTCCACGGTACCAGGCAGACGATCAGGAAGATCGAGCCGATGTAGAACAGGCAGACGCGCCACACCACCGAGTTGGTGGCCTTGACGATCTGACCGGCCGGATCCTTGGACTCCGATGCGGCGATGGTCACGATTTCCGCACCGAGGAAAGCAAACATCGCACCGAGCATCGCCACCACCACGGACTCGATGCCGTTGGGCATGAAGCCGCCGTGGGCAGTGAGGTTGGCCATGCCGCTGACTTCACCGGTCGGCCACAGGTTCATCACCGCCGCGGTGCACACCACCAGGAAGCAGACGATGGCCACCACCTTGATCAGGGCGAACCAGAACTCGAACTCGCCGTAGTGCTTGACATTGAAGAAGTTCACGCAGATCAGCGCCAGGGTGGCCATCAACACGAATTCGTTGATGCTCACCGAAGGGAACCAGCCATGCAGGATCTTGCCGGCGACATAGGCTTCCCAGGCCATCAGGATCACCCAGTAGCCCCAGTACAGCCAGCCGATGGTGAAGCCCGCCCAGCGCCCGATGGCACGTTCGGCATAGGTGGAGAACGAGCCGGTGTCCGGCGAGGACGTCGCCATTTCACCGAGCATGCGCATGATCAGCACCACCAGGATGCCGCCGGCCAGGTAGGCCAGGACGGCGGCCGGGCCGGCGCTGTGGATCACGCTGCCGGAACCGACGAACAATGCCCCGCCGATCACCCCGGCGATCGACATCATGGTCAGGTGGCGCGATTTGAGCGAAGCCGCCAGCTTGCTCTCGTGCTCCGACTTCGCTGCCGAAGTCGATGTGGATGTTGCGTCCATCAGTGGTCTACCCCGTGTTTTTTTTATGCAAGGAAACTCGACAGGAGTGCGGCCTGAGGTCGCACCCCTTGTTGCATCAGCTGCTCTGATTCGACGTGCACGACGCTGCCCGAGCCGACGAACGGCTATGTGCTGGCAGTGTGTTGTCGTGCCCAGGCTCGTCCGCTAAGCCTGGAAAGTTACTGCGAAGACACTGCGCACCGGCCTTGCGGGCACGACGACAGCGAGAGAGACGCGGAGACTGAGCCCCGCCTCGGGAATTTGTGGTTCGACGAGCGGTTGTTCATGAAGCTTCACGGCTTTGATCTAGCGGTAACTGATACCTAATGTAAAAATGTCCGGCCTCAAGAGCCATGCACAGTGCCCACTGATTGTCACAGCACTGTACAGGTCGCCAATGCAATACAGCGCATGCGCGGCCGGCGTTACGCTCACCCGAAGGCACCGTTTTCCCATGTTCGAACTCCGCCCCGACGCCTCGCCTCCCCTGGTCAACCAGATCATCAACGGACTGCGCGACGCGATCGAGAACCAGACCCTCAAGCCAGGCGCCAAGGTGCCGTCGATCCGCGCCTTCGCCGCGAAATACTCGGTGAGTACCTTCACCGTGGTGGAAGCCTACGACCGCCTGGTGGCCCAGGGCCTGCTGGTCAGCCGTGGCACCGCCGGCTTCTTCGTCAACCGCGCCGCCGGCGACCTGCTGGAGGCCCAGGCCAGCGAACCGGACACGGCCAAGCCGGCGTTCAATTCCGAGTGGTACCTGCAACAGATCTTCGAAAGCCGCCAACTGGCGTTCAAGCCCGGCTGTGGCTGGCTGCCCAATGACTGGATGTTCGAGGACGGCCTGCGCCGCGGGCTGCGCCAGGTTGCCAGCAGCGTGCTGGAACTGAGCGGCTACGGCGACCCTATGGGCCTGGCCGAACTGCGCACCCTGACCGCGCAGAACCTGCAGCAGGACCTGCGCATCGTGGTGCCGCCAAACCAGCTGATGCTCACCCACGGTGCCAGCCAGGCCCTGGACCTGGCGGTACGCACCCTGGTGCGCCCGGGCGACGTGGTGCTGGTGGACGACCCGGGCTACCCCAACCTGATGAGCATCCTGCGCTTCCAGGGCGCGACCCTGGTGGGCGTGCCGCGCACGCCCAACGGCTACGACCTGGATCACCTGCAACGGCTGCTCGAGCAGTACCGGCCAAGCGTGTTCTTCACCCAGCCGCACCTGCACAGCCCGACCTGCACCCGTACCCCGCTGGTGCAACTGCACCGCCTGCTGCAACTGGCGACCCAGCACGACTTCCGCCTGGTGGAGAACAACCTCTACGCCGACATGATCGAGGAGCCCCTGCCCTGCCTGACCAGCCTCGACCAGCTGCAACAGGTGGTCTATGTCGGCAGCTACTCCAAGAGCATCTCGCCCAACGTGCGGGTCGGCTACATGCTGGCCAACCCGGAGCTGATGCAGCAATTGCTGCAACTGAAGATGCGCTCGGGCCTGACCACCTCCCAGGTGATGGAGCGCGTGGTCTATGCCGCGATCACCGACGGCCGCTGGCGCAAGCACCTCAAGCGCCTGCGCCAGCGCCTGGCCGAGGCGCACCAGGAGGTGGGCCGGCAACTGGCGCGGCTGGGCTTCGAGCGCTTCATCGACAGCGACGAAGGCATGTACATCTGGACCCGCCATCCGGCCATCCCGGACAGCGCCGCGCTGCTCGACGATGCCCTGGACCAGGGCATCATGCTCGGCCCCGGGCAGTTGTTCATGGTCGACAGCCAGGCCACCGGCTGGATGCGGTTCAACGTGGCGTTCAGCACCGATCCGGCGCTGTGGGAGCAACTGGAGAGGCTGCTGGTCAAGCATGTGCGGGCGGTGAAGGACCGCTGATCGTCTTTATCGGCAGCGGGGCAGAAAAAGGTCGAATGTTCGGCAAGGGAACCACTCGCTAGGATCGGCATATCCAAAAAGAAAGACAGAGGCCGGTTTCATGACAAGCGCGACATTCAAGGATCATTTCTCCAGCGGCTCGGCCGGCTATGCGGCCTACCGTCCGGGCTACCCGCTGGAGCTGATCGATGAGCTGACCAGCATCAGCCCCGGCACCGGCCGGGTGCTGGACTGCGGCTGCGGCACCGGGCAGTTGTCGGTGCTGCTGGCCGAACGTTTCGACGAAGTGGTAGCCACCGATGCCAGCGCCGCGCAGATCGCCGACGCCGAACCACGCGAGGG
This sequence comes from Pseudomonas bharatica, assembly GCF_048586865.1. Classification (NCBI taxonomy): domain Bacteria; kingdom Pseudomonadati; phylum Pseudomonadota; class Gammaproteobacteria; order Pseudomonadales; family Pseudomonadaceae; genus Pseudomonas; species Pseudomonas bharatica. The sequence goes on along the minus strand of NZ_JBMAWR010000003.1, from coordinate 250,808 downwards.
CGTGATCTACCGCACCGCCCTGGCCGAAGACAGCGGCCTGCCTGACGCCAGCGTTGACCTGGTGACCGTGGCCCAGGCCGCCCACTGGCTGGACCTCGACAAGTTCTACGCCGAAGCCCGGCGCATCGCCCGCCCCCAAGCGGCCATCGCCCTGATCACCTACGGCGTACTGCATCTGGAGGGTGAACTGGATCGTCATCTGCAGACGTTCTACTACCAGACCCTCGACCCCTATTGGCCGCCGGAGCGGCGCCATGTGGAAAGCGGCTACCGCGAGCTGCCGTTTCCCTTCGCCCCGATCGAAATACCGCCGCAAGTGATCGAGATGCACTGGACCCTGGCGCAACTGGTCGGCTACCTGAACACCTGGTCGGCGGTGAAGGCAGCGCAGCAGGCACAGGGGATCAACCCGGTGGATGTCCTGGCCCAGGCGCTGGGCGAGGAATGGGGTGATGCAACGACCCGGCGGCGGGTGACCTGGCCACTGACCGTTCGCGCCGGGCGCATCCACAATTATTAGCAGCGCTGCAAAGCCCCTGTGGGAGCTGGCTTGCCAGCGATTTGGCCAGATCTGACAACGGCTCTGCCAGTGCCGGACCCATCGCTGGCAAGCCAGCTCCCACAGGTTTTTCGGGCAGCCGCCAAAATGTGGACAAAATCCCCTCCCTCCCTACGGAACCATTTGCGCAGCGCAAGGATCGGAGTTCCAATCCGCCGCATACTGGCAATCCGCCAAACATTTTTCCAAGGGCAGTGCTACTGTCCACAAGCCGGCAGTTCATCCAACAGAACCGGCCCCATCCCAGGAGCGACACTCACATGGCAGCACTCAGTTCCAGCACGCTAGAAGCGATCCAGGCGCAGCGCACCCAGTTGCTCGCCGAGTGGACCCGGGACCTCGAGGATAAAGGCACCACCCGCAACCTGAAGGAACAGGAGCTGCAGCAACAAACCCAGGAATTCCTGCAGCTGCTGATCAGCAGCCTGCAAAGCAGGACCGGGGAGAACATCGGCACAGCCGGCTGGGACGAGATCCGCCTGTTCCTCGAAAAACTCTCCAACAGCCGCGCCCTGCTCGGCCATGACTCGCAACAGACGGCCTCGTTCATCTTCACCTTGAAGGGCCCGCTGTTCGCGCTTCTGCAAAAGCATTTCAGCGACGAACCGGCGACCCTGGCCGAACAGCTTTGGGTGGTCTCGGAACTGCTCGATGCCCTGGGCATGCATACCATCCGCACCTTCCAGCGCTCGCGCGAAGCGGTGATCAAGCGCCAGCAGGAAGAGCTGCTGGAACTCTCGACGCCGGTGGTCAAGCTGTGGGACGGCATCCTTGCCCTGCCAATGATTGGCACCCTTGACTCCCAGCGCACCCAGGTGGTGATGGAGTCGCTGTTGCAACGCATCGTCGATACCGGCGCGGAAATCGCCATCGTCGATATCACCGGCGTACCCACCGTGGACACCCTGGTCGCCCAGCACCTGCTCAAGACCGTGACCGCCATCCGCCTGATGGGCGCCGATTGCATCATCAGCGGGGTGCGTCCGCAGATCGCCCAGACCATCGTCCACCTCGGCCTCGACCTGCAAGGGGTGACCACCAAGGCCAACCTGGCCGACGCCCTCAAGCTGGCCTTGTCGCGCCTTGGCGTCAGCACCGTGAAAGCGGGCTGAGCCCATGGAACGTATCCCGATACTGCAAATGGGCGAGTACCTGCTGGTGACCATCCAGGTCGACATGCATGACCAGCTCGCCCTCAACCTCCAGGAAGACCTGGCCGAACGCATCAGCCGCACCTCGGCCAAGGGCGTGCTGATCGACATCTCGGCGCTGGACATGGTCGATTCCTTCATCGGCCGGATGATCGGCACCATTTCCGGACTTTCGCGGATCATGGACGCGCAGACCGTACTGGTGGGCATGCAGCCCTCGGTGGCGATCACCCTGGTCGAACTGGGCATGACCCTGCCGGGGGTCAGCACGGCGCTGAACGTGGAGCGCGGCATGCAGAAACTTCGCGACCGGGTGGAACGCTCATGAACCTGCGCAGCAGCGGTACCCAACCGGTACGCCTGGAACAGGACGTGGTCCTGGCCCGGCAGACCGCGCGCAAGCTGGCCACCGAATGCGGCATGCGCCTGATCGACCAGACCAAGCTGGTCACCGCGGTCAGCGAACTGGCACGCAACACCGTGGTCTACGGCGGTGGCGGCGATATGGACTGGCAGGTGCTGGAAGATATCGGTCGCGTCGGCCTGCGCCTGAGCTTCCGCGACCAGGGCCCGGGGATCCCCGACGTGCGCCTGGCCCTGACCGACGGCTGGACCTCCGGCGGCGGCCTCGGCCTGGGTCTCACCGGGGCCCGGCGCCTGGTGGACGAATTCGACCTGCAAACCGCGCCCGGCGAGGGCACCTGCGTGACGATCACCCGATGGACTTGAGCGTTGAAGGATCGCCGACCCTGGTGGTGGCGATCGAAGAAGATTCCCAGATCGGACATGCCCGGCGCACCGCGCAGAAGCTGGCAACGCAGCAAGGGCTGGACGAAAGCGATGCCGGGCGTGTCGCCCTGGTGACCACCGAGCTGGCCAGCAACCTGTTGAAGCATGCCGCCCGCGGCGAGTTGCACCTGCGCGCGCTGCCCCATCCCGAAGGCGCCGGCATCGAGGTGCTGGCCGTGGATCGTGGCGGCGGCTTCGATCGCTACACCTGCCTGACCGATGGCTATTCCACCCGGGGTACCCAGGGCATCGGCCTGGGCGCGGTGGAGCGCCAGGCCGATGTCTTCGATATGTATGCGGACCAACGCGGCACCGTGCTGCTGGCGCGCTTCTACCGCAACGGCGGCCCGGGCAAGCGCAAGCGCGACCTGCGCTTCGGCGTCAGCCATCATTCGCTGCTCGACGACCCGGCCTGCGGCGATACCTGGCAATTGGTGGTGCGCGGCGCGCAGATCAGCGCCCTGGTGCTGGACGGCCTCGGCCATGGCAGCGAGGCCGAGCAGGCCGCCCTCGCCGGCCGCGCCGCCTTTGCCCGCACGCCTTTCGCCGACCCCGAGCGCCTGGTTGCCGACATGCACGAAGCCATGCTCCACAGCCGTGGCGGCGCCGTGGGCATCGCCCAGTTCGACGGGGTACGGGACGACCTGCACTTCACCGGCATCGGCAATATCGCCGCCAGCCTGGTCGGCTCGGAGAAAAACCGCGGCCTGACCTCCCATCCAGGCATCGTCGGCGCCCAGTACCGCAAGGTGCAGACCTTCGACTACGCTGGCGTAACCGGCAGCCTGCTGATCCTGCACAGCGACGGCCTGCAATCACGCTGGAACCTGCGCGATTACCCCGGCCTGCTGCAGCGCCACCCGGCGGTGATCGCCACCGTGCTGCACCGTGATTTCAACCGTGGTCGCGACGACGTGACCGTTCTGGTGGTGGCCCTGGAGACCGTCGATGACTGACCTGTCCAACCTCAATGCCGAACAGCGCGCGCTGTTCGAGCGCCTGCAGGGCGAGGCCGATGCCTTGCGTGCCGAACTCGACGAAACCAACCAGGGCGTGCTGGCCCTGTACTCCGAGCTGGACACCCAGGCCGAACAACTGCGCCAGGCCTCGGACCTGAAAAGCCGTTTTCTCTCCTACATGAGCCACGAGTTCCGCACCCCGCTGGGCTCGATCCTGAGCATCACCAGCCTGCTCGCCGACGAGCTGGACGGCCCGCTGAGCCCCGAGCAGCACAAGCAGGTGGCCTTCGTCAGCACGGCCACCCGCGAACTCAGCGACATGGTCGACGACCTGCTCGACCTGGCCAAGATCGAAGCCGGGCGCATCACCATATCGCCGGGCTGGTTCGACATGCTCGACCTGTTCTCTGCCCTGCGCGGCATGTTCCGGCCGATCGTCAACAGCACCACTGTCGACTTGATCTTCGAAGAGCCCACCGGCCTGCCGCGGCTCTACACCGACGACAAGAAGCTCGCGCAGATCCTGCGCAACTTCATTTCCAACTCGCTGAAGTTCACCACCAGCGGTGAAGTACGGGTCTCGGCCAGCCTGGAAGGCAGCGACCGCATCCGCTTCGCGGTCAGCGACACCGGCATCGGCATCTCCCCGGAACTGCACGGTGCCCTGTTCGAGGACTTCTCCCAGGTCGATTCGCCCCTGCAGAAACGCCTGCGCGGCACCGGCCTCGGCCTGTCGCTGTGCAAGCGCTTCGCCGCGCTGCTCGGCGGCCAGGTCGGGCTGTGCAGCGAACCCGGGGTCGGCTCGACCTTCTTCGTTATCATCCCGCTGGCCATGGCCACGGAGGCCGTCGATGAAACGTAACCTGCGCCTGCTGATCGTCGATGACAACAGCGCCACCCGCTACGCCCTGCGCCGCCGCCTCGATCGCCAGGGCTACACGGTGCTGGAGGCCGGTACCGGGGGCGAAGGCCTGGCGCTGATCGAGAAGGAGCGCCTGGATGCGCTGATCCTCGACGTCAACCTGCCGGACATGAGCGGCTTCGATATCGTCCGCAGCCTGCGCGCCGACCCGCGCACCGCGCTGCTGCCGGTGATCCACGTGTCGGCGGCGTCGATCCAGACCGGCGACATCATCACCGGCCTCGACGCCGGCGCCGATGCCTACCTGATCCACCCGATCGATCCCGACGTGCTGCTCGCCACCCTGCGCACCCTGCTGCGGGTGCGCGACACGGAAAACGCCCTGCGTGAAAGCGAGGCGCGCTTTCGCGAGATCTTCGCCAATGTCTCGGCGCCCATCGCCGTGCTCGATGCCAGCCTCAACATCCATGAGTGCAACCACGCCTTCACCCAGTTGCTTGAGGGCACCAAGGCCCCGCAGACCCTGGATGCGGCGCTGGAGGACAACGACGCCTCGGTGGTCGGTGAACTGCGCCTGCGCCTGGCCGAAGGCGAGCGCTGGAAAGGCACCCTGAACATGCGGGTCAAGGGCGAACTGCGCGAGACCGAGTGGCAGATATCGCCGTACCGTGCGCCCGGCTCCAGCCTGGTGTTCGTCGAGGACGTCACCGAACACCGCCACCGCGAACGCTCGCACCGGGCCCAGTTGGACGATGCCAATATCCAGCTGGCCAAGGAAGTCGCCGAACGGGCACGCACCGAGGAGCAGTTGCTCCAGGCGCAGAAAATGGATGCCCTGGGCAAGCTCACCGGCGGCATCGCCCACGACTTCAACAACATGCTCACCGGGATCATCACCAGCCTCGAATTGATTCGCAAGCAGGCCGGCGCCCAAGCGTCGCCCAAGCTGCAGATCTACGCCGAGGCGGCGCTCAACTCGGCCACCAGCGCCGCCGCCCTGACCCACCGCCTGCTCGCCTTCGCCCGCCAGCAACCGCTGGACACCCGGCCGGTGGACATCAACGAGCATGTGCGTTCGCTGGAAGAACTGCTGATCCGCACCATCGGCGAACGCATCGTGCTCACGCTGGAACTGACCAACCAGCCGGCCATCGCCCTGGTCGACCCGGTGCAACTGGAAAGCGCGGTGCTCAACCTGGCGATCAACGCCCGCGATGCCCTGCCCCAGGGCGGGCATATCTGGATCAGCACCTACGCCGCCTATTCACGTGGCAATCCGAAAATGCAGGACGGCGCCTATGTCTCGCTGTCGGTGCGCGACGACGGCATCGGCATCGACCACAGCGTGGTCGACAAGGTCTTCGAACCCTTCTTCACCACCAAGCCGCTGGGCCAGGGCACCGGGTTGGGGCTATCGACCATCTACGGTTTCGCCCGCCAGTCCGGCGGCGATGCGCATATCCGCAGCGTCATCGGCCGTGGCACCGAAGTGACCCTGCTGCTGCCGGCCGGCAGCGACGTACCGGACCTGGCGCCGGAGCCGCAGGGCAGTGTCGATCCCCAGGGCCAGGGCGAACATATCCTGATCGTCGAGGACATGGCCTCGGTGCGCCTGTTCGTCAGCGAGGTGCTGCTGGACGCGGGCTATCGCTGCACCACGGTGGAAAGCATCGAACTGGCCCTGGAGCATCTGCAGCGCGACGCCTCCATCGACCTGCTGCTGACCGATGTCGGCCTGCCGCGCATGAGCGGGCGGGAACTGGCGGACGTGGCGCGCGGTTGGCGGGCAGGGTTGCCGGTGCTGTTCATGACCGGTTATGCGCAAACCGCCTTGAACCGCCAGGCCTTCCTCGCACCGGGGATGGACATGCTGTTCAAGCCGTTCCAGATCAGCGAGTTGCTGGAGAAGGTACGGCGCGCGCTGGAAGGTTGACGGGCATGCTGGCGTGGAAAAGCGGCCGAAATGCACCATTCGGAATCTGACCGATCAGTCACTAAACTCATCGACAACCCGCATTTCCGGGCACTTGCTCAGTACGCAACGCTATTTGGCCGGGTAAAAAACGCTGAAATAATCATTTGCAGTTTACCCACCCCGCAACTATGGTTCGAGCACCCGGCGCTCACAAGGAATTGGCACCCGCTGCCAGTGAGCCGCCAGCCACCACTCAGGGAAGATCACCATGGCGACTCGCGATTTCGTTCGAGCTGTGCGTCACGCTTTTCTCATGCTGGCCGTGCTCGCCGCCGTGGCGATCACCCCGGCCCGCGCCGCTCCCCAGGCGCTGCTGGCCGAGGCCCAGGCCGACATGAAGGCCCTCGACGCCGAGGTAAAACCGGGCATCCCGCACCGCCTCGACCTGGCCAATCCGCTGCATTACCGCTACATCACGGAAACCTTCAAGCGCGCCGGAAAAACCCCGGAGAATTCACCGCAACTGTTCCGCACCCTGGAAAACGGCCGCGACATCGCCACTGCCGCGCTGCAGAAAAACGCTACCCGCCCCAACCGGGCGCTGGCCGTCAATGCCGCCGCCAGCGACGGTATCCAGAACCTCAACTTCATCGCCACCTTCTCCCAGGACAACGGCACCGGCAGCAACCCGGCCAAGGCCCGGGCAACCCTCTCGGCCACCCAGCCGGGCTACCAGGCCACGGGCATTTCCTCGGTGGCGGGCGGCACCACCTCGACCTCCATCGTCATGGAGCTGTACGAAGTCGAGACCGGCAAGGTCTACGCCACCAAGTCCGGCAGCCAGTTCAGCCAGGGTACGGATTTCCGCGTGCAGGTCGAAGGCCAGGTGCCGGCCGCCGACGGCAACCCGACCACCCAGGCCAAGGGCCTGTTCTACTACTACCCGGCCAACGCCGGCCCGACCGATCCGCCGGTGGTCTACGTGCAGACCTTTCAGGACACCCTGAACCCCACCAGCGCCTGCCTCAACCAGCCCAACTACTGCGTACGCAACGCCAGCGGCAACTGCACCGGCAGCTACGAGACCAGTTGCACCAACACCAAGGCCAACACCACGCCGATCAAGCTGTGCTGGTACCGCGGCAGCCAGCAGGAATGCGATTACTGGAACTCCACCGCGCACCCGACCAATTTCGTCTTCCCGCTGTCGGGCTCGGCGACCTTCGCCAACACCGTGGTCTCGCCACCGGCCGGGGTCACCTCGATCTATATCCAGAACCCCGCCGGCGGCGGCTGCAACGTGTACTTCCAGCAAGGCACGGTGCTCGAACAGCAATACTGGACGGCCAATGGCCAGACCATCTCGTGGAACTACCCGGCCTCGGCCTTCCCCAACACCGGCAACTGCATCAACTACTACGACGGCACCGCCGCCAACCTGTGGGTCACCGCCTATGTCGCGCTCAACGGCAGCCAGGGCCAGGAACCACCGTTCGGCACCCTGAACTTCACCAGTGACCGCACCTACCTGGGTACGCCGGGGGTCAACATCATTCCGCCGCTGTACATCATGCAGGGCTGCCTGGCCGAGGGCACCGAGATCACCCTGGCCGACGGCAGCAAGCGCCCGGTCGAGGCCTTCACCGGCAAGAGCGGCGAGTCGGTGAAGAGTGCCGACGGCAAGACCAGCGAGGTACGCGGCACCACCCAGGGCACCGAGCCCCATCCGATGATCCGCATCAAGACCGATGCCGGCCATGACCTCCTGGTGACCCGCACCCACCCGATGATCCTTGCCAACGGCCTGCCCCTGCAGGCCCGCTACCTGCGGGTCGGCGACGAACTGGCCAGCCTGGAGGGCAAGGCCCGGGTCACCTTGCTGACCCTGGAAGACTACAAGGGCAAGGTGCACAACCTGCTGACCCAGCCCTACCCGACCTCCGGCACCTACTACGCCGGCGGCCTGCTCACCGGCGACGCCAACATGCAGCAGTCGCTGGCCTCGGTGGGCGAACGCACGCCGCTGCGCAGCCGCGCCGAAATCCGCGCCAGCCTGCCCAAGGAATGGCTGCAGGACTTCGACAACAGCCCCGACCCGTGACGCCAGCGGGGATGCGTCCGCGCGCATCCCCCGACGCCCCTCTTGTCCGGCTTTCTCTTCCCAGCCCTTCTTCCGGAGGCTCGCATGGCCGCCCACGCACAAGCGCAAAACAGCACCGACCCGGTTATCCAGTCCGCCATCTACGACGGCAATAGTGTGCGGGTAATCTGGACCCCGTCGAGCGATACCGGGGTCACCGGCTATATCATCCAGCTTGCCTGGCTGGGTGGCGGCGAGCCGGTGATCGCCCACCAAAGCCAGGTTTTCCAGGGCCAGAACACCGGGATCGGCAACCTGCCCCTGAGCCAGCCGCTGAATACCGATGTCGCCTGGCAGGTGGTGGTCCAGGCGCAGTGGGGCAGCAGTTCCGGGCAGAACAGCGCAGCGGTGCTGCTGCCAACGCTGGCGCCGACCCTGGACGAGGCGCTGTACGACGGCCATGCGCTGCAGGTGACCTGGCAACCTTCGTGGCAGGCGGCCGCCGGCTACGAGATCGTGGTTGTGTCACAGAGCATCGGCACTACCTACAACATTGCCGTCAGTGGTACCGGGACCCGTTCGGCAGTGGTGGATAACGCCCAGCTCGGCGGCGGCCTGGGCGACAACTCGGAATGGGTGGTGTACGTCGCTGCGGTCGGTGCCAGCAGTGCCAGCGCGCGTTCTGCCGCCGCGAGCTTCCCGCCCGCTTCGATGGTCCGTCCGGTGCTGGGCAAGACCAACCTGTACCGCGACGGCAATCGCATCATCGCGCGCTGGACCGGCAGCGGTGCCAGCCAGATCGTCGGCTACCGCCTGAGCGCCAGCGATGCGGCCAGTGGCACCCGCTACAGCGTCGAAGTGCCGGGGGCCAACGCCAACAACGCCACCCTCGCCCTGCCAGCGCCCCTGGCCGACAGCGCCAGCTTCCAGCTCTCGGTGACGGCGTTGACCGCCAGCGGCGCCGGCCTGGTCAGCCCCCTCGCCGCCATCGTCTCGACCCGCCCCGTGCTGACGGCAGCGGACTACAACGGCAGCGCCCTGAAGCTCGACTGGGTGATCCCCTACAACCCGGCGGTAACCGGTTACACCCTGCAGGCCCTGTCGCTGTCCAGCGGACAGAGCTTTTCCGCCACGGTCAGCAACGCCGGGGCCACCTCGGGCAGCATCCCCTTGGGTGCACCACTGGACACTGCCCAGGCCTGGGTGGCGCAGATCATCGCCAACAACGCCGGCGATGGCGTCGGGGCCGAGGGCGAACTGCTGCCGCTGATCACCGGCAGCGCCAGCTTCACCAGCCTGGTGGTCAGCGCCGATGGCGGCAGTCTCGATATCACCTGGCAAGCGCCGGCCTCGCTGACCAGCCCGGAGCTGACCACGGTCAGCCTGCTGCTCGACGGCACTGTCAGCAGCACCTTCGCGGTCAATGGCAATACCGCGCGCCTGGCCCTGCCGGTCAACGCCGCCGGTGCGGCGCTGAGCGTCGGCCTGGCACCCGCCAGGGGCGTGGTGCGCAACACCAGTACCAGCGCCCTCGGTGTCCCGCTGGGCATCCCGCAGATCAGCGGCTGGGATACCGATGCGGTGAGTGGCAGCGGCACCCTGAGCTGGGCCGCGCTGAGCGGCGCTCCCGGCTACCGCCTGAGCCTGCCCGGCGGCCAGCACCTGGACCTGACCGGCACCAGCACCACCCTCACTCCGGCGCAACTGGCCAGCGGTGGCAATCCGGCCCTGGTCACCCTGCGCAGCGCCGGAGTGGTCGATGGCTGCACCCTGGTCGGCCCGGCCAGTGCAGCGTTCGCCCTGGCCACGACGCCGGTGCGGGATGTGCGGGTGGAGTACGACGGCGCCACCCTCAGCGCCCGCTGGAGCGTCGTGAGCGACGGCCAGAGCTATCGGGTGTCGGTGCTGAAAACCGTGGACGGGACGACCTCGGTGGACCAGGCCTTCACCTCCAGCGCCGGGGCGCTCGAACAAAGCTGGGCCTACACCCCGGCCAACCCGGCGGCGGACCTGAGCGTGGTGGTCCAGGCCAACCAGCCGGTGCTCGGCATCGCCAATATCGGCCCGGCCAGCCAGGCCACGACCCTGTACCGCAGCGCCTTCATTCCCTCGGCACAGGCCGCCTCGACCAGCTTCCCGCACCTGATTCCGGCGGCGGCCCTGAGCACCGCCCTCAGCGGCACCGCACCCGCCACCGCGCTGACCCTGTACCTGCCGCAGATCGGCAAGACCGGCAGCCTCGCCAACCTGCCCATCAGCAATGGCCCGTTCACCCTGTCGGCCGCCTCGGGCAGCACCTACCCCTACAGCCTGGCGATCGCCTCCAGTGGCACCGATTCGCCCTGGACCTTCGACACCCAGCCCATCCGCAGCGGCCTGCTCAAGGCCTACGTGGCCTTCCTCCAGGCCCTGGAAAGTGCCGGCGCGGCGGCCTGGGGCATCATCGCCGTACAGGACGCCCTGGCCCGGGCCATGCCGCAGACCTTCGAGGAGTCGCTGTACTACGCCTTCGGCCTGTCGTTCCCGTCGCCCGATACCGGCGCCACGCTCGGCTCGGTGGACCTGCGCCCGGGAATGATCCTGCGGGTCGCCGCCAGCCCGTTCCAGACCATTTCCCAATCGACTTCGGATCTGAAATGGAGCAACGGCTACGTGACCGGACCGACCGTGGACTACCCGGTGGGACAGTTCGTCGACAGTTCCGGCGGTATCAGCACCGGCTGGGACTCGTTCATCGGCCAGCTGGTCAGCGGCGGCGCGCTGTCGGTCAACCCGCCCCCGTCCCATGACACCACCCAGCAGATGGGCGGGGTCGCCGATGCCGCCGACCTGTACTTCCCGGCCTTCGTCACACCGTTCTACCGCCTGTTCTCGCCCTCGGCACTGGCCAGTGCCAGCGACCCGGCGGTAACCACCACGACCAACAACTTCACCCTCGCCGCCGCCCCCAGCTTCACCGCCCTCAGCAGTGCCGGCAATGTGCCGGGCGGTAGCGTGCCGGTCGCCTATTTCCGCGGCCGCGTGGTGCCCAGGGCGTGCCTGCGGGTGACCCTCGATGGCACGCCGCTGGTGGTCCCGGTCGGCACCACCGTGGCCAACCTGCTGGCCCAGGCCGGACGCATGCCGGTGCCTGCATCGCTGCCGGTGCAGGGCGTGCAGCTGCTGCGTGGACTGGGCGCGGCGGTGCTGGCGGCAAACGCGCCACTGGGCACCACGGCCTGGCCGCTGCGCCTGGACTGGAGCGGGCTGGGCAATTACGGCCCGGGCTGGACGCAACTGTCCGTGCCGCTGCTGCCGGGTGACAGCGTCACCACCCGCCAGCCCTGACCCTTCACCGCCTCGCGACAGGGAGCCGTCATGAGCGTACCGGTGTTCGAGCAAGTCACGGCGGGCCTGTACCGCCTTTCCACCCTCGCCGAAAGCGGGCTGGAGGCGTATTGGGCAGGCTATCTGGCCAGCCCCGGCAGCGACCTTGGCGCCAGCGCCAGCCTGGCGCAGACCTGGGCCGACCTGGGCGGCGCCTACCTGTTCCTCGGCAGTGCGCCGGCCGATCCGGCGAGTTTCGTCAGCGACCTGCGTGCCCTGTGGCCGCGCCTGTCGCCCAGGGGCTGGCTGCGCCTGCTGTGGATCAGCAACCCGGCGGACCCGGCCAGCCAATGGCAGACCCGCGGCATCGACGCCCTGCCCGCCAGCGCCGGCGAACCGGCCGGGACCTGGCGCGTGGTCCGCGACTCGGCCTTCACCCTCGGCGATTACGCCGTGACCGTACGCGGTGCGACCCTGGTCGAGGCAGGCGGCGACAGCCTGCTGTTCGCCGCCAACGGCCTGGCCTTCAATGCCCCTGGCGGGATCTATGCGCCGATCGAGACGCAGTGCCCGCTGCCCCTGGCCGGCGCGCAGCTCGGCTGCCTGACCTTCGGCATCCGTGTCGGCAATGGCAGCAGCGACGACGCCGACGACATGCAGCGCCTCGGCGTCATGCTGCGCTACGGCGAGGCCGATGCCGACAGCCCGGTGGGCGAAGTCAGCATCATCGACATGCCGCTGTTCCGCCAACTGGATGCCACGCCCTTCGACCTGGCCCTGGCCTTCGATCCACTGAACCCGGAGTTGCCGCAGCGCAGTGCGCTGGCCTTCGTCACCGCCGCGGACCAGGCGCCGACCCTCGGCTTTGCCCAGCTCAGCAATACCGGGCATGCCACCCAGGCCACGCCCCGCGCCGGCAGCGGCGACCTGCCGGGGGCACGCCTGAGCTTCGGCCGCACCCCGCTGTTCGACGCACCCGATGCCGCCAGCGCCAGCCTGGTCTGGCACCTGGCGCCGGATGGCCTGTTCGACCTCGGCACGCCCCAGCAGGCGCGCAGTGGCGACGGCAACACCCGCCTGATCCTCGGTGTTTCCGGCACCGAGAGCGTAGTGCTGCCGCAAGATGGCACCTCGCTGCTGCTGTTCCAGGCCAATGGTGCGGCTTACCTGCCGCCCGCTGTCGAGGATGCCGGCGGCAGCACCCTGAACGCTATCGGCACCACCGCCTGGGCCACCGTGCTCTCCGATGGCGGCAATGGCCGCAGCTACGAAGCACAACCACCGCGCTCGCCGCTGTTCAATGCGGCGCGGGTACCGGTGGCGGGCTTCCTGGCCTACCTGAACATGAATGCCGCCACCTTGCCGACCCTGCAGGCCAGCCAGCAGAGCCCGCCAACGGTATGGCCCATGGGTGTGTACGGGCGCATCGCCGCCAGCGCCATCGACCAGGCCGCGCGCCTGGAGGATGCCGCCCTGGCGCCTACCCGGCGCACCCTGATCGGCCTGCCGCCACCGGACACACCGCGCATGGCCCCCACCGGCCGGCTGCGCCTGGGTGTCCAGGCCAACGCCGCGGATACCCCACCGCTGGGCGTTACCCCCAGCGGCCTGATCGCCGTGCTCGACCAGGCGCAATCCGCCTGGGCCGGGGTGCTGTTCGCCAACATGCCGCAATCGGATACCGGGCAACTGATCCTCACCGAGGTCAAGCCGCCGTTCCAGGGGGCCCTGCAATCCAACCAACTGTTCATGGTGGTGGCCGATGTCGAGACCTTCATGGACCAGGGCAGCTCGGTGGCCTACCAGTTGACCGCCGCCAACGCCATTCCGCGCCTGCTCGCCGCCGGAGTGCCGGCCGCCCAGGCCCAGGCGATCGACACGGCGCTGAAGGCCCTCGGCTACCCGGAGTTCCCCAACGAAGCCGCCTTCGATGCGGCAGTCGCAGCCAGCGCCGGCGATTACCTGGCCCAGGCCCAGGCAGCCGCAGGCCTGCTGCGCGCCGACATCGAAGGCTGGACCTTCCAGCTTTCACCGCGCAGTTGGCGCAGCGATGCCCTGACGCCGACCCTGATGCTGTTCAAATACTGCGGCCGGGCCATCACCGAGCTGGCGGCCGACACCGGCGCCTGGTCCTGGCCGGAAGTGGCGCAGGCCCCGGACGGAAGCCTGGCACCGACCCGGGCCGCCCTCGATGCGGTGATCGCCAAGGCGCGCCTGGCCGTGCTCGACCCCGACATCGGCGACGCCGACCCGCTGGTGCTGTTCTACCATGAGGTGCTGGACAACCCGCAGTGGAACGGCGTGCTGTTCCTCAATGCGCCGATCGACTTCCAGGACATGCCCTCGGCCCTGCGCTTCATGGCCGCCGGGGTCGATCGCTCACGCTTCTACGCCCACCACATCGGCTTCTCGCTGACGCCCTACACGCCGCGCGACGGTGTCATCGATCTGGGCCAGACCGCGGCATTCGGCCTGATCGACTACAACGACCCGGACGACCTGGTGGCCTCCACCACCATCCCTTTCGGCTACAAGACCCTGTCCATGCGCGTGCGCTTCGACAACGCACGGGTGGTGGACTTCTCCGCCGAAGCCGAGCTGATGGTCAACCGCCTGTTCGCCTCGTGGCTGGCCAAGGTCGATCGCGCCCGCGGCAACAACCTCATCCTTACCGGCAGCTACCAGCGTATCGGCGGCCAGCCCAGCTACTCGTTCAGCCTGCTCGGTGACAACGTGTTCCAGAGCAATGGCGCGGCGCTGTCCTCCATCGATATCCGCGACTGTCGCCTGGAAACCGCCGCTGCTCCGGTGGACGGCCTGCTCACGGCCAATTTCGTGTTGTCCGGGCGCCTCGGCTTCGTCGAGATCCCCGGGTTCGACCTGTTCGGCTATGGCGCCGGCGACCTGGTCAATGGCTACCTGAGCTTCCAGGGCCTGGTGGTGGCGATGTCCTTCGCCATGGAGGATCCGTCCGCGCAGCACTTCACCTCGGGCGAGGCCGGCGTGAGTTTCGACACCGGCCCCGGCGCCTCGCTGGCGCGGCCGGCGTCGCTGGTGGAGAACTTCCCGCTGCGTCTCGAAGGCCTGGTCGCCGCCCCCGACCTGGCCCCGGCCGGCCAGCCGCCGCAAGGGGCCACCCCGGAAAGCCTCGGCTTCAACTCGATCGGCGCACCGCTGGACCAGCAGCCGCTGGCCGCGCCCTGGTTCGGCCTGAGCCTGGCCCTGGACATGGGCACCCTCGGCGCCCTCAGCGGCGCCATCGGCCTGAAGATCACCCTGCTCGCCGCCTGGGGCCCGGAGCCGGTGGCCGGCGAGCCGCCGGTGTACCTCGGGATCAAGCTGGGCATGTCCAACGCCCTCAACGGCAGCCTGCCCTTGCAAGGCGTGCTCAAGCTGGGCTTTCGCAACTTCCTTTTCGAAACCTGGCGCGACAGCGACAACCGCCTCAACTACCTGCTGCGCATGCGCCGCTTCGCCCTCTCGGTGCTGGCCTGGAGCTTCCCGCCGGGCAATGCCGACCTGATGCTGTTCGGCGCGCCCGGCAGCCCGAAGACCTCGCTGGGCTGGTATGCGGCGTATCTCAAGGACGAGGACAAGAAGAAACAGCAACAGGCGTTGCTGGCGACCCCGGCACCGCGCCAGGTGGCACGGCGCACGCCGGATAGCAAGCGCCTCGCACGTTCCGGGCGGCGTACGCCGCCGGTTATCTGAACAGGACTCAAGGACGACCCCGATGAGCAGCCATTTTCGCCTCTACTCCCTGGACGTCGGGCAAGGCATGTCGACGCTTTTCGTCGTCTATGACGCCGACGGCGGGGTCACCGCACTGGCCCTGTTCGACCTGGGCTCGCTGGGTAAACGCGATGTCGCAGGCCCGTCCACGCTCGAATTCCTGAAGAAAATGGCGCTGCTGCGGGAGTCGCCCAACGGCCGGATCGACGCCGTGTTCATCTCCCACAAGGATGGCGACCATATCAACATGTTCTTCGGCAGCGAGAGCGGCAAGGATCCTTTGCAGGGCCTGCTGCGCCTGCTTCCGGACATGACCATCGGGCTTTGCCGCTACGGCGGCCGCTACAGCTGGTACGCCGACACCGCCACGGTCAGCAAGAAAAGCGAGAACCTGCTCACCCTGATCAAGGCCCGGACCGCCAACCCCGACGAGGACGTCAAGGGCTTCCCGGTCGGTGCAAGCAGTGTCCTGACCACCGGCGGCGTCGGCAAGCTCTGGGGCGGTGACGATTACCTGGTGTTTCTGGTCGCTGCCAACGCCCCCTTCAATGGCGAGGCAGTCGGAACCTCGGAGGACAAGATCTCCGACAAGCCCAACGGCGACCAGGCCAATTCCAAGAGCCTGGTGCTGGTGGTGGGCGTAGAAGCAGGTGGCCAGATGACCACCGCCATCATCGGCGGCGATGCCACCTTTCCGACCTTCCAGTACATCAACTGCCTGGTCACCGGTACCGGGCAGAACGTCTACATGACGTTGCTGCCGCACCATGGCAGCCGCAAGACCACCTTCGGCCTGCCGTCGAAAACCAAGCCGATCAGCGAGGAAGCCCGCAGGGTGGTGGCGACCTACGCCCAGCTGATGTCGGGCAAGACAGTGGTTGCCAGCGCCGATACCGGCAGCAACTACGGACACCCGTCCCTGGAAACCAGCCAGTTGTTCCTGCGTTACGCCGACACCAGCAAGACCTGGTGGAGCGACCCGCTGGTCGGCAACGACCGCCACTTCACCACCGCCTACATCGACTATGCACTGGACGCCACGAACTATAACCAGATCGGCATGCGCACCTTCCTGACCACCCAGAACCTCTACTCGACGCGCTATTACGACAGCTCGGTGGTGTCGTCACCGATGGTCGCCTATGCCCCGTTCACGGCATTCGGCACGCCCCCCTACAGTGACAAGTTCGCCTTCGCCCCGGGCATGAACTGGATCTACACCCTGTTGCCCCAGAGCATCGGGTTTCTGATCGACTTTCGCGGGGTATCCAGCAACCGACTGCCCAAGGACAAGTCGCTGGAAAAGCTCACGCCCGCGCAACTGCTGGAGTCGTTCAGCTTCGTTCATCGCGAAGGGCTGCCCGAGGCCGCATCGCCAGCGCAGACCGTCGCGCCGCAGCCGACCGCCCGCGTGCAAGCGCAACCAGCGGCGCCCGGCAAGGCCCGCGCCCCGGCCCACGCCCAGCGTCTTGCACCAAGGCTCGGGACCCCGGGCTCGCGCAGCGGAGGTCGCCGATAAATGTCCCTATCCTCGACCTACGCGATTCTCAAGGCCGCCATCACTGCGGCGCAGACCATCGATCTCTGGGCGGTATCGGCCGACCCCGGCCTGCCGGGGCTGCGTGGCGTTCTGCAACGCTTCGGCTTGTCCGGCAGCTATGTGGTCAGCGCCGCTACCATCAGCCAGGGCCTGGACCGGGTGACACTCAACGGCAACGGGCGCTACGGGCAGCCCGGTGATCCCCAGGGCATGCGCTTCGCCGCCTGGCTGACGCTGCTGTACACCGAGCAGGACGGGAGCGACGGGATATTCCAGTTGTCCATGGCGCTGACCGAACCGGGCTGGACCTTCGCAGGCTTTTTCAATCCGGCCAGCCTGCCCGACAGCGAACGGGTGCAGAACGAGGACAGCGCGGTCCTTTGGGGCCCCTCCTTTCTCTTGACGCTGGGGCTGAACACCCCGGTGTTCCGTGCCGACAGCATTCCGGACAGCAGTCTTACGCTCTCCGGCGCCCTTCTTGAGTCACCCGTGTTCGAGCGTTTCGCCGACCTGCTGGCACCCTGGCCGCTGGCCTTGAGCGGCACCCTGACGATGCCCGCAAGCTGGACCGGCATTGCAGTCATGACCCTGCGCGCCGTGACCGCCAGTTCGGCCAATGTGCCCATCGCCGCCAACGGCGGAACCCTGGGCGGCCCGGCTGGCCTGAGCCTGCGCGAGCTGGGCATGGAGCTGCTGGTGCGCGACGATCTCGATGAAGCGATCTGGGATCGCAGCGATTTCTCGGTCGCCAACCTGACCGGTACGGTCATCCTCGGCAGCGGATCCGACGCCCTGGTGGCCACGGTCACCACGCAGATCCTCACCTCCGGCCCGCAGTGGCACATGACTGCGACCTTCGACCCCGCGCACGCCTCGGTGGTGCGCGGCATGGCGCAATTGACCACCATCTTCGGCCTGCCGGCACTGCCTCTGCCGGACAATTTCCCGCTGCTGGAAACCTTCAGGTTCCGCTCCGTGGAGCTGTACTTCAGCGCCCCCGACAACGGCGTGCTGCCGACCCTGAACTTCCTTGTGGTGTCCATCGGTTCGGACCAGCAATGGACGCCACCGGTGCCCTTCGTCACCCTGCACAATGTCGGCACCCGCTGGACCTGGGGCTGGAGCAAGGACAGCGCGGGGAAAAGCGTCAGCAGCGTTTCCGGTTCGATCAGCGGCTCGTTGCGCTTCGGCGGCCAGGCCCCACAAGACAAGGTCGATGTGGATATTGCCGTGGCGCTGCCCGACCTGTTCATCCAGGGCAACATGCGCGCGGGCGACTACATTCCCATCGGCCAGGCCTTCACCTATTACTTCGGTGCCCCCGGCCCCAGCGCAGGAGGCCTGAGCAGCGCGGTGGTGTCGGCATTGGGATTCTTCGCCGATCCGCTGAACCAGACCTACAACGCCAGCACCACCGTGGTGTTCCTCGACCCTGCAACCGGCCTGCCGGACCTGCGCCAGGGTTGGAGCGTGGACCTGGTGGTGATCGAGCTGGTCCTGCAACAGGTCGATTTCTGGATCGCTGTGCAGAACGGCCAGGTCGGTGGCGGCCTGTCGGGGATCTTCTCCTTCTACCCGGATGCGGCGGCCGACGACTATGAAAGCCCGCGCCTGATGCTGGCGGCCAGCTACCCGGTACAGGATCCGGCGACGCCACGGGGCTGGGTTTTCGAGGGTCATCTCTACCAGGGCACCAGCATCAACCTCACCGACCTTGTCGCGCAGTTCCTCGGCCTGGGCAAGGCCTCCGGCTCGGTACCGGTGCTGATGGTGGATCGCCTAGACGTCAGGTTCTCCACCGGCGACAAATCCTACGAGCTGGGCGGCACCATTTCCATGCGCTGGACCCCGACGCTGTTCGGCACCGAACTGAAGATCTCGGCGGCCGCCAGCATCGATATCGCCCGGGATGGCAGCGCCGCGGCGGACAAGCCCGCCTCCGGCCGCCTGAGCGGCGAGTTCTCGATCAACCGCATCGGCGTCGAAGTGGGCATGGACGTGGGTGTCGAGGAACCGACCTACCTGCTCAAGGTGTACGTCGATACGATCTGGGTCCAGGCCATCACCGCCTGGCGCGGCGACAAGGACAGCACCAGCAATCCACGGCACCAGGTGGTCTCGGTACAACTGGGCGGCACCACCCTGGGCGACATGCTCGAATACCTGGTCAACCTGGCCGCGCCGACCCTGGGCTTCACCCTGGACGCGCCGTGGGACGTGCTCAAGCGCATCGAGCTGTCCAGCTTCGTCTTCACCCTCGACCCGACCAACAATGTGGTCGAGTTCGTCTACAAGGCCAAGGTCGACCTCGGCTTCGGCAGCCTCTCGGCGATCGGCGTGCGCTACACCCGCGCCGGGGCCGGCAAGGTCGAGCTGATCCTCGAAGGCTCGCTGCTGGGCAAATCCTTTACCGGCGACGATGCGCTGGCCTGGGACGTGGTCAATGACCCGCCGCCAGCGGTACCCGGCACCGGCTCGGCCCTGGTGGAACTGCGCTACCTCGGCATCGGCCAGCGCATACGCCTGCAGAACCCGGTGGATACCGTGGCCGGCAACCTGGCCCTGCTCAAGCAGTTCATGCAGCCGGTGGAGAACCCGAACAACCTGCCCACCACCGGCGGCAGCGGCATCGCCTTCTCCGCCGACAGCCAATGGCTGATCGGCCTGGACATCGGCCTGATGGGCAATACCCTGGACCTCGGTTTCCTGTTCAACGACCCGATCCTCTATGGCCTGTCGGTGGGCCTCAATGGCGAGAAGGCCGGCAGCCTCGCCGGGCTGCGCTTCGAGATCCTGTACAAGAAGATTTCCGATGACGTCGGCATGTTCCGCGTCGAACTGCGCCTGCCCGATGCCTTCCGGACCTTCCAGATCGGCATCGCGTCGCTGACCCTCGGCACGGTGGTGATCGAGGTCTACACCAACGGCAACTTCAAGGTGGACCTGGGCTTCCCCTACAACCAGGACTTCAGCCGCTCGTTCTCGGTCCAGGCCTACGTGTTCATCGGCCGCGGCGGGGTGTATTTCGGCCTGCTCGATGGCGTCACCTCGAGCCAGGTGCCGCGCATCAGCAACGGCACCTTCTCGCCGGTGCTGGAACTGGGCATCGGCCTGGCGGTGGGGGTGGGCAAGGAGATCCGTGCCGGGATCCTCGGCGGCGGGGCCTATGTCGAGGTGCAGGTGATCTTCCAGGGCGTGCTTGGCTGGTTCAATCCGTCCAGCGCCGGGCTGCCATCGGCCCAGTATTTCCGCGCGCTGGGCATCGCCGCGCTGCACGGCAAGGTCTACGGCTACGTGGATTTCAAGGTGATCAAGGTGTCGGTCAGCCTGGAAGCCTATGCCCAGGTCAGCGCGCTGTTCGAGTGCTACCGGCCGACGCAGTTCGACCTCAAGGTTTCGGTGCGTGCCGAGGCCAAGGTGAAGATCCTGTTCATCAAGATTTCCTTCAGCTTCCATGTGTCCCTGGAACTGTCCTTCACCCTCGGCTCGGTGCAGCAGACGCCCTGGATCGTCGCACCGGGCGGCGATCCCAAGGGTTTCCAGGACGCTCGCCTGCTGGCCGCGCCGGGCCGCGCCGGCAGCCTGTCCGGCGGCCAGGGCCCGCGGGCGCGGCGCAATCGCACGCAACGCCTGCAAGTGCTCGGCGCCCAGCACCTGTACCAGGTCGTGCAGCGCAAGCGCCTGGCCAATGCCCTGGCGCAGATCGAAGACAGCGACTGGGACTGGAACCCGAGCCGCAGCCAGTGGCCGGACGGCCAGCCACGCAGCGCTCTGCTGTACCTGCTGCCAAGTATTTCCATCGGCGAGCTGCCGGTGTCCTGGAACGGCCCGGCCGAGGCAGACCCGTCGCCGAACTACCGGGCCGCCTTCATCCTCTGCGCCAATTCCGGGGTCGATCCGCTGGCTCCCAACGCCCGCGCCGAAGCCCGGCGCTCGGCGTCGCACCACGCCCTGGCCGCCAGCGCCGAGGACACCGCCAGCCTGACCCCGGACCTGTGGGTGCGCACCGTGCTGCTCTATGCGCTGTACGCCATTCCCGATGGCCCGCGCAGCGCAACCGATAGCCTGACCGCCGGCCAACTGGCCCTGCTGGCTGCGGTTCTCGACGATCCGCAAAGCGCCGACGCCGCGTTTGCCTGGAGCAACCTGGACACCCTGTTCGCCACCAACCTGCACCTGTTGCTGGGCGCCGACCCGGGCGCAGTGACCGAGGTCGGCGGCATGGTCGCACCGCTGCCACCGGGCCTGACCCGCAGCGGTACGCCGGGTGGCACGCTGAATTTCGCCGAGGTCAATCCGGTCGGGCCCTGGTACGAGTGGGACCTGGCCCGCTACATGGGCCAGTACCTGCCGGTGGGCGGCGCCAGCGGGCCGCGCCCGGCCGTGGACGACCCGGCCAGCTACGAGTCGTTCCCGACCTTCATTTTCCGCGACTACTGCCTGATGCTGGCCAAGGCTGCGGTGCAGGAAGCCGGGGACCTGCTGGCCAGTACCACGCTTGGCGTCGACGACGATGGCAGCGGCAAGGGCCAGTCCCTGGCGCAACTGGCGGCCACCTTTGCCAGCGCCACCATCGACTATCCAGTACGCGCCGGGGATACCGTGGAAAGCGTGGCCCTGGCCCTGGGCGCCAGCAGCGCCGAGCTGCTGTTCCTCAATCCCGGTCTGCAACGCCAGCTGGACACCGCGGCGGTGGGCAGCCGTGTGCCGGTGAAGCTCGGGATCGCCCCGCAGGTGCTGGCCGAGGACAACGCCAGCCAGGCCTTCGCCCTCGACAGCGTCGACCTGGGTACCCTGCTGCACCAGGCCGCCAGCGGCGAAACCCTGGATGCGATCGCCAGCCTGTTCAACCTCGACGGCAGCAGCCAACTGTTCGAGGCCGACGGCGCCGGCCTGGGCCAATCCAGCGAACTGCTCGATCCGGCAGCGCCGTTCGACCTGCCGCCGCGAACCTGGAGCAATGGCCCGTCCAGCCAGCTGCTTGCCGCCGCTACCGCCTATGTACGCTATCGCCAGCCACGACTGCTGCCGGCCGACTGGTACGCCCAGGCGGTATTCGATGGCAACGCCGAACTGATCGCCCGGCTGACCCGCGACGATCTCACGGTCAACAGCCAGGAATTGCCGCCAGGGCAGGTGCTCAAGGTGCCGCAAGGCTTCAACGCCGTGCAGCCGACCAGCGACTACAGCACCCAACCCGGCGACACCCTCGACCGGATCGCCGCGACCCTGGCCCTGGTCCAGGTCTATCCCCAGCTGTCGCCGGCAGAGGCCGCGGACTGGCAATCCTTCCTCGCTGCCGTAACCAGCCCTGCCGCCAACACCTACGGGCTGCCGGCCACCACCGGCCTGTACGCCCGCGCCGGGGAAAGCCTCGATGCCCTGGCCCGGCGCCTGCTGCTGGATGTCAGCTGGACGGCCAGCGACGACCCGGCGGTAGGTACCTGGAACTACGCCTGGGCCGACATCATGGCCTGGGCCGGACCGGCCACCTTCCTGGCGCCCCTGGCCCTGGTGCCGGTGCCGAATGCCGTGGCCAAGGCCATTGAGGGCGAGGCCCTGAGCTTCACCCTGCTGGCCGACACCTATGGCCTGGCAATCGCCGATGCCGCCGTGCGCCTGGAGAACCTGGCCGGCCTGTACGCCATCGATACCGTGCTGAGCGTGACCCAGGTGCCGGTGATCCGCGTGGACCAGTTGCTCGCGCAACTACTCGGTAGTGCAGCGCTGCCGCGCATCGTCAACCAGGGCTCGCGCTCGCTGATGGCCGGCCTGCGTGCACCGAAACCGGTGACCGACGCCCAGGGCCATGCCATCGCCGACCCGCAGCAACCCACCCCGCTCTACGACCTTACCGGCCAGCAATTCGACCTGGTGGTGGACACCGCGCCGGACAAGGCCGATGAACCGGCGCTGGACATGACCCTGACCGCCCAGTGCAGCTGGATCAGCCTGGTGGACAGCACCACCTCGGGTGCGAATGCACAGGTGAACAGCCGCTTCCTCGCGCGCAGTGATATCCCCGCCGGCATGGCCGTGCCCACCGACGTGGTGCAAAGCCTGAACTACCGCTACAGCAACGCGCAGATCATCGCTATGGGGCCGGCCGCCAGTCTCACCCTGCCGGTGGTCAAGTCGCCTGCGGCCATGCCCCTGGCCGGCCTTTCGCCGAGAGCCTACGGCCTGACCCAGCGCATCGAGCTGCAAACCCCGGTGGCCCTGCCCATTCCGGGCATGGACGCGCCACCCGTGGGCGCCCAGCCGACCCTCTGGCCGCTGCCGGCAGACCTGCGGGCCAAGGCCCTGGCCGGTTCCAGCGTGGCCTACGACCTGCTGACCACCGCCGAAGGGGCCAGCGCCGGTCGCGATGCCCTGGTCGTGGCAAATGCCACCTGGGCCTGCCGCATCCCGGTGGCGATCAAGCAGATCAACGACGCCCTGACCCTGTTCGCCCTGCAAGGGGTGGACGAGGCCGAGCGCCCGACCCTGCTGGCCCTGCGCGCCTGGCTGGCGGCCGGAGAAGGCAGCGGCACGGTGGTCAGGGTGCTGGCCCTGCCGGCACCGAATGCCGGCAATGCCGCCGGGGTCAGCGTGCTCGACAGCACCCCGGCGCAAACCTGGCTGATCCAGGCCAACCTGTCCACGGAAAGCGTGCCGCACGCGCCCGACCTCAGGCTTGGCCGGGTCAACAGCCTGGCCCGGGACGGCAATCCGGCACCGGCCGCCTCGCTCGACGAACTGGAACGCTTTGTCACCCTGCTCTGGGAAGGCAGCGTGGTCGGCGGCACCGGCTACACCCTCGGCCTGGACAAGGGCCTGCCGGCCAGCGCCGTGGACGCCAATGGCGTGGCCAGCATCGACCTGCTGGTGATCGCCGGCACCCAGCAAGGCGCCGCAGCACAAGGCCGCAGCCTGCTGCCGTTCAATACCTGCGCCCTGGTGGCGCCGGGGCTGGATGCGACCATCGGCACCCTGTATGCCGAGGACCACAACGAAGAAGACATGATCCTGCAGGCCCTGGTACCGGCCGGCAGCGTCGGCTTCAACCTGACCCTGGAAGCGCCAGCGGAAGACGCCGGGAACAGCGCCGAACTGCAGGCCCGCCGGTTGTTCAGCCTGCTCGGCACGCAGATTCCCGCGAGCGCGGGCGCGCCCTTCGCCATGCCGGCCTCGGGTATGCCCGCACCACCCACGCCGGTGGAGAAGGACGCGCCGCCCGCCTGGAAGCGCCAGCGCCTGGTGCGCCGTGGCGTGCTGCGTGACCAGCGCCTGGCCGAGGAAGCCGATCCGTACTGGCTGTACGAGCAGATTCTACCGCTGTACCGCTTCGCCACGCCGTCGCCACTGCCCCGCGTGCCCGGTCTGCCAAACCCGGACGACGATCCCTACCGCGGCTTCGGCTGGGCCGAGAGCCTGCCTGCGGCGGCCGTGGTGCTGAACTTCCAGGACATCCTCGGCAACCAGACCGGGGCCAATCCTGCCGGCCAGGGCCAGGTCAGCCTGCCCAGCGGCTACACCGACCCGCTGCTGGGGGTCGGCGACTGGCCGGCCATGGTCAGCGCCTGGACCGTCTCGGCCAGTGGAGCCGGGGTCACCCTGAGCATCAGCCTGGAAGCCCGCCCGGCCACGGTGATGCCGTCGCCCAGCCAACCCGGCGATGCCGCCGCGCAAAGCGCCGGGCGCCAGGCCGAAGCCTATGCCAAGGCCTATTACCAGCTCGGTCAGCCGCTGGACGCGGCGGTGGAAACCAGCCTTGATACCAGCGCCGCCCACGGCATCGAGCAAGCGCCGTTGTGGCGCTTCGCCGCCGCGTCCCAGGCGTTCAGCGCCAGTGCCGCGCAACTGGGCGCCGCCCGTGCCCCGGCAGGAGCCACCCTCGCCTCCCTGGCCGAGGACTACAGCCTGCGCTACGCGGAAATGGCCCTGGCCAACGCGCAAGTGCCGATGCAGGCGCTGTTCGGTGTCGACGCCCGGCTCAAGGTCCCGGCCTATGCCCTGTTCGCCGAGAACGACACGGCGCAGAGCATCACCGCCATGGTCCGCCCCGACGGCTGGCCGAGCATCAGCGCCGAAGCCCTGCTCGCCGCACCGCAGAACGGCGACCTGCCACTGCGCAGCGGCGCGGTGCTCAAGGTCTCGCCGCCGCTCACCCGCGATACCGGCGACGGCAGCGCCAGCCTGGCGGCCCTGGCCAATGCCCTCGGCACCCTGCCGGGCCTGCTGGCCGGGGATAACGCCAGCCTGACCATCCTGACCCCGGGCATCACCTTCTCGGTGGCGGTGTCCGAGGCGGAAATGGTGTCGGTCACAGTGACCGAGGCCGATGCGCCGACGCCGGTCCGCTCGCTGCAACAGGTATGCATGGCCTTCGCCGGCCTCGGGGTGAATATCAGCGTCAACGACCTGGGACAAAGCCACCCGGCACTGCCGGCGATCTTCCAGGCCAGCCAGCTGATTTCCAGCACGGCCTGGGTTGCAGGCAGCGACGACAGCCTGGCGCATAACGGCAGCGGCCTGGACCAGGCGGCCCTGGCGGCGCTGAACACCAGTACGGTCAATCTGTTCGAGATGGGCGCCCTGCTCTACCTGGGCGATTTCAACGGCGGCGCCGGGATCAGCGCCGATGGCGCACAGACCCTGCACCAGTTCGCCGATGCCCATGCCTGCCCGGCGGAACTGCTGCTGGGTGCCAACCCGGACCTCGCCGTGCCCGGCGACGGCGCCTTCGCCCTGCCGGGCAGGGTCAGTTGGCCAGCCGACATGGCGCAGGTACGGGTGCCCTATTCGATCCAGCACGGCGACAGCCTCGACAGCATCGCCCCGCGCTTTGCCCAAAGCACGCTGGAACTGGCCACGGCCAACCTGGAGATGCCGGTGGTGCTGGCCGGTGGCGTAACCCTGGACATTAGCGTCGGCGGCCAGTCGTACAGCCTGACCACTGCCACTGGCGGCCAGAGCCTCGCCACGACCCTCGGCCAGTTGCAGCAGCAAGCACCTGCGGCCACCCTCGCGGACCTGCTGGAGGGCATGGGCGACGACACCCAGGCGCTGAACACCGGTGCCCTGCTGGTCTGCCCGGCGGCGCAGTTCGCCACGGCCACCGCGCCGTCGGCGATTGCCGGGCTGCTCGGCGTCAGTGCCGGGGCCTTCGCCCTGGCCAACGTCGGTACGCCGCAGCTGATCGCCAGCGGCGTGACCCTGACCGCGCCACACGGCCAGGCCAGCGTCGAGACCCGGGCCAACGACTGCCTGAACAGCCTGATCGTGCGCTTTGCCGAGGCAGGGGTGCAGGTCAGCGCCCAGGACATCGTGGAAACCCCGGCGAACGCCGACAAACCGCTGTTCGCTGCCGACGCCCCGGCGCTGGTGCCGCCGGCCGGTGCCCTTGTCCGCCTGCCGATCGGCGCCACCGGGCCCTATCCGGGGCCGGCCTTCCCGCTCAATGTGAGCCTGACCCTGAGTCGCCCAGCGGCGCTGATCAACCCGGACTTCGCGGCCAACAACGATGGCGGCGTGTCCCGCAGCAGCAGCCCGATCCCGGCGCCCCAGGTGCCGGCGGCGCAGGACCAGGGTGGCGGCCTGGCCTTCAACGCCTTTATCGCCGCCATGCGCGCGGCCCTGCCCGAGTTGCGCATCGCCACCGGCCGCGCCCTGGAGGACAGCCGCGACCTGTGGGCGGTGAACTTCGGCGACGCGGGCATCAGCGCCCTGAGCATCGCCGGAGCGACCAGCGTCCCCGGCGCAGCGGGGCCACAGCCGCGCTACTTTGCCCTGACACCGCTGTACAAGAGCCTGGTCAGTCGCCAGGGCGTGGCACTGCAGGCGCTCAAGGCGGATGGCACCCTGTCCGAAGCCAGCAGCCAGCATGACTTCCAGGGCATAGACGTAGAGCCCTGGGCCGGGCGCTTCCTCTCGGACATCGACCGCATCCTCGGCGCCGCCAACGTCGCCGCGCTGTACCGCACCCCGGACACCCGCCAGACCCTCGGCGACCTGGTGGCGGTCAAGCGCCAACTGGCCGGGGCCATTCCCGAAGGGCTGCAGCCGGTGCTGGAAATCAGCGACCCGCAGGCCGCCGCCGGGCAGGCCGCAGCGGCCATCACCCTGCAACAGCAACTAGGCATCAGCCTGTCCCGGGCCTGGAGCGCCTCGACCCTGGTACAGCTGAACCGCGAGGTGACCTCGGCCTGGCAGGATCCCGGCACCACCTTGCTGCCGGCAGACCTGTACGGCGGCATCGAGGTTACCCGCGGTGGCGAGGAACGCTCCTGGAGCATGAGCGCGGGCAAATGCTGGCTGACCGACTTCTCGCCGTTCATCACCCTGCTGCTGACCGAATCCGATCCGGCCAGCCACCGTGCGGTGACCGCCGACATGGCCTTCGGCATCACCGACCTGGAGCGCAATATCACCAGCGCCGGCCTGCCCGACGGCTACGCCGCCTCGCAGTGGCTGACCTTCGTCCCGCCACTGGGCGGCAGCAATCTGCCAACGGCAGTCAGCGTCGACCTGGGCGAAGTCTCGGTGCCGATCCCGCTGCGGGATTTCCCGGCGCTGCCGGTCATCATCGAGCAACGTGCCAGCGCTACCGCGCTGGACGCCGAACTGCGCCAGCGCCTGCGCAGCCGCCGGGCGCTGAGTACCCTGCGCGCGGACAGCGACGTGAGCCTGGGCAACCTGGCGCTGTGGGATCACCGCTTCACCTACTCCCACGAACATGCCGAGCAGGACGATGTCAGCCTCACCCTGAGCTATAACCTGAGGCCCGACCAGACCCTGCGCATGGCCGCCAGCGATGCGGACCTGTTCGTGCAACTGGCGCGCTATATCGCCGTGGCCGACAACCTCTGGGAGATCCTCGGCGACCTGCCCGACAGCGGCGCGCTGACCCCGGTACAGAGCAATGCGGCGAACACCCTGCGCGACCTGGCCGCGGCCGTTGCCACCAGCTGGAACGTGCGCCTGGTCGACAGCGTGGCGGATGCCCGGCTGCAGGCGCCGGTCACCGACGCCTTCGGTTTCCAGGCGCGGGTCACCGATCGCGACGGACCGCTGGGCAGCCGTGAAGTGGCCAGCCTCGGCCTGACGGCGCTGAGCGCTGGGGTCGGCCCGGACGGGCAATGGCCGCAGGTATGGGCATTGACGGCGGCGGGCCTGATGGTGGCGCTGGAGCGCGAAAGCATCTCGGCCAGCGAATCGCGCTACCAGGTACCGGCTGATGCCCACGTGGCAGCCTCGTGGCCGACGTTCAGCCTGGTCTTCGCCGGGCTCAACGTAGCCCGCTGGCAGAACGCGACCGGCTCGATCCTGGTCCAGCGCAACCAGAAGCTGCTGGGGGCCGACGGGCCCGCGACCAACCCGGCATTCGTGTTCCAGACCGACCGGGTCGAGGCCGCCAGCATCGCCACGCCGCTCAACAGCTGGGACCAGCGGGTACCGCTGGCGAGCGCGCCGACCACGGTCAGCGCAGCCTTGCAGGCAGCGTTCGACACCCTGTTCGGCAGCGCCGCGCAGGATGGCGGGCTCAGCATCACCGCCGGGGTCGCCTATGCCTATGAACTGGCCACCGATCCGCTGGACCCGAACCACGGCCTGGTCGGGGAAACGCCGGTGTACCTGTATCCCAACCAGACGCTCGACAGCAGCACCGCGGGCAACCTGCAAACGGCGGTCGATACCTGGCGCAACCTGGCCAATCCACAGCGCGAGGGCGGCGAGTGGGTGTTCTCGCTGACCCTGTATTCATCGCTGGAGGAGGATCGGCGGCCGTTGCTGGTGATCGGGAATCTGTATTTGCCGATGGTGCTGGAGGTGGTGAATTGACGGCCATTAAAAAAACCGTAGTGCCCTCAGCAATACGGTTCTTCAATGCAACGATCTAACCCGTGACGTTCCAGCGCATATCGGCCTTCAAACTATGTTGGTCGACAACTGCGGGGTGGGCATCGAGCGCTTTCAAAAGGCCCTGCAGCTTCTTTTTCACCGCAGCCGGATCTATGGCGCGAGGGCGGAGCCTGGTATGCCTGGCAGGTTGTTCCAGATGCAGCACTATACGCAGACGCTTGCCGGCCAACACCTTTCGTGCCACCACGCGTGCATTGCGATCATGGTTCTGGAACTTGGCGGACACCAGACCTGCAAGGGTATCGCGAACCTTCAGGGCAACTTCCTCCGCCAGATCGACAGGCTTGGTTCTGGAATGGAGACGATAGTCCTTGACCTCGATCAACCAACTGACCTCGCCGTCGGCAACCAGCAGATCCACCGCCTTGGTACCGCCGAAAGCGCTATTGAATTGCTGCCGATAGTGCGCCCAGTCGTCATACTTGCTGGCGAGGGTGCCCGCCGGGAAACTGAACCTCAAACGTCCCTCTTGAAGAACAGTCATGTCAGTCCCCCAATGCCATGAAGCGATCGGACTGCTTCAACTCTTCATCCAGAAGAACCAGCGTCTGCAAATCATCCGTCGAGTTCCCCTGTTCCAGCTCGATGCCTTCTTCTCCTGCCTTCAGCGAGAAGTAGCGTTGTTTCACCTTCTTGAACTCCGGTTGTTCCGAGAGCATCTCAAGTTCGCGCAAAAGAAACAGTGAATGACTGGCAACGAATACCTGGATGCCTTGCTGACACAGATTCAGGATGCAGGCAGCGATGACCTTGATCAGCTTGGGATTAAGGTTGGTTTCGGGTTCGTCCCAGAAAAGATAGCCTTGCTCCAGCAACACGCCCGTACTGATCAGCCGTGCCAGCATGGCGATCTTGCGCAGCCCTTCAGCGACCAGGGGCATCTCCATCTTGCCCTCGCCCGGAACCTGGAGATAGAAGCGGCCGTTGGCAGGATCAACGACGACCTTGCCACCCATGATCTCTTCCAGCGGCTTGACCAACGCGGCGACTTTCTTTTCCCGCGGCCCCTTCAAGGTCGGACTGCCCAGCAGGGACACCGTGTCGCGCCAGCTTTCTTCGAATTCCAGATGGTAGTTGTCGTACAGCGGCAAAAACCACGGGCACAGCGTGACCAGTTCTCTGGTCGGCAGGTAGACCGGGGATTTTTCAAGACCATTTTCCGGATGGACATCAACCTGAACGGAACTGCTGGACTGACTGGAAAAGCTGATCGCAAGGTTCTCTTCCTCATCCTGCATGATCAGCGATACTTCGCATTTGCCCTTGCCCTGGCGTCGTTTGGTAAGCCGACCGAGCGTATCAGGTCGAAAGACGCCCACGAGTTTATCGGCACAGTTCTTCTGCAATGCGGACTTGGTCAGCCCCTTGGTATCTGCCTGAACCTTCAGAAGGCTGTAAAGCAATTTCAACAGCTGGCTCTTGCCACAACCGTTTTCGCCAACGATCACATTAAGACCGGCGGCAAATTTGAATACTTCATTTGGCAAAGGGCCAAAGTTGTTTATCTCGACGCGTTTCAACATAAGAAGGCCCTTGCAGTTTCTCTTGCCCATTTCGCCGCAGCGAACTGGCCCAGCAACCTTTGAACATTCAACCCGGATGACGATGCCTGATTGATGATTGCAGGCAGTCCGGGGCTGTCAAGGCGGGCGCCTTTCCGGCATTCCATAAAGTGCGACATGGTACTTCAGCACGAAGATCAGGAGATACCCCGCGCCTGGGTGCATCATTCATTGGCCGAACGCAGGTCCGACTCGTCGAGCAACCATCCCCGAAACGCCTCCAGCGCCGGCAACGCGCGGTTTCTCGGCGGGTACACCAGGTAGTAGCCGCGGGCACTGGCATAGGGCAGCACCGGGCTGACCAGGGTGCCCTCGGCCAGTTCATCGCTGATCAGGATCCGCGGCACCAGGCCGATGCCGATGTCCGCCCGCACCGCCTGGATCAGGTGGGAAGTCAGTTCGAAGCTCGGGCCCAGGCGCATGGCCTGGTGGGCGACGCCATGGTGGGTGAACCAGTCGCCCCAGGCGTTGGGATTGTTGGCGACGCTGAGCAGGGTCTGCCGGCTGATGTCCCGGGGCGTCCATTCGGCGCGCGAGGCCGCCAGGGCCGGCGACAGGATCACCACCAGTTCCTCGGCATGCAGGCGGTGACAGACCAGGCCCGGCTGGTCGCCGGTGGCGACGACGATCGCCGCATCGATACCGCTGGTGGCGAAGTCCACCGGCTCGATCCGCGAGTTGATATGCACCAGCACCTCGGGATGGCGGCGGTAGAACTCGTGCAGCCGCGGAAGCAGCCATTTCGAACCGAAGGTCGGCAAGGTCGCCAGGCGCAGGCTGCCGCCGCCGTCCTGGTGGGCGATCGCATGCAGGGTGGCACTGCGAATGCGCCCCAGGGCCTCGCTGATTTCGCGCTGGTACAGGCGGCCCACCTCGGTGAGCTTGACCGTACGCCCCTCGCGGCGGAACAGCAGCACGCCCAGTTGCTGCTCCAGGGTCTGCACCTGGCGGCTGACCGCGCTCTGGGTCAGGGACAGTTCCTCGGCGGCGCGGGTGTAGCTTTCATGCCGGGCGGCGGCCTCGAAGGCCAGCAGCAGCGACATCGAGGGGGCTAGGTTGCGGTAATTCATTCATAAAACTCATCAAAGGCTGCGCCATTATCCGTTTGTGTCCGACGCGACACTGCGGAATCATTGCATCATCCACTACCTGGGCGAGCCAAGACCATACCCTGCGCTCAGGTATCCATGATTAGCCCATATAAACGAGGCCATCCCTTGATGATCGCCCAATTGCCGGTGAGCGCTCCCGCCACCGACTACGCCGCCTTCCTCGATGCCCTGCGCGCCAGCGGTTTCCGCGGCCAGTTCAGCACCGACTACGGCACCCGCACCGTGCTTGCCACCGACAACTCGATCTACCAGCGCCTGCCCCAGGCCGCGGTGTTCCCGCTGGATGCCGATGACGTGGCGAAGGTCGCCGCGCTGATGGCCGAACCGCGCTTTCGCCAGGTCAAGCTGACCCCGCGCGGCGGCGGCACCGGGACCAACGGCCAGTCGCTGACCGACGGCATCGTCGTCGATCTGTCGCGGCATATGAACCAGATCCTCGAAATCAACGTCGAGGAGCGCTGGGTGCGGGTCCAGGCCGGGGTGGTCAAGGACCAGCTCAATGCCGCGCTCAAGCCCCACGGGCTGTTCTTCGCGCCGGAGCTGTCCACCTCCAACCGCGCCACCATCGGCGGCATGATCAATACCGATGCCAGCGGCCAGGGCAGTTGCACCTACGGCAAGACCCGCGACCACGTGCTGGAACTGCACAGCGTGCTGCTCGGCGGCGAGCGCCTGCACAGCCTGCCGGTGGATGACGCCACCCTCGACGCCGCCTGCGCCCTGCCCGGCCGGGTCGGCGAGGTGTACCGCATGGCCCGGGAGATCCAGGAAACCCAGGGCGATCTGATCGAAAGCACCTTCCCCAAGCTCAACCGCTGCCTGACCGGCTACGACCTGGCCCACCTGCGCGACGACGACGGTCGCTTCAACCTCAACAGCGTGCTGTGCGGCGCCGAAGGCTCGCTGGGCTATGTGGTGGAAGCCAAGCTCAACGTGCTGCCGATCCCGAAGTACGCGGTGCTGGTCAACGTGCGCTACACCAGCTTCATGGACGCCCTGCGCGACGCCAATGCGCTGATGGCGCACAAGCCGCTGTCGATCGAGACGGTGGACTCGCGGGTGCTGATGCTGGCGATGCAGGACATCGTCTGGCACAGCGTCGCCGAATACTTCCCGGCCGACCCGGCCAAGCCGACCCTGGGCATCAACCTGGTGGAGTTCTGCGGCGACCAGCCGGACGAGGTCAACGCCCGGGTCGCAGCCTTCATCGAGCACCTGCAACAGGACACCAGTGTCGAGCGCCTGGGCCACACCCTGGCCGAAGGTTCGGCGGCGGTAACCAAGGTCTACACCATGCGCAAGCGCTCGGTGGGCCTGCTCGGCAACGTCGAGGGCGAAGTGCGTCCGCAGCCGTTCGTCGAAGACACCGCGGTACCACCGGAGCAATTGGCCGACTATATCGCCGAGTTCCGCGCCCTGCTCGACGGCCATGGCCTGACCTACGGCATGTTCGGCCATGTCGATGCCGGCGTGCTGCACGTGCGCCCGGCGCTGGACATGAAGGACCCGGCCCAGGCCGCGCTGGTCAAGCCGATCTCCGACGCGGTCGCCGCCCTCACCCAGCGTTATGGCGGCCTGCTCTGGGGCGAGCACGGCAAGGGCCTGCGTTCGGAGTACGTACCGGCCTATTTCGGCGAACTGTACCCGGCGCTGCAACGCCTTAAGGGCGCATTCGACCCGCACAACCAGCTCAACCCGGGCAAGATCTGCACCCCGCCGGACAGTGCCGAAGGCCTGATCAAGGTCAACGAAGCGCCGCTGCGCGGCGAGCATGACCGGCAGATCGACGAGCGCGTGTGGCAGAGCTTCGGCAGCGCCGTGCACTGCAACGGCAACGGCGCCTGCTACAACTACGACCCCGACGACGCCATGTGCCCGTCGTGGAAAGCCACCCGCCAGCGCCAGCACTCGCCCAAGGGCCGCGCCTCGCTGATCCGCGAATGGCTGCGCCTGCAGGGAGCGGCGAACATCGATGTGCTCGCGCCGAACAGGGTTTCCTGGCTCAAGGGCCTGCCCGGGCGCCTGCGCAATGTGCGCGCACAGCAGCAGGGCCAGGCCGACTTCTCCCATGAAGTCTACGACGCCATGGCCGGCTGCCTGGCGTGCAAATCCTGCGCCGGGCAGTGCCCGATCAAGGTCAACGTGCCGGACTTCCGTTCGCGCTTCCTCGAGCTGTACCACAACCGCTACCAGCGCCCGCTGCGCGACTACCTGATCGGTTCGCTGGAATTCACCATCCCGTACCTGGCCCATGCGCCTGGGCTGTACAACGCGGTGATGGGGTCGAAGTTCGTCAGTGGTCTGCTGGCGGACCGTATCGGCATGATCGACAGCCCGCTGATCAGCCGTTTCAACTTCCAGGCCACGCTGAAACGCTGCGGCGTACGTGCCGCCAGCGTGCCGGCACTGCGCGAACTGACCCCGGCGCAGCGCGAGCGCAGCATCGTGCTGGTCCAGGATGCCTTCACCCGCTACTTCGAAACGCCGCTGCTGGCGGCCTTCATCGACCTGGCGCATCGCCTGGGGCACAAGATCTTCCTCGCCCCGTACAGCGCCAACGGCAAGCCGTTGCATGTGCAGGGCTTCCTCGGCGCCTTCGCCAAGGCAGCAGTGCGCAACGGCACCCAGCTCAAGGCCCTGGCCGACTGCGGCGTGCCGCTGGTGGGGCTGGATCCGGCGATGACCCTGGTCTATCGCCAGGAATACCAGAAGGTGCCGGGCCTGGAGGGCAGCCCGAACGTGCTGTTGCCGCAGGAATGGTTGATGGATGTGCTGCCGGAGCAAGGCACCGGCAAGGGCGGCAGCTTCCGCCTGCTGGCGCACTGCACCGAGAAAACCAACGTGCCGGCCAGTACCAGGCAATGGGAGCAAGTGTTCTCGCGCCTGGGCCTGAAGCTGGTGACCGAGGCCACCGGCTGCTGCGGCATGTCCGGCACCTACGGGCATGAGGCGCGCAACCAGGAGACCTCGAAGACCATCTTCGAACAGTCCTGGGCGGGCAAGCTGGACAAGGACGGCGAGCCGCTGGCGACCGGCTATTCGTGCCGCAGCCAGGTCAAGCGCATGGCCGACCGCAAGCTGCGGCATCCGCTGGAGGTGGTGTTGCAGGCCGTGATCGGCTGATTAGGCAGGCCCTAGAGTTCCAGGTGTTCTTCAGGACCTCATCGCTGACACCGCGTACCCTGTGGGAGCTGGCTTGCCAGCGATGAGGCCGGCTCAGTCACCACACATCACTCGGCCTTCTTCGCCTTCCCGCCCTTCACCAGGCCATAGCGAATCTCCTTCGACGGCCCATAGCCATAGAACGAGGTGTAGCACTTGCTGAAATGGCTCGGTGAGACGAAACCGCAGGCCAGCGCCACGTCGATCAGTTGCAGGTCGGAATGCTGCAACAGGCGCCGGCTTTCGGTGATGCGCAGTTCCAGGTAATAGCGCACCGGGGTGGTACCGAGCTGGCTCATGAACAAGCGCCCGATCTGCCGCTTGGAACGTCCCACATAGTGGGCCAGTTGATCCTGGCTCAAGGGTTCCTCGATGTTCGCGCTCATCAGGTTGATGGCTTCGCGCAAAGGCTCGCTCATCTTCTCGTGCAGGGTCGGACGGGCCCGGCGATAGCGCGATTCCTCGAAGGCGAGGATATCCACCACCGCATCCACCAGCCCGCGCCCGCAGCGGCTGTTGATCCACTCCAGCACCAGATGGAAACCGCCCGACGGACTGGCAGCGGTCAGGCGGTCGCGGTCGACCATGTAGCTTTCGCTGGTGACCTGGCTGTCCTTGGCGATTTCCGCCACCGCGCCACGGTGCTCCGGGTGCACGGCGCAACGGTAGCCATCCAGCAGCCCGGCCTGGCCGAGGAACCAGGCGCCATTCCACAACGCGCCCAGGGCCACATGCTTTTCCGCCGCCTTGTGCAGGATCTGGTTGAGCTCCGGGATCGGCCGCAACACGGTGCGCAAGCCGCCGCACACCACCAGCAGGTCAAGGTCGTCCAGCGCAGCGGCATCGAGTGGCGCATCCGGGCAGATCACCAGCCCCAGGTCGCTGACCCGCGAGCCGCCATCCAGGGTGAAGGTACGGTAGGTAAAGGACGCCGCCTGGATCAGGTTGGCAGTGACCACCGTATCCAGGGCTTGGGTGAAGGCCGGCAAGGAGAAATGTTCGAGCAGGATGAAACCGACCCTGCCCTGCCCGCCCGGCGCCTGCTTTTCGCCGGTGAAGCGCAGGTTCGAGCCCTGCATGGCATCGCTGAAATGCCTTCTTTCGACCACGTTGGTGTCTTCCGATAGTGTTCTGGGAATCCGAGGCGCTGAAACCGCTACGCCGGCATGCATCGTCGAATGATGCACGCCGGCGCGGCGGTGTCCAACTTTCCTTCGGAATTTCTGATTTATGTTGCTGCCTGATTCCTGCGGCCTTGCAAGGCTCCACGAGAGAGACGGTCCAGCAACAGGGCCACGGCAACGATGGCCAGGCCCGCACGCAGGCCGAGGCCCATTTCCATCCGGGTCAGGCCGCGGGTCACTTCCGCACCAAGCCCGCCCGCCCCCACCAGCCCGGCCAGCACCACCATGGCCAGGGACAGCAGGATGCACTGGTTCAAGCCCACCAACAGCGTCGGCATGGCCGTGGGCAACTCGATCTTCAGCAGGATCGCCCGGGGCGGCGCGCCCATGGCCTTGCCCAGTTCCAGCAGGTCACGGGGCACCTGGTTGAACGCCAGGGTGGTCAGGCGCAGCATCGGCGGGATGCCATAGATGATGGTGGCGAGGATCGCCGGGACCTTGCCCAGGCTGAAGACCATCACCGCTGGAATCAGGTAGACCCACGGCGGCACGGTCTGCATGACGTTGAGGAGCGGGCTGAGCACCGCGTCCAGGCGCTTGATCCGCGAGGCCGCGACGCCGATCGGGAACGCCACCGTCACCGAGATCAGCACGGCTACCGTCACCAGGGCGATGGTCTGCATCGACGCCACCCAGAACCCGGAGATCAGGCAGAAGCCAAGCATTACCACAGCCAGGATCGCCGCCCGCAGGTTGACCAGGAAGAACGCCGCCACCGCCACCAGGGCGATCATGCCGTAGGGCGGGATCGCCAGCAGCACGCCTTCGATACCGCCGAGGACGGTTTCGATAAAGCGGCTGATCAGGGCGAACAGGCCGTGCAGGTTGGCGTTGAGCCAGTCCACCGATGGTGCCAGCCAGGCGCCTGGAGAGAACGTGATATCAGGATTCATGGGCAGCCCTCCGGCCGGGACGGCTGGCGCTCTGGGCCATGCGGTCAAGGATCAGGGTAAGAATGACGATGGCGATGGCGGCGTTGATCGACATGGCGATATCCAGGGTGCGGATCGCGCCGTAGATCACTTCACCCAGTCCTCCGGAACCGACGATACCGGCGATCACCACCATGCCGAAGGCCATCATCAGGCCCTGGTTGACCCCGGCCATGATGCTCGGCAGGGCAAACGGCAGGCGGATCTTGAAGAACTGCTGCCACCCCGTGGTACCGCTGGCCTGGCCCAGTTCGATGAAGACCCTGGGCGTCATGCGGATGCCCAGCGAGGTCAGGCGCACCACCGGCGGTATGGCAACGATGAAGGTGGCCAGCAGCGCTGTGCCCGGGCCGTAGCCGAGCAAGGCAATGGCTGGTAGCAGATAGATATAGGGCGGCAAGGTCTGGATCAGGTCCAGCACCGGTTCGCTGACCCGGTCCAGGGACGGCATCAGGCCGGCCGCGACGCCCAGCGGGATGCCGATGATCAGGGCCATGCTGGTCGCCGACAATACCAGCGCCAGGGTGCTCATGGTCTGTGGCCACAGGCCCATGGCCACGCATAGCAGCAGCCCGAGCATGGCCCCGAGGGCGAAGCGCCAGCTGGCGGTCAGGCGCCAGCCGAGCGCGCCGAAGGCCAGGATCAGCACCCAGAACGGCAGCAGGGTCAGGCCGCCGTAGATCGCCTGGTAACCGGCGTGCAGCACATCGTTGAGGCCGTCGAAAAACCAGGCGCCGTTGTCCGATAGCCACTCCAGCCGGGCATCGACGACCTCGTCGAAGGCTGCAGCGAACTCCCCGGGGCTCATAGTGCGTGCTCCGGCTGCGCAGCGTCATGTTCTGCGGCCGGCGCACCCTGCACGCCACGCAGCAGGTCCTGCTGGGTGATCACGCCGAGGACCTGGCCGCCCTCCGCCACCGTCAAGGCATCGCCGCCGGAGCTGATCATCAGGTTGATCAGGGCATCGAGGTCGGCGTGCGGACCGGCACTCGGCAGAAGGCCGGGGCTGAGATACGGATGCGCCGCGGCCGGCGACATGATCGAATGCGCCTTGACCAGGTGCAAACGGGAAATCCCGGCGACGAACTCCGCCACATAGTCATCGGCGGGGTTGAGCACGATGTCTTCGGCGGTACCCTCCTGGATGATCACCCCGTCCTTCATGATGGCGATGCGGTCGCCGATGCGGATGGCCTCTTCCAGGTCGTGGGTAATGAACACGGCGGACTTGCCGAGGGACTTGGTCAGTTGGCGAAACTCGTCCTGCAACTGGCGACGGATCAGCGGGTCGAGGGCGCTGAAGGGTTCATCCATCAGGATCACTTCCGGGTCCGAAGTGATGGCCCGGGCCAGGCCGACGCGCTGCTGCATGCCACCGGACAGTTCGTCCGGGTAGCGTTGCGCCCAGTCGCTCAAACCTACTTTCGCCAAGGCCTGCCCGGCCACCTTGTGCCGTTCGGCTTTCGAGATGCCGCGCACCTCCAGGCCGAAGGCGGCGTTTTCCAGCACCGTGCGATGCGGTAGCAAAGCCACGCTCTGGAATACCATGCCGATGTGCCGCGCGCGGGTTTCGCGCAAGGCCGCCTTATCGAGGCTGGCAAGATCCTTGCCCTTGATCAGGATCTGCCCGGAGGTCGGATCGATCAGGCGGTTGAACATACGGATCAGGGTCGACTTGCCGCTGCCGGACAAACCCATGATGCAGTAGATCTCACCCCGTCTGACCTTGAGGCTGACGTTCGAGACGCCGACAACACAGCCATGGTCCTGAAGAATCTGTTTCTTCGACAAACCACGCTCTTTATAAGCACGCATGGCGGTATCGGCGTTCTTGCCAAAAATCTTCCAGACCGATTGGCACTCTACCAATACGTCTTCAGCTACTTCGCTTGCTGTGTTCATCTCGCACCCGTCGAACCAGGAATCTGGTTGGCTTTTTTATTACGTTCAGTTCGGCAGTGGTAAAGGCGTTGCCCGGGTACGGCCCCGAACAACGCGGGACTTCGAAATCAGTATTTTTTGATGTTTTCCCAGCGGTTCACGAGGTCGGCGTTTTTCGTGGCCCAGTCCTGCACGGCCTGTTCCACCGTCTTGCCATCCTTCATTTCGCCGTTGATAGCGGTGATGTCGGCCAGCGGCAGGTAAACCCCGGCGATCAGCTCACGCGCTTGCGGGTAGGCGGCGGAGAAGCCCTTCTGGCCGATCCAGTAGTAGCCCTGTGGCGGGGCGAAGGAGCCTTTCGGGTCCTTGAGGAACTTCACGTCGAACTTCTGGCTCATCCACGACGGTTCCCAGGTGGTCACCGCGATCCACTCCTTGCGATCCACGGCGGACTTGAGGGCAGCGGTCATGGCGGCGGTACTGCCTTCCAGGAGGTTGAGCTTGAGGCCGTAGTCGGTCACGGCCTTGGCCGCATCGCTCATCAGGCCCGAACCCGGCTCGATGCCGACGATCTTGTTGCCGAACTTGTCGGCGTTGGCATTGAGCTCTTCCAGCGAGTCGATGGTCACGTACTTCGGTACGGCGATGGCCTGGTAGAGGCCGTGGGAAACCGGAGAGATCTTTTCCAGGCGGTTCTTGTTCTTCTTCCAGTAGTCCTGGGCGGCGTAGTCGATCTGCGAGGCCAGCAACTGGATGTCCCCCTTGCCCAGGGCGGCGTAGGCGATGCCCCATTCGGAAAAGTTGGTCACCTTGACGGTGTAGCCGGCGTCCTCGAGGACTTTCCTGGTGACGGTGGTGATCGGGGTAAGGTCTTCCCACGACAGGGTGCCCATGGTGATGGTCTTTTCCTCGGCCTGGGCCTGGAACACCGTAAGACCGACCATGGCGAGGGTACAGAGCGCTTTGCGGAAGAGTTTCATTGTTGTCGTCTCCTGGGTTGTGGTGCTGGCCGGACGCATTGCCACGTCCGTTGCTTGTTCTTGGTTTTCTTGCACAACTTTCTGGCGGGGGTTTTCTGGCGCCCGACAAGGCCTGGCAAAGAGCTAAAGCCCCCGCGAACACTGGCCTTGGGGCGAGATTCGCACGGGCTCAAGAGACGGTCAACGGAATTGTATTCTTTGTGTATACCCATGGAATTCAAAAAGAATTCATAAAAAATGCTATTTTCCCCAGTGTTTTCAGGGCTCTCAGGCTAGTAGAGCCAAGGAAAAAGCTGTCGCGGGTGGATATGGCGGTGGCGGGATTTGATAAGAGTGTGTCTCGTGGATGCCATAGAGACCTGGCACTCGGATCGCCTGTCATGGCCTCATCGCTGGCAAGCCAGCTCCCACGAGGACCGGCGTACACCGTACCTGTGGGAGCTGGCTTGCCATCGAGAGGCCCGAAAGCACAGCACAAAACCGGGGTCAGACCCTGTCACAGATACCCAGATAAGCAGGGAAACCGCTCATCGAAATATCTGTAGACACATTGTCTAATCCTCCCCTATAGTCGTTATACAAATTGTAGACACAACCTGATGAGTACAAAAAAGGCTCCCATGAAAGCCACCGCGGCTGTCTCCTCCACCCCTGCCGATGCCTCCCCGGATCGCAAGGCGCTTCTCGCCGAAGCGCTGCGCCGGCGCATCCTGAGCATGGAGCTGGCGCCCGGAGCGGTGGTGGATGAACTGGCGTTGTGCGATGAATTCGGTCTGTCCCGGCCGCCAGTGCGCGAACTGCTGCGCCAGATCGCCGCCGAAGGCTACATCGAGCTGGAAGCCAACCGCGCCCCACGGGTCGCGGCCATGAGTCATGAGTCATTGCGGGCGTTCTTCCTTGCCGCACCGCTGGTGTACATCGCCACCACGCAACTGGCAGCGACCCGCGCCACCGTGAGCGAAATCGAAGAGCTGCGCCGGATCCAGGCCCTGTTCCGCCAGGCGATCCAGGAACAGCACGTGGAAAACCGCGTCATCTACAACGACGAGTTCCATCTCGAGATCGGCAAGATGGCGCGCAACGATTACCTGATGCCGAGCCTGCGCCGTGTACTGATCGACCATGCGCGACTGGGCAAGATTTTCTACCGCCACCCGACCACCGTGGACATGCAGAAGGACCTCGAACTGGCCTGCGACCAGCACGACCAGATCATCGAGGCCATTGCCCGCCATGACGCCGAGGCAGCGGGACAACTGATTCGCGAGCATATGGAACTGTCGCGCCGGCGCATGGCGGAATACGCCGCACCGGAAGGCATGGAGGTATCGCTCGCGCTTTGAAAGGCCCCGGAGCATGAAGATCTAGCGAGGTTTCGCTGGTCATTTCAGCCTGGGTGGCAACACCGGATCAAACAAGAACAGCCAGGTCCCTGAAATGACAAAAGTAACCTCGTTGCCAGCCGACGACAGTTCGTGCGGTTGGTATCACCTGAGCCCGAAGCGCACGCCGCGGCCCGCCCATTCGGGCACCAGCCATGCGCGCTGGGTGGTGCTGGGCGCTGGCTACGTCGGCCTCGCCGCCGCACGCCAGCTCGCGCTGAACTTCCCCGATGAACAGATTCTCCTGGTCGAAGCCCAGGAAGTCGGCTTCGGCACCGCTGGCCGCAACGCCGGCTTCGCCATCGACCTGCCACACGATATCGGCGCCGAGGACTATATCGGCGACATCGGTATCGCCAGGACCTGCCTGCGCCTGAACCTTACCGGCCAGAACTATCTCGCGAACCTGGTCGCCGAACACAGCATCGATGCGCAGATGAAGTTCTGCGGCAAGTACCAGGCCGCCGTGGAAGATCGCGGTATCGCCGTGCTCGACGCCTACCGTCGCGGCCTGGAAAAGCTCGGCCAGCCCTTCGAAGTAATCGAAGGCGCGGACCTGCCCGAGCACATCGGCACGCACTTCTACCGCAAGGCGCTGTTCACCCCCGGCACCGCGCTGATCCAGCCATCGGCCATGGTCAAGGGCCTGGCGCAAAGCCTGCCGGCCAACGTCACGCTCTATGAAAACACTCCGATCCTCGACGTCGAGTACGGCAGCAAGACCGTGCTGCGCCATGCACGCGGCAGCATCAGCGCCGACAAGCTGGTGTTGGCCAACAATGCCTTCGGCGGTCACTTCGGCTTCCTCAAGGGCGCCATGCTGCCGATCTTCACCTACGCCAGCCTGACCCGGCCGATGACCGAACAGGAACAGGCGCGCCTGGGCGGCAAGCCCTACTGGGGCGTGATTCCGGCGGACCCGTTCGGCACCACGGTGCGGCGCACCCCGGACAACCGTCTGCTGATCCGCAACAGCTTCAGCTTCAACCCGGACGGCCGCGCCAATCCCAAGTACCTGCAGCGCTACGTCGCCCGGCACAGGGCGTCGTTCGCCCGGCGCTTCCCGATGCTGCCGGACGTGGGTATCGAATACACCTGGGGCGGCGCTCTGGCCATGTCGCGCAACCACGAGAGCTTTTTCGGCCAGTTGGCGCCGAATGTCTATGGCGCACTGTGCTGCAACGGCCTGGGCGTGACCCGCGGCACTGCCACCGGCAAGTTGCTGGCGGACTGGCTGGCGGGCGAGAAGAACGACCTGATCGACTTCCTCCTGAAGTCCCCCGGCCCAAATGCCAACCCGCCGCAGCCGTTCCTGTCGATTGGCGTCAACGCCAACCTGACCTGGGGCCAGATGCGCGCCGGCAAGGAAAGCTAAGCCCTTGCTCTTGTAGGAGCGTGGCTTGTCGGGACGCCGAACCGCCGCGAAGGACCGCGCAGCGGTGCCAAAGATCGCCCGGCAAGTTGGAGTAAAGAAGTAGCAAAGTGTCGCGCCGGCCAGGCGCCAATCCCCGGACTGAAGTTCCTGTTCAGCGCCGCGGACCTGCTCGGCCGGAAAACAGGTTCGATAGTACAGGAAACAATAATGACAACTTCCAATCAATCCGTTGAAGACGTACCCCTCAATCGCTTCCACCAGTTGCTCACCGCCCGTTCCGGCGGCGGCTCATTCGTCGACGGCTATGTGCTCAGCATCATTGGCGTGGCCATGGTGCAGATGTCCGCAGGCCTGGGCCTGACCGCCTTCTGGCAGGGCATGATCGCCGCCTCGGCGCTGATCGGCATCTTCTTCGGCGGCTTCCTCGGCGGCGCGCTGACCGATCACTTCGGGCGCAAGCGCATCTTCTTCGTCGGCCCTACCCTGTTCATCCTAGGTTCCCTCGCCCAGTTCTGGGTCGAGTCCGGGCCCATGCTGTTCGCCCTGCGCTTTTTGATCGGTGTCGCGGTCGGCATCGAATACCCGGTGGCCACCGCGTTGCTGGTGGAATTCCTGCCGAAGAAATACCGCGGCCCGCGCCTGGCCACCCTGACCATCCTGTGGTTCGCCGGTGCCGCCTTCGCCTATATCGTCGGCCACTTCCTCCTCGCGTCCGGCGACGAAAATGCCTGGCGCCTGGTGCTGGCCAGCCCCGTGGTGATCGGCGCGATCCTCTTCGGCCTGCGCATGGGCACACCGGAGTCGCCCCGCTGGCTGCTGAACAAGGGGCGTGCGGCAGAAGCCGAGACGATCATCAGGCAGGTCTACGGCAAGGCCTTCTCGCTGAAGAACCTGCCGGAACAGCCAAAGGAACAGAAAGCCTCGCTGCTCAGCCTGCTGCACTCGGGCTACGGCAAACGCATGCTATTCGTCAGCATGTTCTGGTCGTGCTCGGTG
The DNA here is from genome assembly GCF_048586865.1 of Pseudomonas bharatica. Taxonomy (NCBI): domain Bacteria; kingdom Pseudomonadati; phylum Pseudomonadota; class Gammaproteobacteria; order Pseudomonadales; family Pseudomonadaceae; genus Pseudomonas; species Pseudomonas bharatica. The sequence goes on along the minus strand of NZ_JBMAWR010000003.1, from coordinate 207,445 downwards.
ATCCCGGTGTTCGCCGTGTACTCCTTCGCCCCGAAGGTCCTCGAAGCGCTGCACCTCAAAGGTGACTGGGCGTCCTTCGGCTCGGTGGCGATCACCCTGCTGTTCGTGGTCGGCTGCATCATCGCCACCCGTCTGATCAACAGCATGGGCCGGCGCAGCATGCTGGTCCACAGCTTCCTCTGGTCCGGCCTGGCCCTGCTCGGCCTGGCGGCCCTGCACGACGGCTCGCCAATGCTGGTCCTGGTGCTGTTCGGTGCCTACGCCCTGTTCATCGGCGGCGCACAAGTGCTGCAACTGGTGTACCCGAACGAGCTGTTCCCTACCGAGATACGCGCCGTCGCGGTCGGCATCGGCACCTCGCTGTCGCGGATCGGCGCTGCGGTCGGCACCTGGCTGGTGCCGATGTCGCTGCAATCCCTGGGCATCGCCCAGACCATGTACGCCGCCGCCATCGTGACCCTGATCGGTTTGCTCTTCGCCTGGGCCCTGGCCCCGGAAACCCGTTCCCTGACTCTGCAACAAGCCGCCTCGCTGAACTGAGCGCGGTCTGACATTCCTTGCGTCCCACTGGAGAGAAAAGCATGAAATTCGCTGGTATCTACACCCCCGCCGTGACCCCGCTGAACGCCGACGGCAGCATCGACAAGGCCGGCTTCGCAGCCGTCCTCGACTACCTGGTGGAATCGAAGATCCACGGCATCATCATCGGCGGCTCGACCGGCGAGTACTACGCCCACACCGCCCAGGAGCGCATCGACCTGGCCGCCCAGGCCAAGGACGTGATCAACGGCCGCCTGCCGCTGATCATCGGGACCGGCGCGATCCGTACCGAAGACTCGGTGGCCTTCGCCAAGCATGCCAGGGAAATCAAGGCTGACGCGCTGCTGGTTGGCACCCCGCCCTACGCGTTGCCGACCCAGCAGGAAATCGCCGTGCACGTCAAAGCCGTGGACGCAGCAGCCGACCTGCCGATCATGCTCTACAACTACCCGGGCCGCATGAGCGTGAGCATGGGCCCTGAGTTCTTCGATGCCGTGGCCGATGTGAAGAACATCGTCGCCATCAAGGAAAGCTCGGGCGACATGAACCAGCTGCACCGCCTGGCCACAAAGTACCCGCACATCTCCCTGTCCTGTGGCTGGGACGACCAGGCCCTGGAATTCTTCGCCTGGGGTGCACAGAGCTGGGTCTGCGCCGGCTCCAACTTCATCCCGCACGAGCACGTGGCCTTGTACGAAGCCTGCGTGATCGAGAAGGACTTCAACAAAGGCCGACGCATCATGGCGGAGATGATGCCGCTGATGGACTTCCTCGAAGGCGGCAAGTTCGTCCAGTCGATCAAGCATGGCGTCAGCCTCAACGGCCTGAGCACCGGTGGCGTGCGCGCACCGCTGCAAGGCCTGGACGCTGTCGAGCAGGCCGAGCTGAGCAATGTGGTCGCCACCCTGAAGCGCAACATCGCCGCAATCGTCGAGGGCAAATGACATGGCCGAACTGCTGAGCAAAGCCGAATACCAGGCCCTGGCCGCCAAGCTGCAGCCGCGCAACCAGGCCTTCATCGACGGCGAATTCCGCGACGCGATCAGCGGACGCACCTTCGTCACCACCAACCCGGCCACCGGCGAGAAGCTCGCTGAAGTGGCGGCCTGTGATGTGCAGGACGTCAACGTCGCCGTCGCCGCCGCCAAGGCGGCCTTCGAAGACGGTCGCTGGAGCGCGCTGACCCCGGGCGCGCGGAAAAAGGTCCTGCTGAAATTCGCCCGGTTGCTGGAAGACAACGCCCATGAACTGGCGGTACTGGAAGCCCTGGACAGCGGCAAGCCGGTCAGCGAATGCCAGAACGTCGACGTACCGGAGACCATCCACACCCTGCGCTGGCACGCCGAGCTGATCGACAAGATCTACGACGCCACCGCCCCGACCGGTTCCGCTGCGGTGACCATGGTCGTACGCGAGGCGATCGGTGTTGTCGGCCTGGTCCTGCCGTGGAACTTCCCGCTGCTGATGCTGGCCTGGAAGATCGGCCCGTCCCTGGCCGCCGGTTGCTCCATCGTGGTCAAGCCGGCCAAGGAAACCACCCTCACCGCCCTGCGCGTGGCCGAACTGGCCCACGAGGCCGGCATCCCGGCCGGCGTGTTCAATATCGTACCTGGCGGCGGCCGTGAGGCCGGCGAAGCCATCGGTCGGCATATGGACGTAGCCATGGTCAGCTTCACCGGTTCTACGGACACCGGTCGCCTGTTCCTCAAGTACGCCTCCGAGTCCAACCTCAAGCGTGTGGTCCTGGAGCTGGGTGGCAAGAACCCGGCCGTGGTCATGAACGACTGCGAGGACCTCGACTCCGTGGCCCAGTTCGTCACCGCCGGTGCCTTCTGGAACATGGGCGAGAACTGCTCCGCGTCGTCGCGCCTGATCGTGCACAAGGATGTGAAGGACGAGCTGCTGAGCCTGATCTCCAAGCACGTCAAGGACTGGAAACTCGGCGATCCGCTGGACCCGGACAACCGTCTCGGTGCCATGGTCAGCAAGGCGCACTTCGAGAAGGTCCGTTCCTACCTGGAGTACGCCGCCGAGCAGAAACTCGCCGTGGCCCTGGGTGGCGAGACCCAGGACGGCGTGTTCGTGCAGCCGACCATCATCGATGGCGTGGCCCGCGACAGCCGCCTGTTCGTCGAGGAAATCTTCGGCCCGGTACTGAGCGTGACCACCTTCGAAACCCTCGATGAAGCCATCGAACTGGCCAACGACACCATCTACGGCCTGGCGGCTTCGGCCTACACCGGCAGCCTGCGCAATGCCCTGCGCCTGTCGCGGGAAATCCGCGCTGGCGTGGTCACGGTCAACTGCTTCGGCGAAGGCGATGCCTCGACGCCGTTCGGAGGCTACAAGGAGTCCGGATTTGGCGGTCGCGACAAGTCGATCTGGGCCCATGATCAGTACACGGAGCTGAAAACCATCTGGATCGACGCTTCGTGAGCTGAAAACCGGGTGCTGTTCTGACGGAGTTCGGTACCCGACCCGGCCACCGCCCCACGCAGGCGGTGGCCACCCCCGTTTCCTTTCGCAGTACGGCGAACGAGCAGCACGGCCCGTGCAGGCCACTACAACGCTGCGGCGCCGACGGTTCCTGGATTTCGACCAGGCGGCCACCCAATCCAACTACCCAAAAACCCGTCCGCACGACCGCCGCAGAGCGCTCGCGTGCGAACACATGCACAGACTTTTCTACTGCCCATGCTCGCTTCGAACGTTTCAACCCATGGTTCCACCCTCGGTCACCGCAATGCGCTGATCGTGGCCCATATCGCCGCCGTGCTGTTCGGCCTGACCGGCATTCTCGGCGCCCTTATCCACTCGTCCGCCTCGGTCATCACCTTCGGTCGCGCGGCCTTTGCCGTGCTCGCCCTGGGTGCGGTGGCGCAACTGCAGAAACGTGGCGTGTTCCATCGCCTGAACACGCGCAAGTTCGCGGTCATGGCCCTGAGCGGGGTGATGCTGACCTCGCACTGGGTGAGTTTCTTCATTGCCATCAAGGTTGGTGGCGTGGCCGTGGCGACCCTCGGTTTCGCCAGCTTCCCGGCCTTTATCGCGATCCTCGACCTGTTGGTGTTCCGGGAGCGCATTCGTGCTGCCGAAGGCCTGCTGTTGCTGCTGGTCAGCCTCGGCCTGGTGCTGGTGGTGCCGTCCTTCGACCTGCTTGACCAGGGTACGGTCGGCTTGCTCTGGGGCCTGGGCTCGGGCCTGTCCTTCGCCCTGCTGGCGATCATCAACCGCCGCGGCCTGCAAGGAATGAATGCGGTGCAGGTGGCGTTCTGGCAGAACCTCACGGTGGCCGTACTGGTCGCGCCGTTCGCCTTCGACACCTTGCTGGTGCAGGGACTGAGTCACAGCGACTGGCTGTACCTGGCGCTCCTCGGGATCTTCTGCACCGGGCTGTCCCAATACCTGTTCGTCAAGAGCCTGGAAGGGCTGGAGGCGCGCAGCGCGGGGATGATCATCGCGCTGGAGCCGGTGTATGCGATCGCCTGTGCCTGGTGGCTGTTCGGTGAACAGCCGTCGCTGCGGATGGTGGCGGGTGCGGCGTTGATCATCCTGGCCACGGTGCTGTCGGCCTGGGGGAAAATGACGGCGGAGCAGGTGCACTGACCAGCCCTTGAGGCTGGCAGAGATCCCTGTGGGAGCTGGCTTGCCAGCAATGAGGCCGGCAAGGGCACCTTTGTTGCCAGATAGGGCCCTATCGCTGGCAAGCCAGCTCCCACAGGGACCGCGCCGGATTCAGGCGCGGGCCAGCCACTCGCGCTGGCGGGCCAGGACCGACTCGGCGGACTCGCCCACCAGCTCGGCATACACACCCGGCGCCGTGGCGCCTTCGGTGCTGATCAGCAGCACGCGGGAATCCTTGTCCAGCCCCAGCTCGGCAGCCTGTTGCGGCGCCTTCGCCAGGCGCTGCAAGGCCGCCAGCCCGGCCACCGCAGACTCGCCGGACGCCAGCGGAATATCCCGCTCGCTGCCGGCAGCCAGGCGCCGCATCGCCAGCAGCGCCTCGTCGTCATGCAGGGTCATGAAGAAATCGACGCTGTTCTCCAGGAACTTCCACGCCAGCGGCGAGGTTTCACCGCAGGCCAGCCCCGCCATCACCGAGTCCACCGAGCCGCTGGCATTCGCCGGGCGCCCGGCCAGGGCGCTCTGGTACAGGCAGTCGGCCTGGGCCGGCTCGACCATGACCAAGGTCGGCCGCTGTACACCCTGCAACTCCCACAGGTAACTGGCGATCCCGGCCGCCAGGCCACCGACCCCACCCTGCAGGAAGACATGGGTAAAGCCTTGGTCATAGGCCTCGACGATCTCCGCCGCGATGGTGCCGTAGCCCTGCATCACGTCCCGGGGAATCTCCTCGTAGCCGTCATAGGAGGTGTCGGACACCACCAGCCAGCCATTGCGCAAGGCCAGGGCCGCAGCCTCCTCCACCGACTCGTCGTAGTTGCCGCTGACGCGCACGATCTCGGCGTCATAGGCGGCGATCGCCTCTTCCCGTTCGACGCTGACATTGGCGTGCAGCACGATCACACAACGGCAGCCAAGGGTCTGTGCCGCAGCCGCCAGGGCGCGGCCGTGGTTGCCGTCGGTGGCGCTGATCACGGTGAAGCCGGCCAGGGCTTCGGCGTACTCGCCAGCGAGCAAGGCCCGGACATTGAAATTGTGCTCGGGGAAGCGCCGCAGGATCAGGCGCACCAGGGCAATCGGCGCGCCCAGGGCCTTGAAGCTGCCCAGTGGCGAGCGTCGCGACTCGTCCTTGACCAGCAACTGGCCTACGCCCAGCTCGGCGGCCAGGTCCGGCAGGCTGTACAGCGGCGTGGCGCCACGGTTGAGCCCGGCCCAGTGCGCAAGCCAATCGCGGCTCTGACCAGCCTTGGCGATGCTCATGATCTCGCGCAGGTCTTCGGGGTACGGGATACGGCGGGCGTTGCGGTTGGCTAGCAGCATTGCGGTCTCCATCAGGCAAAGGGGTGCCGTCACCGATGGCGTGGGGCATCGGCGTTGGCGTTGGCAAAGGGGTCAGGCGAGTCGGCGGGCGACCACGTCCAGCAGGACTTCGGCGCCCATCAGCAGTTGCGCGTCATCGGTGTGCTCGCGGGGGTTGTGGCTGATACCGCCACGGCTGGGCACGAAGATCATCGCCGCCGGGGCGATACGGGCGATCATCTGCGCGTCGTGGCCGGCACCGGAGGTCATGCGCCGGTGGCTCAGGCCCAGGCGCACGGCACTGGCTTCGATCTGGTCGGCCAGGGTGGCGTCGAAGATCACCGGTTCGAAACGCACCAGGCGCTCGCTGGAAATCTTCACGCCCTCCTCTGCGGCGATCCGCTCGAGGAAGTCGGCGAAACGCTGTTCGGCCTGTTGCAGGCGGGCTTCGTCGGGGTCGCGCAGGTCGACGGTGAACACCGCCCGGCGCGGAATTACGTTGATCACATTGGGCTCGAAGGCAATGCAGCCGGTGGTGGCCAGGGTGCTGCCGGCGTCGCGAGCGATGGCGCGAGCCTCGGCCACAGCGGCGCAGGCCACGTAGCCGGCGTCATGGCGCAGGCGGGTCGGCGTGGTGCCGGCATGGTTGGCATTGCCCTGCACCGTCACCTGCTGCCATGAAATGCCCTGGAGGTTTTCCACCACGCCGATCTGGATGCCCTCGGCCTCGAGGATCGGGCCCTGCTCGATATGCAGCTCAATGTATTCATGCGGCACGATGGCGCCGGGTTGCAGGTCGCCGGCATAGCCGATGCGCGCCAGCTCGTCGCCCAGGCGGGTGCCGTCGGTGCCAAGGGTATCCAGCGCCACCTGCACCTCCAGGCCGCCGGCATACACCAGCGAACCCATCATGTCCGGCTGATAGCGCACGCCCTCCTCGTTGGTGAAGGCACCCACGGTGATCGGCCGCGACGGCAGCACCCCGGCGTCGCGATAGGCGCGGATCACCGCGAGACCGGCGAGCACGCCGTAGCAACCGTCGAGGGCGCCGGCATTGGTCACGGTGTCGATATGCGATCCCATCATCAGTGGCGCCAGATCCTCGCCGGAGGCGACCGGCAAGGTGCCGAAGATATTGCCGATGCGGTCGATGCGCACTTCCAGATCCAGCGCCTTCATCCAGGCCACCACCTGGTCGCGGCCAGCCTTCTCGACATCGGTCAGGGCAATGCGGGTACGCCCGCCCTGCACCGGGTCGGCACCCAGTTCGCCGAGGATGCGGATCTGCTCCAGCAGCAGCGCGCCGTCGAGTTGAAGGTTCATCCAGGTACTCCGTGGGGTGTTCGTCAATGAGATAAATGCTATTTCAATGTGATGGAGTAATTTCTTGATTTTGGCCCAGGAAATGAATTTTTATTCCGTATTCGCCTTCATTGAGGAAATCCGCCGTCATGAGTCTGGACCCGTTCGACCTCGCCCTGCTCGATGCCGTACAGCAGGACGCCACCACCTCGCAGCAGGACCTCGGCGCCCGGGTAAATCTCTCCCCGGCCGCGGTCAATCGTCGTCTGAAGAAGCTCAATGCCGATGGTGTGGTACGCAAGACCGTCTCGTTGGTCGACCCGGTGGCGGTCGGTTATGGCCTGACAGTGATCACCGAGGTGGAAGTCGAGAACGAACGCCTCGACCTGCTCGACGCCATGAAGCGCACCTTCCTCGCCTGCCCGCAGGTCCAGCAGTGCTATTACGTGGCCGGGGAATGCGACTTCGTGCTGATCATGGCGGTGAAGAACATGGAGCAATACACCGAACTGACACGGACGCTGTTCTTCGAAAGCAACAACGTCAAGCGCTTCAAGACTCTGGTATCGATGAGCAATATCAAGGTCGGGCTGGGTGTGCCGGTGGCCTAGAGGAGTTGCGCAAGGGACTGGACGATCAGCAGGACACCGGCCATTCCCAACAGCCCCAGCACCACGCGCCGAAACGCGATATCGCTGATATGCCGGTACAGGCGCACCCCAAGCAGGGTCGGCAGCAGTACGGCGAGAATCACCAGCGGGAACAGGCCCAGGGCTTCGGCGGTAATGGTGCCGGCCACCAGGTAGGTGAGCATGGTCAGTAACTGCATGGCCAGGTTGAAGCCCTGGATCACCGAACGCTGGGTATCCCGGTCCCAGCCCTTGAGCACCGCCCACAGCGCCGTGGCCGGGCCGGTCAGGCCGCCGAGGCCGCCCATCACGCCGCCAACCATGCCGACCAGCGCGTCTGCCCCGGCACCGCCGCTGCGAACCCGTGGCAGGCGGGAGGAGAACAGCATCAGCGGGCACCACAGGGCGAGGACGACGCCTACCAGCAAGCGGAACAGCAGCGGGTCGATCTGGTGCAGCAGCAGTACGCCCACGGGAACGCCGAGCAGGCCACCGATCACCATCGGCAGCAGGTGTTCGCGCTTCAGGCCACGGCGCAGGGTGCGGGCAGCGAGCAACTGGCCGGTGAGCGAGCCGCAGACCACCAGCGGCCCGGTCAATCCCGGCGGTACGGCCCAGGCCCACACGGCCATGGCCACCAGGCCGAAGTTGGAGCCGGACAGGCCCTGGACGAAGCCGGCGAGGATGGCGCCGAAGATGATGATGAGCCAGAGGGAGTCCATGGAATACTCGAATGTGCAAAAGCAAAGGAGGATAAGCCCGTGGTGATAGCCGTTAAAGGTCCAATCGTGGGGCATGCAAGGGCCATTCAAAGGACCATGCGAACTGGTAGGACGAGCTCCAAGCCTTATAGTCAGTCGCCACAAACTGCATCTCTCGGTATGGTGGCCGCTTTGGACGCCCGGTGACGCTGGCAGTCCGGTATTTGCACAAGCGAAAGGAGCAGTGCGTGTGGGATTGGGGAAACAGGATGGAAATGGCAAGAAAGGTGAAAGCAGAACGGAAGCGATACTGCTCGACCGATTCTGGGTATTGCGACGCTCGGTGGATGTCGATGGTGCGGACTTCCTGGTCCAGACCGCGTTCGACTCCCTAGAGGAACTGAGGCGCAATTCCAGGAGGATCCAGGCGTTTGGAATCGTGCAGGCCAAGTTCTTCGAAGGCCAGAACCAAGTAAGGATTCATAAAAGCTACGTGCTGGACAAGACGGAGCCAAGGACGGACTTCTTCTGCCTCATCCATACCGACGACAGCAGCGGCCAGCACGCACATTACTTCTTTACCGCCAGCGATATCGTCGGTGCACTGCAGGAAACCCGATGCGGTGAATACTATGCATTCAAACTGACCGGCAAACGTGCGTACACGAACTACCTTAACCGGCCTGGCAGGGACATCCTGAACACGATCCAGGAGTGCATGAAGCACACGGAACGCGAGCGCAACAGGGCCTTCATCCAGGACGTGTTCGCCACCCATTTCGGCGCCAGCCGACACTTCGACGAGACGCCGGACTTCGAGTATCACCTCAAGGAGCTCGACGGGGTGAAGGTAGTGCTCTGCCGTAACCTCAAGCACCACGAAAGCTACCTTCTGGATACGCGGCGGGATCTGTTCCGTAACCATGGCACCTATAGCTGGGGATACGAGGGCACTGGCAGCAAGTTCCTGAGCGCCTGCATCCTGGCTCATCACCTCGATGGCGAGCCGCCGACCGCAGACCAGGTCGAGGCGTTGCTGAAGAACCTCATCGTTCATCTGGCCCAGCATGGCGAACATATGATCACCACCAGCCAGCTGCAAACGGCGCTGGAGCAAGGTATCGATAGAGGTGCGTCATTGCTCGAAAAGGCAGAATACTGGCTGCCGCATCGTCCCGGTGCCAGCCGGATCGCGTTCAAGCTCCTCGGCATCGATGGCAATACCATCCAGATTGTCGATCATCATGGCCGGCAATGGGTTGTCCCCGATGTCGAAGAGACCTTGCTATCGAGGATGAAGCTATTGTTTCGCAGTGGACGCGAGTCGACGGATGTGCTCGAACCGGCTGTGCTGTTGTTGGCCTATCTGCTGCTCGGCCAGGATGGCAAGCCATCGGGGATCACACTTGAAATGGTCATGTACGACAACTGAGCCGCCCCCACAAGTGATACCTGTGGGAGCTGGCTTGCCAGCGATAGGCACGGGTATCTATGCATCTATCGGCATGGAGAGATAGATCTATCTGCGCTAAAGATGTGTAGATACCCATGCAGCGACAGGACCCTCACTGACAACAGCAAATCCGGCTAGGCTGCCCTTCTCGAAATCCCCGAACCTGTGCCCATCGCAAGCCACACCACCCGGTACCCACATGTCCACCTCCTACACCGCCCGCTTCAGCGCCGTCCTCGCCTACATCGATGCCAACCTCGAAGGCGATCTGTCCGTGAAGGCCCTGAGCCAGGTGGCGCACTTCTCGACCTACCATTTCCATCGCCAGTTCAGCGCTTTCGTCGGCGTGCCGGTTGCCCGCTATGTGCAACTGATGCGCCTGCGCCGCGCGGCCCGGCGCTTGGCAGGTCAGGCGGAGTATTCGGTGCTGGAAGCGGCGCTGGATGCCGGGTTCGACAGCCCGGAGGCTTTCAGCCGGGCCTTCCGCCGGGATTTCGGGACCAGCCCCAGCGCCTTTCGCCAGAACCCGGAATGGCAGGTGTGGAATGCGGTGTTCGCCATCCCCCACTTTTCGAGGAACATCAGCATGCAAGTGAAGATCGTCGAGTTCGCCGAAGTCCGCGTCGCCGCCCTGGAACACCTGGGCCCGCCCGGCCTGGTCCAGGACACCGTGCGCCGCTTCATCGACTGGCGGATGCACAGCGGCCAGTCGCCGGTGGCATCGAGCCGCACCTTCGGTATCCCCTTCAACAACCCGGATACCACGCCGCCCGAGGAATTCCGCTTCGCCGTCTGTGGCGAGATCAATGAAGCGATCAAGCCCAACGACACCGGCGTCGGCGAGTTGCGTATCGCCGGTGGCCGCTACGCGGTGGTCCGCCATCACGGCTCGCCGGACCATATCGGCGAAACCATCTACCCGGTCTACCGTGACTGGCTGCCGGGCAGCGGTGAGGAGCTGCGCGACCAGCCGCTGTTCTTCCACTACCTTAGCGTGTTCCCGCAAACCCCGCTGGAGCAGTGGCAGACGGATATCTACGTGCCCTTGCAGTAGCGCCGTCAACGGGCGGTCTTGAACCTGGTCCACGCACGCATCCGCGCACGCATGTCCGACTGCGGGATGTCCTTGCCGGGAATCAGGCGGGCGAAGGCGCTTTCATCAGGGTAGATATCCGGGTTGTCGCGCATCTTCGGGTCAACCTGCGACCGCGCCTTGGCGCTCGACGTCGGGTAACCGGTGAACGTGCTGATCGCCGCCATGTTCTGCGGTCGCATGACGAAGTTGATGAAGGCGTAGGCGTACTCCGGGTGCCGGGCGTCCACCGGGATCGCCATGTTGTCCATCCATACCGTGGTGCCCTCGCGGGGGATGCGGTACTGGAAGCTGGCCGGCTTGCCGGCAGCGTCGGCGGCGCGCTGGGCCTGGGTCATGTCGCCGCTGTAGCCGAGGGACAGGCACAGGTTGCCGTTGACCAGGTCGGTGACCGGCTGCGACTGGAACTTGCGGATATAGGGACGCACTTTCATCAGCAGCTCGCTGGCGGCGGCCAGGTCTTCCAGCCTGGCGCTGCGCGGCTCGCGGCCGAGGTAGTTGAGCACCACCGCCAGCACTTCGTCCGGCGAATCGATCACCGAGATCCCGCAGTCGGCGAATCTGGCCGCGTACTCTGGCTTGAACAGCAGGTCGAGGCTGTTGACCGGGGCGTCGGGCAGGCGCTTGCGGATCATCTCGTCATTCCAGGTCAGGCCGATGCTGCCCCAGGTATAGGGCACCGTGGCCGCTGCCGAGTGCGGGTAGTGCTCGCGCAACCGACGCAGGCCCGGCTCGATATCCGCCAGCGCCTCGATCTTCGCCGGGTCGAGCTTTTGCAGGCTGCCGGCACGCATCAGGCGCTCGGCCACGGTGTCGCCGGGGAAGATCAGGTCGTAGCCGCTGCCGGAGGTCATCAGCTTGGCCTCCAGCACCTCGCTGCTGTCCATCACGTCGTAGATCACCTTGATCCCGGTTTCGGCAGTGAAACGTGCCAGGGTGTCCTCGGCGAAATAATCGGACCAGTTGTACAGGCGCAGCAGCTTGTCCTGGTCGTCGGCCTGGACCGTACCGAGGCACAGGGACAGGCCGATCACGCTAAGCAGACTTTTCATCTCACACCTCCCGGGCAGGACGCCAGACGCTGGTCGAACCACCGTCGAGGCTGAGCAGGGTGCCGTACATTTCAGGCCGGCGGTCGCGGAAGATGCCCCAGGTCAGGCGCTCTTCGCGCATGGCCGCGAGGTCAAGGGTGCGCATCAGCACGCCGGGTGTTTCGCGGTCGGCCTCGGCCAGCAGCTTGCCCTTGTGGTCGCTGATGAAGGACGAACCGTAGAAATCCATGTGCAGCCCGGGATCACCGGTCGCCACCTCGCGACCGATGCGGTTGGCGGCCACCACCGGCAGCAGGTTGGCCGCGGCATGCCCGCGCATGGTCATCTGCCAGTGATCGCGGGAGTCGAAGGCGGCAGCACCCGGTTCGGAACCGATCGCCGTAGGGAACAGCAGCAGCTCGGCGCCCATCAGCGCCAGGCTGCGCGCGGTTTCCGGGAACCACTGGTCCCAGCAGATGCCGATGCCAAGGCGGCCGAAGGCGGTGTCCCAGACGCGGAAGCCGGTATCGCCGGGGCTGAAGTATTCCTTCTCCTGGTAGCCGACGGCGTTGGGGATATGGGTCTTGCGGTAGACGCCGAGCAGGCGGCCATCGGCGTCGGCCACGCTAAGGGAATTGAAGAAAGCATTGCCGGCTTTCTCGTACCAGCTCAGCGGCAGCACCACGCCCAGTTCCCGGGCCAGCGCAGCGAAACGCTGGAGCACCCGGCTGTGGGCATATTCCTCGGCCAGGGCGAGATGCTTGTGGTCCTGCTCGATGCAGAAATACGGAGTAGCGAACAGCTCCTGCAAGAGGATTACCTGGGCACCCTGGGCGGCGGCGTCGCGTACCAGTTGTTCGGCACGGTCGAGGTTGTCGTTCAGGTCCCAGGTGCACGGCATCTGGGTGGTGGCAACGGTGAGAAAGGTCATGCTGCTTCCCTCTTCAATGGCCAGGCCGGTTGTTGCTGGGTGATGCAGTGCACGCCACCGCCGCCATGGGCCAGATGCTCGATGCGCACCGGCACCACTTCACGGTCGGGGAAGGCCCCGGCCAGCACTCGCGCCGCTTCACGATCGGCCTCGATGCCGTAGGCCGGCATGATGATCGCGCCGTTGGCGATGTAGAAATTGGTGTACGAGGCGCAGAACACCTCGGCCTCCGGGTCCACGGCGGCGCTGGCTTCGTACAGGTCGATCAGTTCGAAGCTGCGCCCTTGGGCATCCCGTGCCAGGGATAGGGCACGACGGTTTTCCCGCACCACTTCGGCGTATACCGAATCGCGGTCATGGGTCGCATCCACCAGCAGCACGCCGGGGCGGGCGAAAGCGCAAACGCCATCGACATGGCCGTCGGTCATATCGCCGGTGACGTACTTCGGGTCACCCGGCAGCCAGATGGTTTTCTGCACGCCGAGCAGGCGGGCAAACAGTTCCTCGGCGTCGGCCTTGTCCAGCCCCGGGTTGCGGTTGGGGTTGAGCAGCACCGACTCGGTCGTGACCAGGGTGCCTTCGCCATCGACATGGATGGCCCCGCCTTCGTTGGCCAGCCAGGTGCCAAAGCAGTCCAGGCCCATGCCGTTGAGCACACGCCGGGCCAGGCCTTCGTCCAGGCCATGGGCCGACTTGCCGCCCCAGGCGTTGAAGCGCCAGCTGACGCCAGCCAGGCCGTGCTGCGGGTGGCAGATGAAGGTCGGCCCGGAATCGCGGCACCAGCTGTCGTCCACCGGCTGCTCGATCAACTCGACATTCGTCCCGCACAACCCGGCGGCGCGGGCCCGGGCGCCGGGGGCGACCACCAGTTTCACCGGTTCGAAGCGGGCGATGGCATTGGCGACCCGGGCGAAGTCTTCCTGCACCTGCTCCAGGCGCACGCTCCAGGTGCTCTCCCACAAGGCCCGGTTATGCGGCCAGACCATCCAGGTCGCGGCATGGGGCGCCCACTCTGCGGGCATCGTCCAACCACTGCTTCGATCGCCGTTGCACATCATGCTCAATCCACCTTCAGTTAAGTATTTTTTATGATTGAAATCCGCTGCTGCGGAATGGATGTCATGCTATGGCGCAACCCGAGCGACAACAAACGATGGATTTAGCCGACAACTGATTAGCAGGACTTATCAATCATGCTCAAACACTGGCCACCCCTGAACGCCCTGCGCGGCTTCGAAGCCGCCGCACGCCTGGGCAGCTTTCACCAGGCGGCGGAGGAACTGCACCTGACCCAATCGGCCATCAGCCAGCAGATCCGCAGCCTGGAAACCTTTCTCGAGCAGCCGCTGTTCCATCGCAGCGGGCGCAGCGTCAGCCTCACCGATGCCGGGCACGACCTGCACAGCACCACCCAGGCCATGCTGCAACAGTTGTCGGTAGGGATTCGCCGCCTCGACCAATACCGCAAGCCCAACCAACTGGTGGTCAACACCACCCCGGCGTTCGCCCGGCACTGGCTGCTGCCGCGCCTGGGGGATTTCCATCGGCTGCATCCGCAGGTGGACCTGTGGCTGTTCACCACCTACGAAACACCGGACATGTCCAGCCAGACGGTGGACCTGTGCCTGCGGGACGACCTGGAGCAGCAGGCCGGATGCAGCTACGAAGTTTTGCTGGAAGATCGGCTCTACCCGGCCTGCCACCCCGGGCTGATCGACCAGCCGGCGGCACAGCGCACCACCCTGCACGGCGAACGGGAGATGGACTGGAGTCGCTGGTCGGTGCAGGGCGGCGAGGATGTCGGGCAACGCACCCACGGGCTGAATTTTTCCGATCCGGGCTTGTTGCTGGATGCAGCGTGCGAGGGGCATGGGGTGGCGCTGGTCAGCCAGCTGCTGGCCGCGCGGGCGCTGGAGAAAGGCTTGCTGCAACCGCTGAGCGAGCGGCGGGTAGCGGGTGTCAGTTGGGTTTGCCTGGTGCATCAGGACAGTGAGAAGAGTCCATTGACCCGGTCGTTCATGGGGTGGTTGCGGGCTTGCCTTTAGAAAGGCTGTGCGATCAGCAGGATCACCGTGCCATGGGCAGCGATTGCCGGAATCACACCATAGCGCAGCCTGATCAAGGCGCAGGCCACACCCTCCAGCAGCGTGAACACCAACACCGGCCAGCCCGCCTGGGTGACGGTGAACGCGAGAAACACATGACAGGCGGCAAAGGCCAGCGCACTACCCAGGGCCGCCCGCAGCGCCGAGCCATGCTGCTCCAGATAGCCCTGCAACACCCCGCGGAACAGCACTTCCTCCAGCGCATTGCCGCCATAGGCAAGCAGCAGCAAGCCACCGAGCCAGAGGTTGAAACCGCTGAACCCGCCGCCTTGGTACAGGCGCAGCGGAAGACCGATGGCACAGCCAGCCAACAGCCCAAGGGCCAGCCCCGTGGCGAAATGGCCCTTGCGCCAGACGACCAATGCCAGCAGCTCCGGCGCCAGTTGCTGCAAGACCGCGATCAATCCCAACGACATCAGCCCCAGCGCAGCGAGCATCAGCGGATTGTCGATGAAGCCGATGCGCACCTGGCCGTCCAGCGCCCACAGACCGGTGGGCGTCATGGCATCGCGCAGGAGGATGAAGGTCAGCAGCAGGATGGCGATGCGCAGCCCGGCCTGGGCTTTCGGGGTAAGCGCGAACCACAGCAGGCAGAGGATCAGGCCGGGGGTGATGTGCACGAGGTAAGTGGCAAGGTGGGCGAGTCCGTCCTGGAGCATTGCAGGGGTCCGTCTGCGACTGGGGGGCATAGTTTATCCCAGCCTTCCCGGTCGGTCTTCAGGGCCTCTCGCTGGCAACGCCAGCTCCTACAGGGATGGTGTGCGCCGCGAAATTTGTGGGAGCTGGCGTTGCCAGCGAGAGGCCCTCAGCATCACCAGAGAATCAGGAAGCCAGCGCCAACCCCGCCAGATACCCGAACACCATCCCCGGCCCCAGGGTGATCCCGCCACTGGGGTAATAGCCGCCCATGATGCTGTTCATGTCGTTGCCCACCGCGTGCAGTCCCGGAATCACTTGCCCGTTCCGGTCCAGCACCCGCGCCGCCGCATCGGTCTTCAGCCCGGCGAAGGTGCCGAGGCTGCCCGCCACCAGCCTTACCGCATACAGGCGCCCGTGCAATGGCCGTAACGACGGATTCGGACTGTTCGAGGGGTCTCCCGAGGCCCGGTTGTACGCCGACTGCCCTCGCCCGAAATCCGGGTCATGCCCCAGCCGCGCATGTCGGTTGAAACGCTCGATGGTTGCCTGCAATTGCAGCGGATCCAGCCCGCAGCGCGCGGCCAGCTCCCGCGCATCCCGTCCCTCGCACAGATAGCCGCAACGCCGGTAATACCCCAGCGGAAACGGCCACGGCTTGGCCCAGCCGATACCGAAGCGGCGCTGCGCCTGGTGGTCGCAGATCATCCAGGCCTCGGGCTCCTGCCCTGGCGGCGTGCGCGCGAACAGGTGGTTCATGAAGTCGTGATAACAGTCGGCCTCGTTGGTAAATCGCCGGGCATCCGCGCCCACCGCGATGAAGCCCGGTTTGCCGCGATCCACCAAGTGAGGAAATCGCCCTGGCGGCCCGTTGCGCCGAGGTACCAGCGAAACCGGTGCCCATGCCGCGTCGTGGGCAAGATCGTCACCAACCAGGCCGCCCACGCTTTCCCCAAGCCGCAGGCCATCCCCGCTGTTGTCCAGTGGCGCGGCGCAGTGATGTCGATGTTCGATACGTTGTGCCAGGCGCTGCGGATCATGGGCGAAGCCGCCACAGGCGAGCACCACCCCGCGCCCGGCGAGCACGCGGCGACCGTCCAGTTGCGCCCCGCTCACCCGCTCGCCGTCGCGCAGCAGGCCCAGCACCGGGCTTTGCGTCAGCAACTGCACCTTGCGGTCCAGCGCACTGTGCAACAGCCGCGCCACCAGGGCATTGCCATTGACCAGGTGCATGCCGCGCCGGTAACGCAGCAGGTCCAGGCCATGTCGCCCGAGGCGCGTGCCCACATGCCAAGCGGCCTTGAACGAACGCCGAACATTGAAGAACGCGCCCATGTCGGCACCGCCGGCGATGCCCATGCCGAACAGGCTGACGATATCCAGCGGTGGCCGCAGATGCTCGATCCACCGCCCCAGTCGGCGACCGTCGAAGGGCTGCGCGCACAGCGAACGGCCACCTGAAGCCGAGCCCTCGCCATCACGCATATCCGGCATGGCACTGCCCGGGTAGAACTGCACCGCGGTATGGTTGTGGAAGAACTCGACCATCTCCGCCCCGCGCTGCAGGTACACCCGCTGCTGCTCGCTCAACGAGGATCCATGCACCTGGGCCAGCAGATACCGCTCCGGCGCATCGTCGGTCTCGACCCGCCCCAGCGGATTGCGCGGCACCCACAACCAGCCACCGGACCAGGCGCTGGTGCCGCCCAGCCAGCGGCTTTTCTCCGCGACGATCACGCTCAGGCCATGACTGGCCGCAGTCACCGCCGCCGCCAGTCCCGAGGCTCCCGAGCCGATCACCAGGACATCGCATTCCAGCGTCTGCATCGGTTGCGAACTCATTTAAGCGGCGAAAAGCCGGTGGGCCGCAGCAGCCGCGACTCCAGTTTCAGCACGGCGCCCAGTTCCTTGTTCTTGCGTCCGAACTCGGCCCAGCGCGGATCGGCGGCCATCCTCGCGCGACGTGCGCTGCGATCGTCGAGGCTTTCATAGGCCCAGATATGCACCACCTGGTTGGCCTCGCCGAATTCGGTGGTGAAGAAACCCACCAACTGGCCGAGGTGCTCGGTCTGCACCGCCAGGGCATCGCTCTGGTACAGCGCCAGCCAGTCGGCCATGCGGGTCGGGCTCAGGGTGTAGGTGCGCAGTTCGTAGTACATGGTCATTTCTCCAGGGTGAGCGAAGGGGTGTGGGCCAGCCGTTCGGCGGCATCGCAGGCAGCGAGCCAGCCGAAGGTCAGGCCGGGGCCAAGGGTGATGCCCGGCCCCGGGTAGGTGCCATCCATCAGCGAATTCATGTCGTTGCCAGCGGCATACAGGCCGGGGATCGGCATGCCGCTGGCATCCAGTACCCGTGCCCGACCGTCGGTGACCAGGCCACGGGCCGAGCCGAGGTCACCGGTGTGCAGGCGGATCGCGTACCAGGGCGCCTTTAGCAACGGCGCGTTGCACGGGTTCGGCTGGTGTCCGGGATCGCCCATGTAGCGGTTGTAGCTATTGCCGCCCTTGCCGAAGGCACGGTCCAGGCCGTCGCGGGCATCGTGGTTGTAGCTGTCAAGGGTGCGGCGCAAGCCTTGCGGATCGATACCGACCCGTGCCGCCAGTTGCTCGGCACTGTCGGCACGCAGCAGGTAGCCGGCGTCGATCAGCGCCTGGTTGTCCACCGGCTTGGGCCGGGCCAGGCCCAGGCCGTACTTGTCCAGGGCCTGGGCATCGCAGACCAGCCAGCATGGCGTGCTGCCCGTGGCGAACATGCGCTGGACGAAATGGTGATAGGAGTCGGACTCGTTGACGAAACGCTCGCCCTTGCGGTTGACCGCGATCACCCCTGGCTTGGCGCGGTCGGTGACCAGGTGGGGAAAGCGTTCGCGCTCGCCGTTCTTGTGGGTGACTTCGGAGACAGGCGCCCAGAAGAAGTTGGCCGCCAGTCCCTGCCCCAGTACCGCGCCGGTCGCCTGGGCCAGGTGCAGGCCGTCGCCGGTGTTGGTCGGCGGCGACATGCTCAGGTGCGCACTACCGGTATCCGGGCGCTGCGCCGCCGCTTGCGGCGCGGCGGCGAAACCACCGGTGGCGCAGACCACGCCGCCACGGGACAGCACGCGATGCTGGCGACCGTCGCGGGTGATAACAGCGCCCACCACGACGCCGTTCTCGACGATCAGTTCCTCGGTACGGCTGTCCAGCCACAGGGTCACGCCATGCTCGAAGGCACTGGTCGCCAGCCTGGCGATCAGCGCGTTGCCCGTGGTCAGCCGGGTACCACGAGGATGGCTGATACGGTCGATGGCATAGCGTCCCATCAGTTTCAGGCAATGCAGCAACGAACGCGGCGAGCGCCGGAAGCTGAGGAAGTGCTGGATATCCACGCGATTGACCATCATCGCGCCGAACAGCAGCATCCCCGCCGGCGGCATCTTCAGGTCGTTGAAATGCGCGCCGAGGCGACGCCCGTCGTACTCCAGAATCTCGAGTGCCCGCCCGCGATCGGTGGCGCCCTCCTCGTCCGGGTAGTAATCCGGCGACAGTGGACGCAGGGCGTACTTGAGCTCGGTATTGGCCTCCAGCCAGTGCAGCGCTTGCCGCCCCTGCTCGATATAGGCCTCTACCAGTTCGGCGTTGTAGCCCGGGCCGATGGTCTTGTGCAGGTAGCGGCGCATGGCTTCGGGGCTGTCCTCGGCCCCGGCGGCACGGGCCTGGTCGGTGCCATGTATCCACACCGCGCCCCCCGAGATCGCCGAGGTGCCGCCGAACTGCCCGGCCTTTTCCACCATCAGTACCTTGAGGCCCTTGCGTGCGGCGGTGGCTGCCGCAGCGAAGCCGGCCGCGCCACTGCCCAGCACGATCAGGTCGAACTGCGCGTCGCCCTCTGGCGGAAAGCGGGTTGCTGTGTTCATCGTGCCGACCCTCACAACTGCAGGGGCGTGACGCCCATGAAATGACCGAGGTTGCCAAGCTGGGCGAAGGCCATCTGTGCACCGGTCTGGATCGCGCAGCCGCGTTCGCGGGCGGCGGCAAGCAAGGGGGTGATCTCCGGCGAAGTGACCACATCGGCAACCAGGGTGCTGGCACGCAGGCCTTCCAGCAGCGCCGCAGGCAGCGGCAACTCACCGGTGCCGCCCATGCCTGCCGGGGTGGCGTTGACCAGCAGGTCGAAGCGTTCCAGCGATTCGTAGCCGATCTCGAGGCGCACCTCGGCGAAGGCCTTGCCCAGCAACCCGGCAAGGCGTTCACACCGGGCGGCGCTGGCATCGGCAAGCACCAGCGAGGCGACCCCGGCCTGGCACAGCGACCAGGCGATGGCGCTGCCTACGCCGCCGGCACCGATCACCAGGGCACGCTTGCCCCGGGCCTGGAAACCGTTGAGGCAGGCCGCATTGAGAAAGCCCTCGCCGTCGACGTTATCGCCCAGCAGGCGGCCATCGGCCTGGCGGCGGATCACGTTTACCGTGCCCAGCGCCGCCGCCCGCTCGCTCACTTCATCGAGACGCCCGGCCAGCACCTGCTTGTAGGGCACGGTGACCACCACGCCGCGCAGGTTCCGCCATCCGCGCAGGGTGTCGATAAAGGCGTCGAGGGCGTCTTCGCGGATATCGATGGGCAACATCGCCAGGTCCTGGCGGTTGGCCTGGAACCAGCGGTTGAAGTTTTCCGGAGATTTGACCTGGGTTATGGGCGACCCAACGATCGCCACCAGTTCGGTGGAGCCGTGCAGCATGCTGACCTCCAAAGGATCGGTGTTGTTGTGCTGCAAGGGTGCGGTTCGACGCCGCCAGGGCCAATGGCGCAGATCGTCGTTTCGGTTGTTATTCGCTGTATCGCTGCGATAATCGCAGTCTTTCAGCAAATCAACGGAGCGCCAGGCCATGGCCCAGCCCGAGATCCATGCCCGTGACCTGATCGTCGGCCTGCAGAAGGGGCTGGCGTTGATGCAGCTGTTCAGCGTCGATCAACCAAAGCTCAGCGTGCCCGAGGCGGCGCGCCTGTCCGGCCTGACCCCGAGTGCGGCGCGACGCTTCCTGCTGACGCTGGTGCATGAGGCGTTCGTCGAAACCGATGGTCGTCACTACTGGCTGACACCCAAGGCGCTGCGCATCGGCCAGGCCTATGTGGATTCGGCCCAACTGCCAAGGATGCTGCGACCGGTGGTGGAACAGGTGGCGCGTACCACCCAGGAGCATGTGTCGGTGGGCACCCGCGACGGCGACGAGATCGTGCATATCGTGCGCAGCCGGTACAGCCACATCGCCTCGCTATCGATCCGGCCCGGGTCGCGCTTGCCGCTGTATTGCACCGCTGGCGGGCGAATCTGGCTGGCGTCCTTGGCGGAGGAGGAACTGGCGGCGTATTTCGCCCGGGTCGAACTGCGTGGGCTGACGCCGCATACCTGTGTCGATGAGCAGGCCTTGCGTGAGGAACTGCGCCGTGTGGCGGCCCAGGGATATGCCGAGGTGGACCAGGAATTCGAGGTGGGCATGCGCGTGCTGGGGGTACCGCTGGTGGATCGGCATGGGGTGTTGCGCTCGACCTTGACCATCACCACCCATGCTTCAAGGATCAGCCTGGAGGAAATGCGGCGGCGGTATCTGATGCCGCTGTATGAGGCACAGGCCTTGTTGAAGCCCGTCATGGAGGCCTGAAAGACCTGTGTTGCCAGCGATGAGGCCCGCAAGATCACCTTGAAACCTGAGGGGCACACCACTCCCGCAACAACCCCGCAAACACCTGCGCCGCTTCCGACAACGGCCGGTCCGTCGGCGTGGTGAGGCCGATCGGCGCGCGCAGCAAGGTGCTGCTGAATGGCAAGGCCTTGACGATCCCCAGCCGCAGATCCAGATCCACCACCCCACGCTGGACGAACCACACCCCGTCGTAGTCCTGCACATACACCCGTGAAAACGTCTCGCTCAGCGACTCCTGGATGGTAAACCCTTCCTCCGCGCCACTGGACAGCAGGAAGTTGTCGACGCTGATCCGCACCAGCGTGCCCTGGGGCGAAACCAGCAGCACATAGGGCCGCAAATCCTCCAGCATGAGCCTTTCCCGCGCCGCCAGCGGGTGCCCGCTGCGCACCACCAGCAGCAGGTCTTCTTCGTACAGTGCCTCGAAGACTACGCCGAGCATGTCGCGCCCGATCAGGCGTCCGACGATCAGGTCCAGCTCATGGGTGCGCAGCTTGCCGACGAGAAAGTCGTAGACACCGGCCAGCACCTGCACCTGGATCTGCGGAAAACGCTGGCGCATCTGCGCGATCACCGGCGCCAGCATGTAGCCCGCCGCCGTCGGCAAGGCGCCGACCCTCAGCACCTGCGGCGCCTGGGGCTGCACCTGCCCCTCCTCCAAGGCCATGCGAAAACTGGCCATGGCCTGCGCCGCGTGCTTGTGGAACGCCTCGCCGGCGCGGGTCAACTGCACGCCCTTGCGCCCGCGCACCAGCAGTTGCGAGCCCAGCTCCTGCTCCAGTTCCTTGATGCTCTTGGAAACCGCCGACAGGGTGATATGCAGCAAGCGCGCGGCGGTGGCGAGGCTGCCGGAGCTGACCACGGCAAGAAATACACGGAAGTGGCGCAGGCTGAGGGTGGAAAGATTCACTGGATGCCCCGGAAGTTAATCAACCTACAAGTTAACCAGGTAGCGCTTTTATATCAATTTAATCAACCAGTAACTTCATCTAGCATCCTCTCCATCATCAACAAGGATTCCCTCGCCATGACTCAAGCCCGCCCTCGCCTGGGCGTTTCCAGTGCCTCGTTGCCCAGCCTCGCTCCCGAGGCGCTGGTGGACGAACTCGCCCGCCTGGGTTATCAGGGCGTCGAATGGCGGGTCGCCGATATCGACAACCTGGACACCCGTCGTGCCTGGGATGCACGCAGTAACAACCGCTGCACGCTGCCCCCCTGCGAGCAGGCCATCGCCCGCATCCGCCAGCAATGCCAGGCCAATGGCCTGGAGATCTTTGGCCTGAGCCCCTACCTGCCAGTGGGCGATGTGGAGCAGGCCTTGCGCCTGATCGACCTCGCTGCCCTGGCCGGCAATGCCCGCCTGCGCCTGTGGGCGCCGGGCTACGAGAACGAGCGCTACAGCGAAGCCAGCGCGCGCATGCGTCGCTTCCTCGACCGCTTGCTGCCGCGCGCCGAAGCGGCCGGCGTACGCCTGGCGCTGGAGGTGCATCAGCGCACCATCTGCTCCAGCCCGTCCCTGGCCATGCGCATCGCCGAACACTACCCGGCGCAACACCTCGGAATCATCTACGACCTGGGCAACCTGGCCATCGAAGGCCGCGAGGATGTGCGCCTGTCCCTCGACCTGATGGGTGAGTACCTGGCCCATGTGCAGGTGAAGAACGTGGCCTGGGTGGCCCAGGCCGACGACCTGGGCTGGCGCTGGGAATGGTGCCCGCCGGACCAGGGCGTGCTGCCCCTGCGCAGCATGCTGCAGACCCTGGCCGCGCACGGTTTCGCCGACTGGCTGTCGATCGAAGACTTCGACACCACCTGGCCCGACGCCCACAAGCTGCTGCGCAACCGCGACCTGATCTGCCGCTATCTCGACCTGGATACGCCGGTCGCCCCTGTTTCCACCCCGGAGGTACCCTGCAAATGAACCTGCCCCACATCCCCCGCCGTGTTGCCCTGGTCACCGGCGCCGCCGGCGAGCTGGGCCGCGCCATCTGCCAGCGCCTGAGCCACGACGGCCTCGACCTGATCGCTGCGGATATCAACCTGGACGCCGCCCGAACCCTGGTCGACAGCCTGCCGCTGGCCGAGGGACAACGCGCCATCGCCGTGCACGCCGACCTGGGCGACGCCGCCTCCATCGCTGCCCTGGTGGAAGTGGGCGGCGGCGCCTTCGGACGTATCGATGTGGTGGTGAACAATGCCGCAGTCAATCATCGCGGCTCGCTGCATGATTTCGATCCGGCGCAATGGGACCACATGATGGCCGTCAACCTGCGCGGCCCGGCCCTGCTGTGCCAGAAGGTCGCGCCGTACTGGAAAACCCAGGCCAGCGGCCGGGTGATCAATATCGTCTCGCGCTGCTGGGTCGCCGGTGGACCGCCTGCCTATGTGGCCTGCAAGGCCGGGCTGGTCGGCCTGACCCGCTCCATGGCACGGGAACTGGCGCCGGACAACGTGACCGTCAACGCCATCGCCCCGGGCCTGCTGCCGTCGGCCTTCACCCTCGATGGCCGCGATACGGAAAGCTTCGAGCGCATGGCCCGGGGCTCGATCAACAACACCCCCCTCAAGCGCCTGGCCACCCCGCAGGACATCGCCGGCACCACCGCTTTCCTGGCTTCGGAGGACGCCGCCTTCATCACCGCCGAAGTCATTCATGTCTGCGGCGGCAGCCAGCTGGCGCCCTTCGGCAACTGAGACCCGCCTTACCCGACCACCACAACTACAAGAAAGGTTCGCTATGACCACTCCCCATCCCGAAAACCGGCGCATGGCGCGCCGGGCTGCGTTCGGCAGCTTCCTCGGCAGCGTTGTCGAGTACTACGACTTCTTCATCTACGGCTCGGCTGCGGCACTGGTGTTCAGCACGCTGTTCTTCCCCTCCGGCGACCCGATGGCCGGTACCCTCGCGGCCCTGGCGACCTTTGGCGTGGGCTATATCGCCCGGCCCGTCGGTGCGCTGGTCTGCGGCCACCTGGGCGACCGCATCGGACGCAAGCAGGTGCTGATGATGACCCTGCTGCTGATGGGCCTGGCCACCTTTGCCATCGGCTTGCTGCCCACCTATGCGAGCATCGGCCCCTGGGCCCCAGCATTGCTGGTGTTCTGCCGCCTGCTGCAAGGTTTCTCCGCCGGCGGCGAACAGGTCGGTGCCAGCCTGCTGACCATGGAGCACGCCCCTGGCAAGAGCAAAACCTTCTACACCAGCTGGCTGATCAATGGCGCTTCGATGGGCTCGATCCTCGCCACGTCGGTGTTCATACCGCTGTCCATGCTCAGCCAGGAACAGCTGCTGGCCTGGGGCTGGCGGATTCCCTTCCTGCTCAGTGCGGTGATGGTGGTCATCACCTGGCTGATCCGCCGCGGCGTGGAGGAAAGCCCGGAATTCAAGGCGAGCAAGCCGGCCGCACGGCGCCTGCCGGTGGCCGAGCTGTTCAACAAGGAGCGCCGCGCGTTCTTCACCGTGTTCAGCTGCGCGCTGATCTGTGCGGTGTCGTCACTGGTGATGATCTTCGGGCTGTCCTGGGCGACCAACAACCAGAACGTCGATCGTCCATCGATGCTCAGCGCCATCGCCGCCAGCCAGGTCGTGGCGCTGATCTGCCAGCCGCTGTTCGGCCTGCTGGCCGACCGCATCGGACGCAAGCGCATCTTCGCCATCGGCTCGCTGGCCTGCTGTGCCGGGGTATTCCTGTTCCTCTGGTCGATCAGCACCGGCAACCTTGGCCTGATCCTGTTCAGCACCGTACTGCTCAAGGGCGTGCTGTACAGCGCACCGAACGCCTTGTGGCCGTCGTTCTACGCCGAGATGTTCAGCATCCGCGTGCGCTACACCGGCGTCGGCCTGGCGACCCAGTTGAGCTTCATCATCTCCGGCTTCTCGCCAAGCCTGTGCTACGCGCTGATGAGCGATGGCAACGACTGGATTCCGGTGGCGTGCTTTATCGGCGGGCTGTCGTTGCTCGCGGCGATCGCGGCACTGGTGTCGCGCCCGGCAGGTGCCGACGAGCCGGTGTTGCAGGCGCGGCACGCGTGATTCGGGAGATCCGGCTGTTCAGCCCGGCTTGATACCGGGTCGATCCCATCGCTGGCAAGCCAGCTCCCACAGTGTTCCTGTGGGAGTCAGCCCAGCCTTTCAGGCTGCGCTGTCGCGCAGAGAACCGTTTTCAAAGCACGACGCGTACCCTGTGGGAGCGGGTTCACCCGCGACTGCGGTAGTGAGTTCACCATAGCAATCGCGGGTAAACCCGCTCCCACAAAGTCCCTGCAAATCAAAGAGTTATGTTTTGTTCTATGAGAGCTGGCTTGCCAGCGATTACGCCCGAGAGAACACCCATAAAGCCAGGGTTGAAATGAGATTCGATATCAAATAGCATTTCGTTACTTTATATCGTATCAACTGGAGTCCCTCATGAAACCCGGCATCCATCCCGCCTACCGCCCTGTCCTGTTCCACGACACCAGCGCCAATGCTTTCTGGCTGATCGGCTCCACTGTCGATACCGACAAGACCTATGTCCACAGCGACGGCAATACCTATCCCTACGTCACCCTCGACGTTTCCAGTGCCTCCCACCCGATCTACACCGGCCAGGAACGCAAGGCCAAGAGCGAAGGCCGTGTGGCGGGCTTCAACAAGCGCTTCGCCGGCTTCACCGCTAAATGAAATGAAAAACGCCGCTTTCCGGACTCCGGAAAGCGGCGTTCGCGTTCAACGTCGAAGCAGCTTAAACGGCCAGGGCGCGCTCACGCAGTTCGCTGTTGAGGATGCGATCGTTCTCGCTGTAGTCGACCGGGCAGTCGATCACGTGCACGCCCGGGGTCTTGATGCAGTGCTCCAGCAGCGGCAGCAGGCCCGCCGCGCTTTCCACCCGGTGGCCGTTGGCACCGTAGGCTTCGGCGTACTTGACGAAGTCGGGGTTGCCGTAGTCCAGGCCGAAGTCGGTGAAGCCCATGTTCGCCTGCTTCCAGCGGATCATGCCGTAGCCGTCGTCGCGCAGGATCACCACGGTGACGTGCATGCCCAGACGCACGGCGGTTTCCAGCTCCTGGCTGTTCATCATGAAGCCACCATCGCCGCACACGGCGATGACCGGACGATCCGGGTACACCAGGTGCGAAGCCATGGCCGACGGCAGGCCCGCGCCCATGGTTGCCAGGGCGTTGTCGAGCAGTACGGTGTTGGGCTTGTGCGCCTTGTAGTTGCGGGCGAACCAGATCTTGTAGATGCCGTTGTCCAGGGCAACGATGCCTTCGGACGGCAGGGCGCGACGGATGTCGGCGACCAGGCGCTGCGGGTACACCGGGAAGCGGTCGTCGTCCTTGCCTTCGGCGATCTGCGCTTCGTTGGCTTCGCGAATCGCCATCAGGCGGGTGAAGTCCCAGTGCGACACGTCGCCCAGGCCTTCGCCGATCTGCCATACGGCGTTGGCGATATCGCCGATCACTTCGATCTGCGGGAAGTACACGGCATCGACTTCGGCAGAACGGAAGTTGATGTGGATGACCTCGGTGCCGCCACGGACCATGAAGAACGGCGGCTTCTCGATCACGTCGTGGCCGATGTTGATGATCAGGTCGGCCGCTTCGACCGCACGGTGCACGAAGTCACCGGAGGACAGCGCCGCGTTGCCCAGGAAGCGCGGGTTGCGCTCATCGACCACGCCCTTGCCCAGCTGGGTGGTGACGAACGGAATGCCGGTCTTCTCGATCAGCTGGGTCAGGACCTTGGCGGTCATCTTGCGGTTGGCACCGGCACCGATCACCAGGATCGGGCTGCGCGCGGTGCGCAGCTTGTCGATGGCAGCCTCGATGGCCACGTGCTCGGCCAGCGGACGGCGATGCAGGCTAGGCGGGATCGGCAGCACGTCGGTCTGCTCGGCGGCGATGTCTTCCGGCAGTTCCAGGTGCACAGCGCCTGGCTTCTCTTCTTCCGCCAGGCGGAAGGCTTCACGCATGCGCGAAGGGATGTTGTCGGCCGAAGCGAACTGGTGAGTGTACTTGGTGATGGGGTCCATCATCCCGCACACGTCGATGATCTGGAAGCGACCCTGCTTGGACTTCTTGATCGGCTTCTGGCCGGTGATCATCAGCATCGGCATGCCGCCGAGGTAGGCATAGGCGCCAGCGGTCACCAGGTTGGTCGCGCCAGGACCGAGGGTCGACAGGCTGACGCCGGTCTTGCCGGTCAGGCGGCCATAGGTGGCGGCCATGAAGCCGGCGGACTGTTCGTGGCGGGTCAGCACCAGCTTGATCTTCGACTTGCGCAGGGATTCCAGCAGGTCGAGGTTTTCCTCACCGGGAATGCCGAACACATACTCGACACCTTCGTTTTCCAGGCATTGCACAACGACATCGGCGGCCTTGGCCATCTTGCTTGCTACCTCAAATGGGATTGCAGGATCAGGGAAAAAGGGTTGAGCGGTCAGCGCGGGGCACTGACATCAGGCTGCCCGGTCGCCAGCAAAGCGGCACGGACGAAGTCTTGACGTAAGCAACGCTGGATAAAGTCACTTACAAAGACGGCGCCATTGTCGCACCTTTTCGGCACTGCCATAGCTTGACGAATGGCAGTAAATGCACCGTTCAGCACCCGAAAGCGGGAATCGGCGGCGGCGACCTTCTCCAGCGGCTGGCGCACACCGGCCGCAGCGTCGAGATTCTGCTCGATAAACAGGTCCACGGCCCCGGCCGAAGTGCCGGCCCGCGCCAGTTGCGCATGCTGCAAGGTGCGACTCAGGTACAGATCGTAGGCAGCGCCCTCGCCTACCGCCAGGCGCAAACCGGGCTGGTCGAGCTGCTCCACATGCTGGAACGGCGCGTCTTTTTTCACCAGGTAGGTGCCTTCGATCAGCACGTAGGGCGCGCTGAAATGGATCTGCGCCTCGCGCACAGGCTCGATGGCAAGGAAGGCGACGGTCCAGGCATTGTCTTCGAGGGCGGCGAAGACCTTGCCGGCAGCGTCGAAGGTGCGCATTTCCAGGGTGACTCCCAGTTCTTCGGCCAGCGCCTTGGCCAGGGCCACGGAAACACCCTGGGGCTCGCCGTCCGGGCCGCGCTGGGCGAGGACCGGGTTGCCGAGGTTGATCGCGGCGCGGAGGATGCCGTCGGGGGCGAGGTCGTTGAGGATGGCGGGGGTCACGGCAGTCATGGGAAATCTTCTTGGCTGGACACGGACCCTGTGGGAGCGGGTTCACCCGCGATTACGATGGTGAATCCACTACCGCAATCGCGGGTAAACCCGCTCCCACAGGGTCCGTGTCGTCTCTGAATTGGCTTACCAGATCGGCAAGGTATAGGAAATGATCAGACGGTTCTCGTCCGCGCCACGGGCGAAGCTGGACCGATAGGCCGCATTGCGCCATTTGACGCCGACATTATTGAGTGCTCCAGCCTTGGAAGCTCAAGGTCGCTCATTGCAACCCTGCAATGGCCCTATGACCCTGCTGCAGATTTCACGATTGTGCACTCAGGGCGTAGGCTGGATTTCCGCTCATTTTCAGGACGAAGCCCATGGCCGAAAAACACCACCACTACGCCGTCACCGTTACCTGGATCGGCAACCAGGGCGCGGGAACCGCGTCCTACCGTGGCTACAGCCGTAACCATCTGCTCCAGGCGGAGGGCAAGCCGGCGATCGAAGGCTCGTCGGACCCGGCCTTCCGCGGCGATCCAGCGCGCTGGAATCCGGAGGAGTTGCTGCTGGCCTCGCTTTCCGCCTGCCACAAGCTGTGGTACCTGGGGCTGTGCGCCGAGGCCGGGATCGTGGTCCAGGCCTATGAAGATCGCGCCGAAGGCGAGATGGTCGAAGAAGCCAACGGTGCCGGGCAATTCACCTCCGTGACCCTGAAACCGAAGGTGACCCTGGCACCCGGCACGGACCTGGAGCAGGCACGCTCGCTGCATCGACTGGCGCATCAGAAGTGCTTCATTGCGCGGTCGGTGAATTTTCCGGTGGAGCATGAGGTGGAGCTGATACTGCAACCATCGTGAGGCCCTGTGGGAGCTGGCTTGCCAGCGATGAGGCCGGTCTGGGCAATGATGTTGTCGGATAGGGCCAAATCGCTGGCAAGCCAGCTCCCACAGGGTCCATGGCAGCCTCACCTCCTCCAGCGACTTCCACAAACTGCGCAATGTCGCATCATTGCGAGGGGTTTGCGCTGGAAACCTAGGCAGCAAACACGATCCCGCAACGCGCTGCAGCATTGCGGATATGTTCCTGCATGGCCTTCTGCGCTGCAGCGGGCGCGTGCCGGGCCAGGGCGCGGAGGATCTTGCGGTGTTCCTGCCAGGTTTCCATGGCGCGCTCGGGACGGATGAACGGCAGTTTCTGGCTTTCGACGAAGATCGCTTCACTGCTGGTGACGATATGCAGCATCGCCAGGTTGCCGCCGGCCTCCAGCAGACGGCGGTGGAAGGCGAAATCCAGCTGCGCCGCCGCCTCGAAATTGCCCGCCCGCAGTTCCACGCGCATGGCCTCGACATTCACCTCAAGGGCATCGAGGTCATCGGCGGTCAGGGCATTGGCGGCCTGGCCGGCGGCGAAGCCTTCCAGCACGTAGCGCAACTGGAAGGTATCCGCCGCACCGATCTGGGCGGCGAAAGGCCAGGCGAACCAGGGTGATTCACTAGCCGGCAGCGGCTTCGCCGCCTGTACGAACACGCCCTTGCCCGGCTGCACGCTGACCACGCCCAGCGCGCTCAGGGACGATAGCGCTTCGCGCAGTGACGCCCGGCTGACACCCAATCGCTCCGCCAGGTCGCGCTGCGATGGCAGGGCATCGCCAGCCTGGAATCCGCCTTCGCGGATCAGTTGCTGGATAGCCTGCACGGCCTGCTCCGGGACGGCGCTGCGGGTGGGGGTTTCGAACATGTGTTCAGACCAGTCGGAACGGAAGATGCGCTGTTTTACGTCCTTTCCCACCTGCTGCGCAAGTTTCGCTCCATCCTGGCGCAGGCCCGTGGCGCCTGCCTTTTCTCGGGGCACAGGATGCCGGAACGACCCGCAACTGTTCAGACCAGTAATACCGCACAACACCTGCTTTCCAGCCCGTTTCCATGGTTTCCCCGCAGGCTGGCACGGCGGCTGCAATAGCCGGAAACACACCTTTCCGCTGCGAGGCACCGACCATGATTTCCTTCCGCAAACTCCTGCTTGCCACCCTCCTCTGCGGCAGCGCCCTCGGCGCCCAGGCCGATGTGCTCGGCGACATCACCCAGCGCGGCGTGCTCAAGGTCGCCGTGCCCCAGGACTTCCCGCCGTTCGGCTCGGTCGGCCCGGACCTCAAGCCACGCGGCCTGGATATCGACACCGCGCAACTGCTGGCCGACAAGCTCGGGGTGAGGCTGGCCCTGACCCCGGTCAACAGCACCAACCGCATTCCCTTCCTCACCACCGGCAAGGTCGACCTGGTGATCTCGAGCCTGGGCAAGAACCCCGAGCGCGAGAAGGTGGTGGACTTCTCCCTGCCCTACGCGCCCTTCTACCTCGGCGTGTTCGGCCCCGAAGACAGCAGCATCGACAAGGTCGAGGCCCTGGCTGGCAAGACCATCAGCGTGACCCGCGGCGCCATCGAGGACATGGAGCTCAGTGCCGTGGCCCCGCAGGGCACCACCATCAAGCGCTTCGAGGACAACAACTCGACCATCGCCGCCTACCTGTCCGGCCAGGTCGATCTGATTGCCAGCGGCAGCGTGGTGATGGCAGCGATCGCCGAGAAGAATCCGAAGAAGGTGCCGGTGCTCAAGGTCAAGCTCAAGGACTCGCCGGTGTACGTCGGCATGAGCAAGGAGCAGCCGGCGCTGCGCGAGAAGGTCAACGCGATCCTCACCGAAGCCCGCAACGATGGCAGCCTCAACGCCAACGCCGAGAAATGGCTGAAGCAACCGCTGCCCGCCGACTTCCAGTGAGCCCTTGCGCATGGCCTATCAATTCGATTTCGCTGCAGTGCTGGCCCAGGGTGACCTGCTGCTCAAGGGTGCGCTGTTCACCCTCGAGCTGACCCTGATCGGCACCGTGGCCGGCGTGGCCGTGGGCATCCTTGGCGCGGTGGCCCGCGCCTGGCAACTGCGTCCGTTCAACTGGGTATTCGCGGCGTACGTGGAACTGATCCGCAACACACCCTTCATCGTCCAGCTGTTCTTCATCTTCTTCGGCCTCCCGGCCCTGGGCCTGCGCATGACGGAATGGCAGGCCGCGGTGCTGGCCATGATCATCAACCTGGGCGCCTATTCCACCGAGATCATCCGCGCCGGCATCCAGGCGATACCGCGGGGTCAGCTGGAAGCCGCGGCGGCCCTGGCCCTGAGCCGGGTCGAGACCTTCCGCCATGTGATCCTGCGCCCTGCCCTGGCGCGGGTCTGGCCGGCGCTGTCGAGCCAGATCGTGATCGTCATGCTGGGTTCGGCGGTGTGCTCGCAGATTGCGACCGAAGAGTTGTCGTTCGCCGCCAACTTCATCCAGTCGCGCAACTTCCGCGCGTTCGAAACCTACCTGCTGACCACCCTGGTGTACCTGCTGATGGCCATCGCCGTGCGCCAGGTGCTCAACCTACTGGGCCGGCGCCTGATCCTGAGGAGAGGCTGATGGAATTCACCTTGTGGGACATCGTCCGCAACCTGCTGGTCGGCCTGCAGTGGACCCTGCTGCTGTCGCTGGTGGCCTTCGTCTGCGGCGGCCTGGGCGGTTTGCTGATGCTGCTGGCACGAATCTCGGAAAATGCCAGCCTGCGCGTGCTTGCCCGCTGCTATATCGAGCTGTTCCAGGGCACGCCACTGCTGATGCAACTGTTCATGGTGTTCTTCGGCATTGCCCTGTTCGGCATCGACGTCTCGGCCTGGATGGCGGCGGCAGTGGCCTTGACCCTGTTCACCAGCGCTTTCCTCGCCGAGATCTGGCGCGGCTGCGTCGAGTCGATCCCGCGCGGGCAATGGGAGGCCGGCTCGAGCCTGGCGCTGAACCGCTACGAGCAACTGCGCCATGTGATCCTGCCGCAAGCCCTGCGTATCGCCGTGGCGCCGACCGTCGGCTTTTCGGTGCAGGTGGTCAAGGGCACCGCGGTGACCTCGATCATCGGTTTCACCGAGCTGACCAAGACCGGCGGCATGCTGGCCAATGCCACGTTCGAACCCTTCCTGATCTACGGCCTGGTTGCCCTGGGCTATTTCATCCTGTGTTTTCCATTGTCCCTGGGTGCGCGTTACCTGGAGAGGAGGCTGCATGCTGCTGGTTAGAGTGTCCGCGTTGCACAAATACTACGGGGACAACCATGTCCTCAAGGGTGTCGACCTGAGCATCGAGCAAGGCGAGGTGGTGGCGATCATCGGCCGCAGCGGCTCGGGCAAGAGCACCTTGCTGCGCACCCTGAACGGCCTCGAATCGATCAATGACGGGGTGATCGAGGTGGACGGCGAGTACCTCGACGCCGCCCGTGCCGACCTGCGGTCGTTGCGACAGAAGGTCGGGATGATCTTCCAGCAGTTCAACCTGTTCCCGCACCTGAGCATCGGCGAGAACGTCATGCTCGCCCCGCAACTGGTGAAGAAGACGCCCAAGGCCGAAGCCCGCGAGCTGGCGCAGCGCATGCTCGACCGGGTCGGCCTGGGCAACCGTTTCGACGCCTTCCCCGACCAGCTTTCCGGTGGCCAGCAGCAGCGGGTGGCCATCGCCCGGGCCCTGGCGATGTCGCCGAAAGTGCTGTTGTGCGATGAAATCACCTCGGCGCTGGACCCGGAGCTGGTCAACGAAGTGCTGGCGGTGGTCCGCGAACTGGCGCGGGAAGGCATGACCCTGGTGATGGTCACCCACGAAATGCGCTTTGCCCGTGAGGTCGGCGACAAGCTGGTGTTCATGCACCAGGGCAAGGTGCATGAGATGGGCGATCCGAAGGTACTGTTCGACGCACCGCAAACGCCGGAGCTGGCGAATTTCATCGGGAGTGTTGCCTGAACACACCCTGTGGGAGCTGGCTTGCCAGCGATGAGGCCAGCTTGAGCAATGATGGTGTCAGGTCAGGCCCAACTTCTGGCAAGCCAGCGCCTACAAAGGTTAGCGGCGGTCCTCAGGCCAGGTGGTGAGGACCTCGAACCCATCATTGGTCACCACCACCATATGCTCCCATTGCGCCGACAATGAATTGTCCCTGGTGACCACCGTCCACTGGTCCGCCAGGGTCTGGGTCTGGCGCTTGCCATAGTTGAGCATCGGCTCGATGGTGAAGATCATCCCTTCCTTCAGGCGCATACCATAGCCACGCTGGCCGAAATGCAGGATCTGCGGTTCGCCATGGTAGACCTGCCCGATGCCATGTCCGCAGTATTCGCGGACCACGCTGAATCCGGCGCCCTCGCCCACCGACTGGATGGCGTGGCCGATATCGCCCAGGGTCGCCCCCGGCCGCACCACGCGAATCCCCGCCCACATGGCCTCGAAGGTCACGTCGATCAAGCGCTGGGCTTCGGCACTGACCTTGCCCACGGTGTACATGCGGCTGGTATCGCCATACCAGCCGTCCTTGATCACTGCCGTGTCGATATTGACGATGTCACCTTCGTTGAGCACCCGTGCCGACGGAATGCCGTGGCACACCACCTCGTTGACCGAGACGCAGAGGGTCTTGGGGAAACCGTGGTAGCCGACGTTGGCCGGGATGGCCTTCTGCACGTTGACGATGTAGTCGTGGCAGATGCGGTCCAGCTCATCGGTGCTGACCCCGGGCTGGACATGCGGCTTGATCATCGCCAGCACATCGGCGGCCAGTTCGGCGGCGATGCGCGAGCGGGCGACCTGCTCGGGGGTATGCAGGGTGATGTTTCTCAATGCTGGGCCTCCAGGACACGTGGGTTCGAGGCGCCGTCGAGGGCGCAGACCTGCCTGATATCGAGGCCGCCCTGCTGTTCGGCCTGGATCAGCAGACGGCAGATTTCGTTGTGGTTCAGGTCGGGATGCAGCTCGGCGAGCATGCCGATGCGCATCCAGTGTTCGGCCTGGGCATTGATCGAGCGACTCAGGGCACTACTGGCGACGCGAAGGCTCTCATGCATGCTTTCAGAGATCTTTACGATACCCATGGACATTTCCTATATGAAACGCAGACGAATCGTATACTACCCGAAAATTTGCGCTGGGTAACATTTCCCGCTTGAAGCCCTGTACGGCGCTTCGCTGGAAAAGCAC
The DNA here is from genome assembly GCF_048586865.1 of Pseudomonas bharatica. Taxonomy (NCBI): domain Bacteria; kingdom Pseudomonadati; phylum Pseudomonadota; class Gammaproteobacteria; order Pseudomonadales; family Pseudomonadaceae; genus Pseudomonas; species Pseudomonas bharatica. The sequence continues at coordinate 173,253 of NZ_JBMAWR010000003.1, read as the reverse complement.
AGTTTCGCGCTTACGCTTTATCGATAGCCCGGTCACGCATCTGCTCAAGGAAGTTCAAGTGCCATCGATCTACCAGCTCAAACCCCGCTTCCAGGCGCTGTTGCGCCCGGGTGTCAGCCGCCTCCATGAGCGCGGCGTCACCGCCAACCAGGTGACCCTCGTCGCCGCCCTGGTCTCCGTACTGCTCGGCGTGCTGCTGGCCTGGGGCGCTTCCCATGCGTGGCTGTTCGCCCTGCTGCCGCTATGGATGCTGCTGCGCATGGCGCTCAACGCCGTGGACGGCATGCTCGCCCGGGAGTTCGGCCAGCAATCGCGCCTGGGCGCCTACCTCAACGAACTCTGCGACGTCATTGCCGATACCGCGCTGTACCTGCCCTTCGCCCTGCTGCCCGGGGTCTGGCCGCTGCTGGTGGTACTGGTGGCGGTGGCCGCGCTGGTCAGCGAATACGCCGGGGTCATGGGTCCGCTGGCCGGGGCGTCGCGACGCTACGACGGCCCCATGGGCAAGAGCGACCGTGCCTTCGTCTTCGGTGCCCTGGGCCTGGCAGTGGCCTTCGCCATCCCGGCTGCCTGGGTCAACGGCGTGCTGCTGGTGGTCCTCCTGTTGTGCCTGTTCACCCTCTATAACCGGGTTCGCCAAGGTCTGGCAGAAACCCGCGAATTCCCTGCTGGATAAGGATATGTCCCATGCGCCAGGCGCACTCATCGCATTTCACCACCCACGACGGCGTCGAACTGTTCTACCGCCACTGGCCGGCGCAACGCGAGCCGGGGCAGGCCAGGAAGGCCGTGGTCATGTTCCATCGCGGCCATGAACACGGCGGCCGCATGGCTCACCTGGTAGATGAACTGGACCTGCCCGACCACGACTTCTTCGCCTGGGACGCCCGCGGCCACGGCCAGTCCCCGGGTACCCGCGGCGACAGCCCGGGCTTCGCCCACAGCGTGCGCGACGTGCAGACCTTCATTTGCCATATCGGCGACCAGCACGGGATTCCCGAAACGGATATCGCCGTTCTCGCCCAAAGCGTCGGCGCCGTGCTGGTGGCGACCTGGGCCCATGACTACGCGCCCAAGGTGCGCTGCCTGGTGCTGGCCTCGCCGGCCTTCGATATCAAGCTGTACGTGCCCTTCGCCCGCCCCGGTCTCAAGGCGCTGCGCGCCTGGCGCGGCAATTTCTTCGTCAACAGCTACGTCAAGCCGCAGTTGCTTACCCATGATCCGGAGCGGGTGCTGAGCTACCGCAGCGATCCGCTGATCACCCGGCCGATCTCGGTGAACATGCTGCTTGGGCTGTACGATGCTGCAGACCGGGTGGTGGCCGACGCCCAGGCGATCCAGATCCCCACGCAACTGCTGATTTCCGGGGCCGACGTGGTGGTCCGGCGCAAGCCGCAGGAAGATTTCTTCGAGCGCCTTGGCACCCTGCACAAGGAAAAGCACATCCTCCCCGGCTTCTTCCACGACACCCTCGGCGAGCGCGATCGCGGCCATGCCCTGGCACGGATCCGGCGTTTCGTCCGCCAGTGTTTCCAGCAGCCCGCGCAGCGCCCGAGCCTGCTCGACGCCGACAGGCAGGGCGCCAGTTGCGCCGAGGCCGAGAGCCTGGCTGCGCCGTTGCCGAAATACTCGCTGCGCAACCTCTACTGGCAGGCCACCCGCGCCTCGCTGCGCCTGGGCAAGGGGCTGTCCGAGGGCATCAAGCTGGGCTTCGACACCGGTTTCGATTCCGGCAGCACCCTCGACTACGTCTACCGTAACCAGCCCGCCGGCAAGGGCAACTTCGGCCAGTTGGTGGACCGCAACTACCTCGACGCCATCGGCTGGCGCGGCATCCGCCAGCGCAAGCTGCATGCCGAGGAACTGCTGCGCCTGGCCATCGCCCGCCTGCGTGAACAAGGGCGGGCGGTGCATATCGTCGATATCGCCGCCGGCCACGGGCGCTACATTCTCGAAGCACTGGAAGGGCTGGAACAGCGTCCCGATTCGATCCTGCTGCGCGACTACAGCGAGCTGAACGTCAGCCAGGGCAGCGCGCTGATCGAGGAGAAAGGCCTGGGCGATATCGCCCGCTTCGTGCGTGGCGACGCCTTCGACCGGGCGTCCCTCGCCGCCCTCGATCCACGGCCGAGCGTGGCGGTGGTGTCCGGGCTGTACGAGCTGTTCCCCGACAACGACCTGATCCGCGCCTCCCTCGGCGGCCTGGCCGATGCCGTCGAAGACGGCGGCTACCTGGTCTACACCGGCCAGCCGTGGCACCCGCAATTGGAGATGATCGCCCGCGCCCTGACCAGCCATCGCGACGGTCAGCCCTGGGTCATGCGTCGGCGCAGCCAGGCGGAGATGGACCAACTGGTCGAGGCCGCCGGCTTCCGCAAGCTGGAGCAGCGCATCGATGAGTGGGGCATCTTCAGCGTCAGCCTGGCCCGGCGGGTACGTTGATGCAGGTCTCGCGCGAACCGGGGCTGATCAAGCGCGGTGTGCTCTGGCTGCTGTTGCTCGGCCCGCTGTTCTTCCTCAGCTATGGCCTGAGCAACAGCTTCACCGCCGGGCGCAACGACGTCGGCACGCTGGTCTTCGACTGGGAACGCCACATTCCCCTGTGGTCGTGGAGCATCGTGCCCTACTGGTCCATCGACCTGCTCTACGGCCTGTCCTTCCTGCTCCCGCGCAATCGCCGGGAAATGGACCTGCACGCGCTGCGCCTGCTCAGCGCCCAGCTGATCTGCATCGCCTGCTTCCTGCTCTGGCCGCTGCGCTTCACCTTCGAGCGCCCGGAACTCGCTGGCGCATTCGGCTGGCTGTTCGATGTGCTGATGGGCTTCGACAAGCCTTACAACCAGGCGCCATCCCTGCATATCGCCCTGCTGGTGATCATCTGGGCGATGTTCGCCCGGCATACCCGCGGGGCCTGGCTACGTGGCCTGATGCATGCCTGGATGGCGCTGATCGGGCTGTCGGTACTGACCACCTGGCAACACCATTTCATCGACCTCCCCACGGGTGCCCTGGCCGGTTTCCTGTGCCTGTGGCTGTGGCCCCGGGAAGGCGAGTTGCCATTGCGCCTGGCGCGCCTGCAATCGTCGCGACGGCGTCTCGGCCTGGCCCTGCGCTACGGCCTGGGGGCCGGACTGCTCGCAGCGCTGGCCTTCACCTTGAAAGGCTTCTGGCTCTGGCTGTTGTGGCCCGGTATTGCGCTGCTGATGGTGGCGCTGAACTACGCCGTGTTCGGCGCTGCCGGCTTCCAGAAAGGGGCCGATGGCAACCTGTCCTGCGCGGTACGCTGGCTGCTGGCACCCTATCTGGCGGCAGCCTGGATCAATTCACGCCTGTGGACCCGCCGTCACCCGCAGGCCGATGAGGTCTGCGCCGGCGTCTGGCTCGGTCGCCTGCCCGCCCGGGGCGAGGCCACGGCCTTCTCCGGGGTAGTCGATCTGTGTGCCGAACTGCCGATGACGCCCGCCCCTGGCCAGCACTATCGCAGCCTGCCCAGCCTGGACCTGGTGGTAGCGGACGCCGCGCTGTGCCGCGAGGCCGCAGCGACCATCGAAGCCTTGCGCGCCCATGGCCCGCTGCTGGTCTGCTGTGCCCTGGGCTACTCGCGCAGCGCCAGCGCGGTGGCGGCCTGGCTGGTACTCAGCGGCCGCTGCGCGGATATCGACGCGGCCGAGGCGCTGATCCGCCAGGCCCGGCCCGGCGTGGTGCTGTACCCGGCCCACCGCCGCGTGCTGGAACGCTTGCACCCGGGAGCCTGTCCATGAGCGAAGAACCGCAACTGGCCCTGACTGCGCGCTTGCTGGAGCGCGGTCGGCAGATCGAAAGGCTGTCCGACGGCATCAGCCTGCTGGCCCTGGGTTTCGGCCTGGCGCCGCTGCTGCTGGCGCCCCGTCATCCCGGCCTGACCAGCACGCTATGTGCCTTGCTGCTGATCCTTGGGCTGGCGCAGAAGTACCATGCCCTGCGCGTGGCCCTGGATGCCGAATTGATCGGCGCCCTGGCCAACGATGCCGGACGCTTGGGCAGCCGCACCCGGGCCCTCGACCAGGCCCTGTACGAACTGGGCCTGAAACGCGGCGTGGCCGAGCGCGACTGGCTGGCCCGTTGTCGCGGCGCCTTGCGTCTGTTGCGCCGGCAAGGCATCTGTTTCGCTGTACAAGTGTCATTGGCGTTGTCGGGGCTGCTGATCCTGCCCTGGCTTCCACCGGCTGCATAAAGGACGCACCCATGCTCGCTACATTCACCGCCTTCCTCATCACTTCCTTCGCCCGCCTGGTCACCGGGGCCCGTGCCCTGTGGCTGGGCTGCAGCCCGCTGCCGATCCAGCGCCTGTATTTCGCCAACCACAGCAGCCACGGCGACTTCGTGCTGATCTGGGCGTCCTTGCCGGAAACCCTGCGCCGCCGCACCCGCCCGGTGGCCGGGGCCGATTACTGGCTCAAGCCCGGGATCCGCAGTTTCCTGATCCGCAAGGTGTTCAACGGCGTGCTGCTGGACCGTCAGCGCAGCGAGCCCGAGGCCGATCCGCTGCTGCCCGTGAAAGAGGCCCTGGCCCAGGGTGATTCGCTGATCTTCTTCCCGGAAGGCACGCGCAACCTCGGCGACGAGCCCTTGCTGCCGTTCAAGAGCGGGCTGTTCCACCTGGCCCGGGCGCAACCGGACATCGAACTGGTACCGGTGTGGATCGCCAACCTCAACCGGGTCATGCCCAAGGGGCGCACCCTGCCCCTGCCGCTGCTGTGCACCCTGAGCTTCGGCGAGCCGCTGCAACTGCAGGCCGACGAGAGCAAGCAGGCCTTTATCGAACGCGCCAGCCATGCCCTGCTGGCCCTGGCCCCGAAGGAGGTCTGACATGCACGCTTCCGCCTGGCCACTGTTCGCCGGCATCGGCGCCCTGCTCCTGCTTGCCAGCCTGATCGGCCGCGCCTTGAAATGGCGCGCCGGCCCCGGCCCACACGTGGTGATCGATAACTTGAATGCACGTATCGACGCCTGGTGGGTGATGGTCCTGATCATCGGGCTGGCGTTCATCTTCGGCAAGACCGGGGTGATCGTGTTGTTCTACCTGGTGTCGTTCTACGCATTGCGCGAATTCATCACCCTCACCCCGACCCGGCGCAGCGACTATCCGGCGCTGGTGCTGGCGTTCTACGTGGCGCTGCCGGTGCAGTACCTGCTGATCGGCTTCGACTGGTACGGGCTGTTCAGCATCTTCATTCCGGTGTACCTGTTCTTGTTGTTGCCGATCCTGGCCAGCTTCGGCGGCGATACCACGCGTTTTCTCGAACGCGCGTCCAAGGTGCAGTGGGGGCTGATGATAGCGGTCTACTGCCTGTCCTCGGTGCCGGCACTGATGACCCTGGACATCCCCGGCTTCGAGGGGCGCAACCTGCTGCTGATCGCCTGGCTGATCCTCGTGGTGCAGATCAGCGACGTGTTGCAGTACGTCTGCGGCAAGTTGTTCGGCAAGCGCAAGGTCGCACCGTCGCTCTCCCCGTCCAAGACCCTGGAAGGCCTGGTCGGCGGCGTGGCCCTGGCCACCCTGGTCGGCGCCGCGCTGTACTGGATCACGCCGTTCAGCCCCTGGCAGGCGGCGCTGATGGCCCTGGTGGTGAATATCATGGGCTTCTTCGGCGGCCTGGTGATGTCGGCGATCAAGCGCGACCGCGGGGTCAAGGACTGGGGCCACATGATCGAGGGCCACGGCGGCATGCTCGACCGGATGGACTCGGTGTGCTTTGCGGCGCCGATCTTCTTCCATTTCGTCCGGTATTGGTGGGCATAAGCGGCCTGCCACTGGTGGCCCCCAGCCACCCGTGGCAAGCTGGGTCAAGTGCTTGGCAGAGGAAGGCAAGCGGTGACGCGGGTGACCGTGTCCAATGGGCAGCCCGCATTTCCCGAGTCCGGGACGGGCCACAAGAGCCAGCCACTGGCCGATGGTGCCTGCGTGCCAACGTCCCGATAATTGCCGCGCCCCGCCAGGAGGGCGTCTGCCACCAGGAGTACCGTCATGGGCAAACTTGCTCTGGCTGCCAAGATCACCCACGTTCCGTCCATGTATCTTTCCGAGCTGCCCGGCCCACGCCAGGGGTATCGCCAGGCCGCGATCGATGGCCACAAGGAGATTTCCCGGCGCTGCCGCGAACTGGGGGTCGACACCCTGGTGGTGTTCGACACCCACTGGCTGGTCAACGCCAACTACCACATCAACTGCAGCCCGCATTTCAAGGGCACCTACACCAGCAACGAGCTGCCGCACTTCATCGCCAACATGGACTACGAAGTGCCGGGCAATGCCTTGCTGGGCAAGCTGATGGCCGCCGAGGCCAACCGCCTCGGCGTCGAGACCATGGCCCACGACGCCACCAGCCTCGGCCCGGAATACGGCACCCTGGTACCGATGCGCTACATGAACGAAGACCAGCACTTCAAGGTCGTCTCGGTTTCCGCCCTGTGCACCTCGCATTACCTCAACGATAGTGCGCGCCTGGGCTGGGCCCTGCGCAAGGCGGTGGAGGATCACTACGAGGGGACCGTCGCCTTCCTCGCCAGCGGTTCGCTGTCGCACCGTTTCGCCCAGAACGGCCAGGCCCCGGAATTCGCCGACAAGGTCTGGAGCCCGTTCCTGGAAACCCTCGACCACCGCGTGGTGCAAATGTGGGAAAACGCCGAGTGGGACGACTTCTGCACCATGCTTCCGGAATATGCGGTCAAGGGCCATGGCGAAGGTTTCATGCATGACACCGCCATGCTTCTCGGCGCCCTGGGCTGGTCGAAGTACGATGGCAAGGTCGAGGTGGTCACGCCTTACTTCGGTTCGTCGGCGACCGGGCAGATCAATGCGATCTTCCCGGTGACCCCGCAGGATGGCTCGGCGATTCCGGCGGCGCAGGCGTCTTCGGGGCAGTTGGCGGCGGTTGGCCGGTTGTAATCCAGATCCAAGGGCCTCATCGCCGGCAACGCCGGCTCCCACAAGGTTCGGTGTCATGCCCGGATTCAGTGGCTCAGAACCCTGTGGGAGCCGGCGTTGCCGGCGATGAGGCCATCAAATCCAAAAGATCCTCTCCGGCAAGATCTCCACTTCTCTTGGCAGCCCCGATCAAATCCCCCGGCAACCTGAGTCAAGCACCTACCGATCGTTAGGCATTTAATGCAAAGTGTAACAAGCGCCACGGTCGCCCCTGCCCAACTCCAATTATTCAGGCCGCCCCATGATCAACGTCGAAACGCCCACCTACTACTCCGCCACCAAGAAGTACAACCTCGCCTTTCCCACCCTGGAAGCCGATATCGAAGCCGACGTGGTGGTGATCGGCGGTGGTTTCTCCGGCATCAACACCGCCCTGGAACTGGCCGAGAAAGGCATCACCAATATCGTGGTGCTGGAAGCGCGCTACCTGGGCTTCGGCGGCACCGGGCGCAATGGCGGGCAGATCATGGCCGGCATCGGCCACGACCTCGAGAAAATCCGCAGCAGCGTCGGCGAACAAGGCCTGCAGCAGATCTTCGAAATCAGCGAGCTGGGCGCCGGGATCATCAAGGAGCGAATCGCCCGGTACAACATCGATGCCGACTTTCGCCATGGCTACGGCTACATGGGTTTCAACGCCCGGCAGGCCCGCACCCTGCGCAACTGGGAGCAGGAGTTCAAGAAGGTCAATACCAAGGATGAAATCCGCTTCCTCGGCGGTTCCGAGGTCAAGCAGATCATTGGCTCCGACGCCTACAGCAGCGCCCTGCTGCACATGGGTGGCGGCCACGTGCATTCGCTCAACCTGCTGCTCGGCGAAGCCCAGGCCCTGGTGAGCCACGGCGTGCGCATCTTCGAACACAGCGCCGCCCTCGAAGTGCGCTATGGCGACACCATCACCGTGCGCACCGGCCGCGGGTCGGTGAAGGCCGCCAAGCTGCTGTGGGCCTGCGACAGCTTCCTCAACAAGCTGGAGCCGGAACTGCACAGCCGTACCATCAACACCTACGCCTTCCAGTTGATGACCGAGCCGCTTTCCGACGAGTTGATCCAGCGCATCAGCCCGATCCGCGGGGCCTACAGCGATATCCGCCCGGTCATCGACTACTACCGGGTGACCAACGAAAACCGCCTGCTGTTCGGTGCCGCGACGCCCTTCATCGAGCACATCCCCAACGACCTCAAGGCCTGGAACCGCGCCTTGATGCTGAAGATCTTCCCCTACCTCAAGGACGTGAAGATCGACCTCGCCTGGGGCGGCCCGATGGCCACCAGCGCCAACCTGTTCCCGCAGATCGGCACGCTCGGTGGTCGGCGCAATGCCTTCTATGTGCAGGGCTACTCCGGTTTCGGGGTGACCCCGAGCCATATCGTCTGCAAGATCCTCGCCGAAGGCATGGCCGAGGGCTCCAGCCGCTACGACCTGTTCAGCTCGGTGAAGCATGCGCGGATCATCGGCAAGGACCATTTCCGCCCGGCGATCCTCACGGCGGCGAAGACGCTGCACCAGTTATCCGGGTTCTTCAACGGCAGGCGTTGAAGCTCTTGGTTGTTGCTGAGGGCCTCATCGCTGGCAACGCCGGCTCCCACAGGGCCGTGTGCACCGCCGAACCTGTGGGAGCTGGCTTGCCAGCGATGAGGCCCTCCAGGTTCACACCGATAGCTGATTGGTAAACTGCCCCACCGCGTTCACCACCTTCTGCGCGCCGTCCTGGATCTCGACGATCACATTGCCCGCCTGGGCCGATAGCTCCAGGCCCTGCTCGGCCCGGGCCTTGCCTTGCTCGATGATGCGCACCGCTTCCTCGGCCAGCTTCTGGTTCTGCGTGACCACATCGACGATTTCCTCGGTGGCCTTGGTGGTGCGCGACGCCAGCTGCCGCACTTCGTCGGCGACCACCGCGAAGCCGCGGCCCTGCTCCCCTGCCCGGGCCGCCTCGATCGCCGCGTTGAGCGCCAGCAGGTTGGTCTGGTCGGCAATGCCGCCGATGCTCTTGACGATGCTGCCGACGATCTGCGACTGCTTGTCCAGCGCCGCGATGCCCTCCACGGCAGCCGCCATCTGCACTGCCAGGCCCTGGATCACCTCTACGGTTTCCTGGATCACCACGCTGCCGCGGCGGGCACTGTCGTCGGTGTGCTGCGAGGTGGTGAAGGCGATTTCCGCAGCCTTGGACACGGCGATTTCACGGTTGACCTGGTCGGTGATCACCGTGGCGAACTTGACGATCTTGTACAGCCGCCCATGGGCATCGGAGATCGGGTTGTAGGTCGCCTCCAGCCAGACCACCTGGCCATGGCTGTCGATGCGCTTGAAGCGGTCGGCGATGAATTCACCGCGGCGCAGCTTGTCCCAGAAGCGCTCGTACTGCGGCGAGGCGACTTCGGCAGGATCGCAGAACACCCGGTGATGCTGGCCCTTGAGGGCCGCCAGCGTATAACCCATGCCCTGCAGGAACCGCTCGTTGGCGGTCAGCACATTGCCTTGCAGGTCGAATTCGACCACGGCGGTGGAACGCTGCAGGGCCTCGATCAGGTTCTCGCGCTCACGGGACGACTCGATGGTGCGGGTCAGGTCGTTTGCATACAACGAGATGTAGTTGACCTGGCCGTTGCGGTCCTTGATCGGCTGGACGATGGCGCGCAACCAAGCCTCGTTGCCATTGCCGCGCTTGAGCTGCAAGGCCCCGGCCCAGTGCTCGCCGCTCTGGATCGCGCGCTTCATCAGGTTGAAGTGGTTGGTGCCCTGGGCATACTCCGGAACCAGGCCGAACAGGACCTTGCCCTCCACCGCAGCGGCGGAGTACTGCATTTCGCCGAGGAAATTGGCATTGGCCGAAAGAACCTGGCCCTGGGAGTTCAACTTGAGAAAGAGCATCTCGCGGTCGAGGCTTTCCTTGACCTGCTCGAGGGATGAAAGCCGGTCCTGTGCCTCTGCCAGTTCCTGCTTGAGCCGCCGATACGCTGGAAACATGAGGGATTACCTCCAAGAGTGCGAAAGTGTGAGCAGCTTGCCCGATCAATGCGTCAATACTTCATCATCCAGGCTTCCAGGTCGTGCGCCGGGAGCGGCTTCGACAACAGGTAGCCCTGGACGACGTGATACCCCTGGTCCTTCAGAATCCGGTACTGGCCGTGTTGCTCGACCCCTTCGGCCACGACTTTCAGGTGCAGGCTATCGCCGATGCGCATTACTGCGTCACTCAGCGCCCGGCTGGTTTCGTCCGCTTCCAGATCCAGCACGAAACTGCGATCCAGCTTCAGTTCCTGTATCGGCAGCTTGCGCAGATAACTCAAGCTCGAATAACCGGTACCGAAGTCGTCCATGGCCAGGCGGATGCCCCGGGCATTGAGCTCATGCAGGACCTTCATGGTCCCGGGATTGGTATCGAGCAGCAGGTTCTCGGTGAGTTCGAGGGTCAGGTCCGTGGCAGCCAGGCCGTGCTGGTCGAGGACGTTGCCGATCATTGCGGCCAGGTCCAGGTTATGGAAGTTGCTCGGTGACAGGTTCACCGACACCGCAGGAATGTTCAGGCCCTTGCGCCGCCATGCCGCCAGTTGCCGGCAGGCCTCGCGCAAAGCCCAGTGGCCCAGCTCGGTAATCAGCCCGCACTCCTCGGCCAGCGGGATGAAGCGCGCCGGCGAGACCACACCGAAGGTCGGGTGGGTCCAGCGGGCCAGGGCCTCGACGCCATAGACCTGGCCGTCTTCGATGGTCACCTGGGGCTGGTAATGCAGTTGCAGCGAGCCCTGCGCGATCGCCTCGCGCAACGCGCTTTCCAGGGCCTGGCGCTCCTGGGCCAGTTCGTCGAGCTCGTGGCTGAAAAAGCTGAACCGCCCGCGCCCGGCACTCTTGGCCTGGTACATGGCCATGTCGGCGCGGTGGATCAGGCTGCTCATATCGTGGCCGTCGCGCGGATACAGGCTCACGCCGATACTGGCCGAGGGCGAGAAACAGGAGCCGGCGATCCGGCACGGCTGGGAAATCGCCTGGCGGATCTCCTCGATGGTGTCGTTGACCCGCTCGCTGTCGCAATCGGGCAGCACCACCACGAACTCGTCGCCGGACAGGCGGCCGACGATATCGTTGCTATTGCGGTTGGCGCCCAGGCGCTGGGCTACCAGCTTGAGCAGTTCGTCCCCCGCCGGATGCCCCAGGGAATCGTTGATCTGCTTGAAGCGATCGAGATCGATGAACAGCACCGCCAAGGCCGTCCGGGTACGCCGCGCCTCGATCAAGGCATGGTCGGCATTGGCGTGCAGCAGGCTGCGGTTGGGCAGGCGGGTCAGGCTGTCGTAGAACGCCAGTTGGCGAATGCTCTCGCGGTTGGCCTCGCGCTCCATGGCCACGGCACACAGCGGCAGGACCACCTCGACGATCTGCTGGTGGAGGACCGAAGGCGTGCGGTGCTCGCCATAATAAAAGGCCAGGACGCCGATCGCCGCCCCCTTGGCGCTCTTGATCGGAATCGACCAGGCGCTGCTGATACCCAGCGCCCTGCACTCGTCGCGGATCGGTGTCCAGTGCGGATCGCTGGCGATGTCCCGGGCAAAGACCATTTCGCCACGGCAGGCGGCCACACTGGACGAGCCGATGCCATCGCGGATCGGCATGCCCTCCAGCAGTTGCCCGTAGCGCTCGGAAAAACCCGGTGCCGCCAGCGGGTGCATGGCGCCGTCCTCGTCGACCTGGATCACCGCGGCGCGGACCTCGGGCGCCATGCGCCGGATTTCGCTGCACAGCAGGTCCATCACCGACGCCAGGGGCATTTCCCGAACCATGGCGTCGAGAATGCAGTGCTGCAGCACCTGATGGATCTTCGAGGCGGTGATATCGGTGAGCACGGTCACGGTATGGGCCAGTTCGCCATTGGCCCCGGCCACCGGGTTGATCGCCACGTTGCACCAGATGCGCTCGCCGCCCTTGACCTGCAACAACTCCTCGACCTGGCACGAGCGCCCGCCGCGCAAATCGCGCTGCAACCCCACCAGCCGCTGCGGTGGCAGATCCGGCACCAGCAGTTGCGCCGGCTGGCAGTCGGCGATCTCCTCCAGGTGGTAGCCGAACAGCTTTTCGAAGCCTTTGTTCAGGTACACCAGCCTGCCGCTACCGTCGGTGATGAAGATCGCGTTGTCGGTCTGGTCGGCCACCAGCGACAACAGCTTGGTGCGCTTGCGCTCCTTGCGCTGCTCGGTCACGTCCTTGACGAAGGCGGTGTAGAGAATCTGCCCCTCGGTCTCGACCCGCGAGATCGACATCGAACCCCAGCGCTGGCTGCCGTCCTTTTTGTGGATCGGCACGTCGCGGGTAGTGCCGACGATCTTGTTGACCCCGGTACGGCGATTGCTATCGACATAACCGTCATGTTTGCTGCGGATATTCTCCGGTACCAACATGCTCACATTATTGCCGAGCACTTCTTCGCGATGAAAACCCCACAACTTTTCCGCGGCACCGTTGAAGAGGATGACGCGGTTATCGCTATCGATCACAACAACACTGTCGATGGCTTGTTCCAGGGTATGAACGAAGATCTCAGAAAGATTCCGGGTAGTGGACATCAAGTCGATCCGAACGCAACTTGTTGAAAGCGGCCAAAGCGCTACGAAGCCATGCAGCAAAGCGCTGCATGACCAAGCGTAGAGCCTCTGGGGCCGGGAGGTGAGCGACTGGCGCGGGGCATAGCTTACGCCGCGATATGGCGCTTAGCCATTACTCGGCAAGATATTATTCGGATTATTTTCCGGCGCCGGGAAACTGGCGAAAGGACAAACGATTAATCAAAACTTCGTTTTTAAAATAATTGATCTGGATCAATGAATATTGGATGGACTGTGCTAGTGCCGATTTAATAAAACTGACAACAACAATACTTCTGAACACCGCGTACCCTGTGGGGTACATCGCCGGATCCAGGGTGAGGCTGATGGCCTCATCGCTGGCAAGCCAGCTCCCACAGGGTGCTGGGTCAGCCGCAGCATTCGTGCCCGGGGCGGACCTTGTGGGAGCTGGCTTGCCAGCGATTGCGGTAATGAATTCACCATCGCAATCGCGGGTGAACCCGCCCACAGGGTATGCGTCGTGCTCTGGAACTGTTGTTCGCCCCCCACAGCGCCCGTGACCGGCTTGCGCTCAGGGCGCCGGATTGGGAATCCGTTGGTGAACAGCCTGAAGCTGCCCACGCAGCTCGTCACCCAGCACCACATCCAGCGCCCCCAGGTTCTCGCGCAACTGCGCCAGGCTGGTCTGTCCGGTCAGCGCACTGGCAACGAACGGCTTGTCGATCACCGCCGCCAGCGCCAGTTGGGCCGGGGTCAGCCCATGCGCCCGGGCAATCTCCACATAATCTGCGATGGCCGCCTGGGCCGATGGACTGTCGTAGCGATTGAAGGTGCGGTACAGCGACGATAACCGCGAACCCGCCGGTCGCGCGCCGCCCAGGTACTTGCCGGTCAACGCCCCGAAGGCCAGCGGCGAGTACGCCAGCAAGCCGATGCCTTCCCGGTGACCGAACTCCGACAATCCGCCCTCGTACAGACGGTTCAGCAGGCTGTAGGGATTCTGCACACTGACAATCCGCGGCAAACCCAAGCGTTCGCTCTGCTTGATGAACTCGGCAACACCCCACGGCGTTTCATTGGAAACGCCGATATGCCGCACCTTGCCCGCCTGCACCTGCTCGGCCAGCACCGCCAGGGTTTCCTCGATGGCAGTGCTTTCGGGATCGTCCTGCCACGCGTATTCGCGCTGGCCGAAGGTGGTGGTGCGACGATCCGGCCAGTGCAGTTGATAGAGATCCAGATAGTCCGTGCCCAGGCGTTGCAGGCTGCCCTCCAGCGCCTCGACGATATTGCGCCGGTCATGCCGGCTGAGGCCGCCACGAATATGCGGCTGCGGCGCCTTCTCGCTGGACGGTCCGGCGATCTTGCTCGCCAGGATCACCTCGTCGCGCCGCCCGCTGGCCGCCAGCCAGTTGCCGATGTAGCGCTCGGTGGTACGCCAGGTTTCGGCGTTGGTCGGCGTGGGGTACATCTCGGCGGTGTCGATCAGGTTGACCCCGGCGGCCAGCGCCAGCTCGATCTGCTGGTGCGCCTCGGCCTCGCTGTTCTGATGCCCCCAGGTCATGCTGCCCAGGCCAAGCACGCTGACCTGGAGTTCACTGTTGCCCAATTGGCGGTAACGCATGCTGGATCCCTAGCGTGAGTATCGATTCTGCGGAAACGGCAACCCGAGGTGCTCGCGCAGGGTGCTGCCGCTGTATTCATGACGGAACAGGCCGCGCCGTTGCAGCAGCGGCACCACCTCGTCAACGAAGTGTTCGATGCCGGACGGAAACACGTCCGGCATGATGTTGAAGCCGTCGGCGGCATGGGCCTGGAACCAGGTGTCCAGGCTGTCGGCCACCTGCTCCGGGGTGCCGACCAGTAGGCGGTGACCGACCAGGATGCGCCGCGACAACTGGCGGATGCTGAGGTTTTCCTGGCGCGCCAGGTTCAGTTGCGCCTCAAGGAAACCCTGGGAACCGCGCTCGAAATCCGCCACTTCGCCAATCCGTGCCCATGGCAGCGGTCCGTCCGGGTCCAGTTCGCTGGCCGCCAGCCCGAAGCGCGCCGCCACCCGCTCCAGCAAGCCTTGCTCGCCATGCCAGGCGTTCAACTCGTCGAAGCGCGCCCGGGCCTCGGCCTCGGTACTGCCGATTACCGTGGCCAGGCCGGGCATGATCTTCAGGTCGTCGGGGTTGCGTCCCCAACGCACGGCGCGCGCCTTGATATCGCGATAGAAACGCTGGCCGGCATCAAGGGTGGTCTGGGTGGTGAAGATCACCTCGGCATAGCGTGAGCCCAGGACCTTGCCCGGCTCCGACGACCCGGCCTGCACCAGCACCGGCCGCCCCTGCGGCGAGCGCGGTACGTTCAGCGGCCCCTGCACCGCGAAATGCTCGCCGACGAAGTCGATGGCGCGGACCTTGGCCGGATCGGCGAAACGCCCGCCCGCCGCATCACCGATAATCGCGCCATCCTCCCAGCTGTCCCACAGCTTGAGCACCACCTCGAGAAATTCCTCGGCCCGGGCATAGCGTTCGGCATGGCCTGGCACCCCGGGCAGGCTGAAGTTGCGCGCGGCCTCGTCGCTGGCGCTGGTCACCAGGTTCCAGGCGGCGCGGCCCTGGCTGACATGGTCGAGGGAGGCGAAGCGCCGGGCGGTGCCGAAAGGATCGTTGTAGGTGCTGGCCGCCGTGGCGATCAACCCGATCCGCCGGGTCACCGCTGCCACGGCGCTGAGCAGCACCACCGGGTCTAGATGGCCCACCGGCTGGCTCGCCGGATCACCGCTCAAGGCTGACCAGTCGGCAAGAAACAGCGCATCCAGGCAGCCACGCTCGGCGATACGGGCGATGTTCTGGTAATGGGCGATATCCAGATGGGCCGTCGCCCCCGCCTCCGCCTTGCGCCATGCCCCCGGATGAGCGCCGAAGCCGAGGACGTTCAGGCCGAGGCCGATATGTCCCCCACGACGATTGCTCATACCGCACTGGCCTCGTCGCGCACGCCGTTGCCGGCGCTTTGCTGGGCCAGCCAGGCCTGGTCCGGGGTCACGCCGTTGAGGTGGTAGTTGCCCAGCACGCGCTCGCGGTAGATCGCCGGGTTGTGCGAAGCCAGGGTGCGGGCATTGCGCCAATGACGGTCGAAGCGCCGGGTTTCGCTGGTGGCAGACGCGCCGCCAACCTCGAACAACAGCGTGGTGGCTTCCAGCACCTGGCCGATAATGATCTGCTGGGCCTGGAACGCGGCCACTTCCGCCTCGGTGTAATGATGTTCCTCGGCATAGCCGCCCTGCTCCGCATCGAACACCTGCTGCACCTGCTCGGCCGCCGCCAGCACCTGGGTCTGCGCCGACCACGCCAGGCTGGACAGCCGGCCGATCACCCGCTGCACCAGCGGATCATCCTTGGGACTGGCCTCCCCAGGGAAACCGAAAGCCCGGGTGCGGCCTTTCACGAACGCCGTGGCATCGCGCAGCACGGCCTTGGCGATCCCGGCCAGGGTGGCGAGATGGAACAGTTGGTAATAGGCGGTCAGGTAGGATTCGGCGCGCACTTCATCAGGCTTGTAGCGGCGGATCACATGCTCGTTGGGCACGCGCACGGCATCGAAGCGGGTGGTACCGCTCCCCGTCAGGCGCTGGCCGAAGCCATCCCAGTCGTCCACGACAGTAACGCCCTCGGCCGCCACCGGCAGCGCCACGCTGACAAAATCATCGCCGGCCAGGGCCACGGCGGCGATCCAGTCGGCATACACGGTGCCGGTGGAGTAGTACTTTTCGCCATCCAGGCGCCAGCCAGCCTGTTCATTGCCGGGCTCCAGCGGGCTCAGCGCCACCGTGATGCCGGTAGTACCGCTGCGCTCGGCCATGGCCGCGCCCCACAGTTGCCGGTCCACCACCTTGCCCAGCCAATGCGCCTGGGATACCGGGTCGCGACTGGACAGGCGGCCTTCGACGAAGCCGAAATGGGCGCGGAAGATCTGCGGCAGGTTGGAGTCCGCCGCGCCCAGTTCGATCAGCAGGCGAAACAACTGCGGGATGCTCGCACCCAGCCCGCCCAATGCCTGGGGCACCCGCAAGGCCCCGAAACCGGCCTCGCGCAGCCAGCGCACCGCCTCGAAGGCCAGTTCGCGTTGCTGCTCGCGGTGCACGGCGGTTTCGGCAATCCGCTGGAAACTTTCGGCAAAGCGCTGTTGCAGGGTTTCGTAACTAACGGCAGTGGAACTCATGATGCGTCCTTTCATTGGGCAGGGGACCGAGGCAAATAAAAAGTGCGGGCCGCTTAATTGAAAAATAAAATTCAAGGTTATTGAGCAAGCACAATAGCAAGCGACATGCCATGCCCTCCCGATCGCCCTAACCCGATGATTTCCATGACCTGTACGGGAATTTTAATAACTGGATCGCCGGTACTTATGCTTGTGCCGCACGTCAGCCTGTTATCTTCAAGACACTTTGTTGATCAACTGTTCACTGCCAAACAGTTGACCGATTGCATATAACCGAAAAACGTTTTCCATACGATCTGGCTATTTGATTTTTACTCGACCAGTGAATTTAATCGCCACCATTCATTAGTTCAGGATGTTCTTATGAAACTTCCACAGGCGCTGGTCGAGTTGCGCGCCTTGAGCAAGGACTTCGGTGCCCAGCGCGCGCTCGACCGAGTGGACTTGCAGCTCTTCCCAGGCGAAGTGGTGGCACTGCTCGGCGCCAATGGCGCGGGCAAGTCCACCCTGGTGAAGATCCTCGCCGGCAGCCAGCCTCACGACCGCGGCGAACTGTGCGTACAGGGTACGCAGCAACGCTTCGACTCGCCGCTGGCAGCACGCCGGGCGGGGATAGTTGCGGTGCACCAGCATGTCGACGACGGCATCGTGCCGGGCCTGAGCGTGGCGGAAAACCTGATGCTCGACGAGCTGTGCCAGGCGCAGGCAAGTCCCTGGGTGCGGCGCAGTGACCTGCACCAGCGGGCAGCAGCCATCGCGGCCGGGTTGAACCTCGATTTGCCTTTGCACGCGCCCATCGAACAGCTCGGCCAGGCCGAACGCCAACTGGTGGTGCTGGCCCGTGCCCTGGCCCTGCAACCGCGCCTGCTGATCCTCGACGAACCCACGGCGGCACTGTCTGCGGCCGAGGCGCAGCGGCTGTTCGAGCTGATCGGGCAACTGCGCCAGCGCGGCGTGGCGATCCTGTATATTTCCCATCGCCTCGCGGACCTGCAATGCATCGCCGAACGTGCACTGGTCCTGCGCGATGGCCGGCTGGTCGGCGAATTCAACGCGCAACAGTTGCCGCAGGCCATCGAGGCGATGCTCGGCGTGGCACTCGACCCGCTGCGCTTCGTGCCGCGCCTGCCGGGCCGCGAAGTGCTGAGCCTGCGCGACGTGCGCCTGCTGCCGCAGTCGCGGGCCTTCGACCTGACCCTGCACGAAAACCAGGTGGTAGCCTTGACCGGCCTGCTCGGCGCCGGCAAGAGCGAGATCGCCGAAACCCTCTTCGGCCTGCGCCGCCCTGCCGCCGGCAGCCTGCACCTGGACGGCCAGCCGTGGCAGCCGCGTTCGCCCCGGGACGCGATCGATGCCGGGGTATTCCTCGCCGTGGAGGACCGTGCCGCTGGCTCCCTGGTGCCGGGCTTTTCCCTGCGCCGGACCCTGACCCTGCCTTTTCTCCAGCGATTCAGCCGCGGCGGCTTTATCGACCGCCGCGCCGAGGCCGCAGCCGTCACCACGCAGGTCAGCGAGCTGGGGATCAAGACCGCTGGCATCGACGCACCAATGGCCAGCCTCTCCGGCGGCAACCAGCAAAAGGTGGTGATCGGCCGCTGGCTGCTGCAGGAGGCGCGCCTGCTGATCCTCGACGAACCCTTCCAGGGCGTCGACATCCGCGCCCGCCGCGAGATCGGCCAGTTGCTGCGCAACGGCGCCGGCCAGCGCGCGACCCTGGTGATCTGCACCGATATCGACGAAGCCCTGGAGATCGCCGACCGCATCCTGGTGGTGCGGGATTTCGCCGTGGTCGCCGAATACTCCCGCACCGACCTGAGCCGCAATGCCCTGGTGGCCGAACTGGCCGGGAGCGCTCCCCCGACACCGCAAACGCCAAGGAGTACCGTGCGTGCCTGATTCGCTATCCCGCTCTCTGCAGCCTGCGCCCCGGCGCTGGCTGGACGCCCTGATCCACTATGGCCTGCTGCTGTTGCTGGGCCTGATCGTAGTGCTGTTCAGCCTGGTCGAACCGGCGTTCGTCCAGGTCAGCAACCTGTTCATCATTCTCCAGTCGGTGTCGATCGTCGCCCTGCTCGCCCTCGGCGTGACCCTGACCATGGCCGTCGGTGGCCTCGACCTGTCCATCGGCGCGGTGGCGGCCATGAGCCTGATGATCGCCAGCTACGTGATGGTGGTGCTGGACTGGGGCCCGCTGCCTGCCATCGTCATCAGCCTGGCCGGCGCCGCGCTGGTCGGCCTGCTCAATGGCTGGCTGATCGTACGCATGGGCATCCCGGACATCCTCGCCACCCTGGGCAGCATGTTCCTGGTGATCGGTGTGCAACTGATACCCACCGGCGGGCGCTCCATCGCCGTGGGCATGACCCTGCCCGGCGGCGAGGAAACCGAGGGCGTGTTCAGCCCGGCGTTCCTCGCCCTGGGCCGCGGCCGCTTGTGGGACATGGTGCCGGTCCCGGTGCTGGTCACCGCCGTGCTGGCCCTGGCGGTCTGGCTGTTTCTCGAACGCACGCGGATCGGCCGGCTGTTCTACGCCATCGGCGGCAACGAACAGGCGGCGCGCCTGGCCGGTGCCCCGGTGCAGCGCTACAAGCTGCTGGCCTATGTGCTTTCGGCCCTGCTCGCCTCGGTCGGCGGCCTGCTCCTGGCGGCGCGGCTCGGGCGCGGCGATGTCAGTTCCGGCAACGGCCTGGTGCTCGACGCCCTCGGCGCGGCGCTGATCGGCTTCGCCGTGCTCGGCGCGAAGAAGGCCAACGCCTTCGGCACCCTGGCCGGCGCCGTGCTGATCGCCACCTTGCTCAACGGCCTGACCATGCTCAACGCGCCTTACTACGCCCAGGACTTCGTCAAGGGCCTGGTCCTGATGCTGGCCCTGGTCTTCACCTTCGGCCTCGCCCGGCAGACCCGCTGACTTCTTCGACTTGCAAGGACCACCCATGACCGCATCACCCAAGCGTTTCGTTCGCCACCTTCTCGCCGCAGTACTGCTCGTCAGCCTGGGCTGGCAAGCCCAGGCCAAGGGCCTGCCCGGCGCCCCCGCGCCCTTCGACAAGGGCGAGGTGCAGATCGCCCTGGTCGGCTACCTGTTCTCCGGCGACTTCCCCGAGGCCTACCTGCAAGGCGTGGAAAAACAGGCCGCCGCCCTCGACGTCAAGCTGCGCATCTTCGACGCCCGGCAGCAGGCGGCCAGCCAGCGCGAGATGATCGAGCGGGCCATCGACCTTGGCGTCGACGGCATCATCGTCCAGCTGGGGCTGGCGGAAACCCTGCGCGACTCGGTAGACAAGGCCGTGGCCAAGGGCATCAAGGTGGTGGCCTTCGATGTCGACCTGAACAACCCCAGGGTCACCCAGATCGAACAGGACCACCACGCCATCGCCCAACTGGCCCTGGACAGGGCGCTGCAGGACAACGGCCCGGCGTTCAATGCCGGCTACGTCTATATCGGCGGCTTCACCCCGATGGAGCGCCGCGACGAGATCTGGCGCCAGGTCAAGGCGGCCAACCCGGGCATCGTCGAAAAGGCCCGTTTCGGCACCCTCAACCCGCCCATCGCCAACTCGGTGGCCGACCAGGCCAGTGCCGTGCTGCGCGCCAACCCGGATATCAACGTGATCTTCGCGCCCTTCGACGAGTTCGCCAAAGGCGCCAAGATCGCCGTGGACGAAGCGGGCCGCGCCGCGAAGATCAGGATCTACAGCGCCGATATCTCCACCGCCGATATCCAGATCATGAAGGAGCCCGACAGCGCCTGGACCGCTACCGCCGCGATCAATCCGCAGGTGGCCGGAGCCATCAGCGTGCGCAGCCTGGCGATGCTGATCGCCGGGGAAGACCCGGGCCGGCGCCTGCTGGTGCCGCCGACCCTGATCAGCCGCCAGCAGCTGCTTGACCTGGATGTGAAGAACGTCCGCGACCTGGCGCGCAAGGTGCCCGCCTTCGGCGACAGCGCGGCGATTGCCAGCCCGGCGTGGATTCCAAAGGTGGACTGAGACCCGAACCCTGAACACTTGCGTGCAACGCCTCTGCCATACAGCGGCGCCTCCCCGCTTCGATCGCACTTTCAATCAAAACTAAAAAACGGCTGCGGTACTGCCCTGCCCGGCAACTTCCAAGGTTGCCGGTCGTGGGTGCTATTGCCTGCCGTCCAAGGAGCGCTGCCATGCAACACCGCCAACTTTCATTACTTGCACTTGCGATAACCTCCGCACTCTTTCAATTGAACGCCCGGGCTGAAGACAGCGTGCCGACCGGCGAAGACGCCAGGCGCCTGGACACGGTGCTGGTCACCGGCACCCGCGGCACGGCGCGTACCGTGCTGGACTCGCCGGTACCGGTGGACGTGCTCACGGCTGCCGACCTCAAGGCCACCGGCGCCAGCAACGGCGAACTGGGCCAGGCCCTGCAGACCCTTCTGCCGTCGTTCAGCATGCCGCGCCAGTCCAACTCCGGCGGTGCCGACCATATCCGCGCCGCGCAACTGCGCGGGATGAGCCCGGACCAGGTGCTGGTGCTGGTCAACGGCAAGCGCCGACACACCTCGGCGCTGGTCAACGACTCGTCGAAGATCGGCCGCGGCACCGCCCCGGTGGACTTCAACTCGATCCCCATCAGCGCAATCAAGCGCATCGAAGTGCTGCGCGACGGAGCCGGGGCGCAGTACGGTTCGGACGCCATCGCCGGGGTGATCAACATCATCCTCGACGACGCCCCGGAAGGTGGCGAGGTCTCCACGACCTACGGCGCCTACCACACCCACCAGGATGCCATCGGCCGCACCACCACCGATGGCCAGAACAGCATGACCACGGCCAAGGGCGGCGTACGCCTGGGCGAGGACGGCGGCTTCGTGCGCGGCGGTGCCGAGTACAAGGAACGCAACCCGACCAACCGAGCCGGCTTCGACGGCTTCGCCGACACCCCGGGCCAGCGCAACTACGTGATGGGCGACGGTTCGGCGCGGGACGTCAACCTGTGGTTCAACGGCTCGCTGCCCCTGGGCGAGCACGAGCTGTACTCCTTCGGCACCTGGAACGAGCGCCACTCCACGGGCGCGCAGTTCTACCGCTACCCCTACGAGCAACCGCAGTTCTACCCCAACGGCTACCTGCCGCAGTCGCTCGGCGTCAACCAGGATCTCTCCGCCACCGCCGGTTTCAAGGGCCTGCTGGGGGATGGCTGGGACTTCGACAGCAGCCTGACCCATGGCCGCAACCGCTTCGAATCGGCCAGCCGACGGACCCTGAACGTCAGCCTCGGCGCCGACTCGCCGACCCGTTTCGACACCGGCGACTACGAGCTGCGCCAGACCACCGCCAACCTCGACTTCAGCCGCGAACTGCGCCTGGCCGAGCGCTCCTTCGTGCTGGCCGTGGGTGGCGAATACCGCTACGAGAACTACCTGACCACTGCCGGCGACCCGGCGTCGTACTTCGGCAGCGGCGCCGATGGCGCCAACGGCCTGCGCCCCAGTGAAGAAGCGGACCTGGACCGCAAGGTGTTCGGCACCTATGCCGAGCTGTCCGGCGACCTCAGCGACCGCCTGTTCGTCGATGCCGCCACGCGCTGGGAACGTTACGACGATGCCGGCAGCAAGCTGACCGGCAAGCTCAGCGGGCGCTATCGCCTGAACGAGCAATGGGCCCTGCGTGGCGCGGTATCGAACAATTTCCGCGCGCCGTCCCTGGCGCAGATCGGCTTCCAGCACACCACCAGCAACTTCGGCGACGGCGGCACCCTCACCGATGTCCGCGTGCTCTCGGTCAACGACCCGATCGCCCGCGCCCTGGGTGCGGAAAAGCTCGATCCGGAAACCTCGAAGAACTTCAGCCTCGGCGTTACCGCCCAGCTCAGCGAGCGCTTCGATGCCTCGCTGGACGTGTTCCGCATCGACGTGAAGGACCGTGTCACCCTGTCCCAGCGCATCGGCAGCGACGCCCTGGAGCAGTACATCAACGACACCTTCGGCGTGGCCGGGGTGCATGACGTCAACTTCTTCACCAACGCTGCCGATACCCGCACCGATGGTGCGGAGCTGGTGCTCAACTATCGGCAGCCGTTCTACGACGGCGAACTGGCCCTGACCGGTGCCTACACCTGGAACCACACCAAGGTGACCAAAACCAAGGGCACGCCTGCACAGCTCACCGCCCTGGGTATCGGCAACGATGCGTTGGTCGGTGTCGAGGAGCGCAACACCCTTACCGACGCCGCGCCCAAGGACCGCTTCGTCGTCTCGGCCAATTGGACCAGCCAGCACTGGGGCCTGCTCGGCCGCCTGACCCGCCAGGGCGAGACCACCCGCGTCTTCGATTTCGGCGACAGCCAGCCGGAGCAGACCTATGGTGCGGTGTGGCAGCTGGATGCGGAGGTGCAGTACAAGTTCACCCCGACCTTCGATATTGCCGTGGGCGGCAACAACCTTACCGACAACTATCCGGAGCGCTCCGGGTCGGAGATCAACTATGGGGGTAACTTGCCCTATGACGTGCTGTCGCCGATCGGCACCAACGGGGCTTATTACTATGCCCGGGTGACCTACGGGTTCTGACAGTCAGGGGACTTCGGTCCCCTGATGCTTTTTCAGAAGGAGACGTGGGCCGGCTGCGACAGGCGCAATACCGACAGGTCCCCGGTGATCCGCTTCCAGGCCAGGCGAATCGCCTCGATATCCTTGCCGGCCTGGGCGGTGTCGGCATGCAGGATCACGATCACCCGGGTGTCCAGGCGCTCCGGCTCCTTCGCCCCGTGATCCCGCCATTGCCCATAGGCGTTCAGCACGCTGAAGCCATCGGGGAAGCGCGGGGTCACTTCCTTATCGAGAAACGCGCGCCAGCGGGATTCGCTGATCAGATCCTTGCCACCGTCGATGCGGCCGAGGGCGAAATACAGTTCGGTACGCTGCCAGGCGGCCTGGGCAGGCCGGCTCGGATCGCCTTGCAACGTTGAACTTGCGGGGTGGGTCGTATGAACGGGAAGTTGGGTATTGGCACAGCCGGAAAGCGCAACCAGAACCGAGGCAAGAACAAGACGGCGAAACATGGAATATCCTTTTTCGAGTTATAGGCGAGGCACTATAGGAAGGAATATCCGGGGTTCAAAATAACCAATTAACAGATAGATATATTTATAGAAATACTGCAGACCCTGTGGGAGCGGGTTCACCCGCGATTGCGATATTGAATTCACTACCCTAATCGCGGGTGAACCCGCTCCCACAGGGTCTGCGTCAATCTACCGATCGCTTAGCATCGCCTGTATCTGCTGGGTCGCCTGCCGCGTACTCTCCGCCAGCTTCTTCACCTCCTCCGCCACCACCGAAAAGCCGCGCCCGACCTCCCCGGCCCGGGCTGCTTCGATCGCGGCATTCAGTGCCAGCAGGTTGGTCTGCTCGGCGATGCTCTTGATCACGCCCACCACCGTAGCGATCTGCGCGTAGGTGGTCTGGTTCTGCGCGAGCATCTGTTCGTGGCTGGCCTGGGCACTGCGTTCGTCGCTGATATCCCGCACCGCGCCGATCACACGCACCAGCACGCCCCTTTCGTCCCGTACCGCACAGCCGCGCTCGCGGCACCAGATGTAGCCGCGGGTCTTGTGGCGCATGCGGTACTCGAACACGTATTCGCCACTGGCCCCGGGCTTGAGGATCTCGCGGTCGAAGATCGCCATGATCTGCGGCAGGTCGTCGGGATGGGTGATGCCGACCTGGGCGTCCCAACCGTCCGGCAGCTCCGCAGGGCCGTAGCCCATCACCGCGCGGAACTGGTTGGAGATGCGCATATGGCTGTCCGGGTGTTGCAGATCGCCCTGGACCACCTTGATGTCCCAGGTGCCCTCGGTGATGGTGGATTCCAGTTGCGCCCAGATCGCCGCCTGCTGGCGGTGCGCCTCGAGCTGTCGTTCAAGGTCGGCGACACACGCCGCCAGGTCGCTGCAACGCTGTTCCAGGCGAACCAGCTCGGCCTCGGCACGCTGGCCCTGTTCCGTGGCCTGCTCGGCCTGCTGGCGCGACTCGCTGGCGAGGGCGTGTGCTTCGTCGAGCTGGCGCCGCTGCTGCTGACGCGCCACTGCCAGGTCGCGCAGGGCCGCGAGCACGGCCGGGTGTCGCTGCAGGTGCGGCGCGTCCATCCCGTCCCAAGGCTCCCCGTGGCCGACCCGCACCAGCAAGGACTCCAGCTCCCGCACCCAATGATCGTTCCTGAAAAACATCAGTGCCCACCGTCTGCCAGTGAAAAACAGCGAGTTGACCGGATTGTGCCGGCGCCGTCTTGCACCCGGGTGCCGGGCATTTGATCGTCGCTGCCAGGAATGTCGCGATCCTGGCAGGCAGACGCATGCCTTCGACAGGCTGGGTCAAGACGCCGCGCGCGCAAGCGGGTAAAGTCCGACAGGCCCATTCTTCCCTCGGCCATGGCGTGCGCGAACGTGAAAGTTGAGCAACAAACCCGCCCGAACCGCTGGCCCGCCGTGTTGCGGGCCCTGCATCATCGCAATTTCCGCCTGTACTTCGCCGGTCATGCGGTATCCACGCTCGGCACCTGGATGCAGACCGTGGCCCTGTCCTGGCTGGTCTATCGCCTGACCGGCTCGGCAGCGCTGCTGGGCATCACCACCTGCGCCACCCTGCTCCCACAGTTGCTGGTAGGCCCGATCGCCGGCGCCTGGATCGACCGCCACGACAAGCGCAGCCTGCTGATGAAGGTCGAAGCCCTGCTCGCGGCCCAGGCCCTGTTGCTGGCAGTGCTGACCGGCCTCGAGCTGATCACCCCGGGCCTGATCGTGACCCTGGCCGCCACCCTGGGGATCCTCAATGCGGTGGACACACCGTTGCGCCAGTCCTTGCTCAGCCGCCTGGTGGACGACCGCGCCGACCTGCCCAACGCCCTGGCCCTCAACGCCATGCTCTTCACTTGCTCGCGCTTCATCGGCCCGCCACTGGCCGGCCTGCTCCTGGCATTGACCGGAGAGGCGCTGTGCTTTGCCCTGAATGCACTGTCCTATGGCGGACTGATCCTCGGCCTGCAACTGATCCGCCTCGCGCCCGGGGAAAAGGCCAGCGGCAGCATGCGCCACATGTTCCGCGAGGGGCTCGACTACGTGCTGCACTCGCCGTCGTTGCGCAGCCTGATGCTCGGGGTGCTGATGGTCAACCTGACCGCGTCCACCTACGCCGTGCTGCTGCCGGTGTTCGTCCACGATATCTTCACCGGCGACGCGCGAACCCTGGGCTGGCTGTGGGGCGCCGCCGGGCTCGGCTCGCTGCTGTCTACCGTGCTGCTGGCCGGCCACCAGGGCACCGATCGCCTGCGCAGCCTGATCCTGTTCTCCGCCTGCGCCAGTGCCCTCGGCCTGCTGCTGTTCGCCAGCAGCCGCAGCCTGCCGCTGTCGCTGCTGGCGATGCTGATCCTCGGTTTCGGCGTGACCATCAACAACGTCGGCACCAATATCCTTCTGCAAGGCCAGGCCCCGGAAGCGCTGCGCGGTCGGGTGGTATCGATCTACACCTCGACCCGCTTCGGCTTCGACGCCATCGGCGGCCTGCTCGCCGGGATGCTCGCGGGCCATATCGGCGGGCCCTGGGCCATGGCGATCGCCGCAGCGCTGCTGAGCTTGTACTGCCTCTGGCAGCTAGCGTTGCGTACCCGTGGCGCACCTGAACCCACCTCCGAGGAACCGACGCCATGACCGACATGCTGCGTCAGCAACCGACCGAAGAGCTCGGCCGCTACTGCCTGCACGCGTTCAGCCAGCAAGTGCCGGCCAGCCTTGCCGCGTTCTATCGGGTGGACGAAGACCTGCTGGCCTGCGATTTCCAGCTGCTCGGCATGCAACCGCCGATGCACCGCCACTACCTCGAGCATTACCGTCACCTCGATCCGCTCAAGCCCGGTAACTGCAAGGCGATCGGCCTGCCGGTGGTGTCGCTGCGCCAGGGCCTGGCCCATCAGGATGCGGCGCTGGGCCGCGAATACCTGGGTTTCCTGCGCCAGCACAAGGTCGTGGATGTGGTGGAAGTCACGGCCTGGGTCGAAGGGCGGCTGACTGCCGGGATCTCCCTGTTGCGCGATGGCTCCCTGGGGGCGTTCAGGGTCGAGGAATTGGAGCGCCTGTTGCCGCTGCACGGCTTGATGCAGATGGCGGCGCGGCAGTTGCCGGCCCCTGTGCCAGACCGGCTGGCCGGGTTGACGCCAAGGGAGCGGGAGATTGCCCTGCTGCTGCGCGACGGAGCCTGCAACAAGACCCTGGCGCGGCAACTGGAGCTGGGTTTGCCGACGGTTAAGACCCACCTGATCAACCTGTTTCGCAAGGTGGGAGTGAGGAACAGGACGGAGTTGGTGGGGGTGTTGTTCCTGTAGGATCGCAAGGGCTAAGCGGGCCCCGTGGGAGCGGGTTCACCCGCGATGAAGATGGTTAATTCACTACTGCAATCGCGGGTAAACCCGCTCCCACAAGGTCCCTGCTACATTCACACCGGCCAATGTTCAAAGGACTGCCCATGCCCACCACCTACCAAGGCGGCTGCCTCTGCGGCTTCATCCGCTACAGCGCCCAAGGCCCCGCCGAGAAGCCCCACACCTGCTCCTGTCGCAACTGCCAGCAGCACAGCGGCGCCCTCACCGCGCTCTGGGTCGAATTCCCCCGGGACCGAGTCGAATGGACCGGCCCAGGCGGCGCCCCTGCCCTCTACCGCTCCTCGGATTATTCCAGCCGCGCCTTCTGCCCGCGCTGTGGCAGCTCCCTCGGTGCAGTGGACGACGAGCCGGTGATTGCCCTGCTGGTCGGCGGCTTCGACGACCCGACCGCCCCGGAGCTCGAGCCCGAATACCACGCCTTCGAAGACTGCCAGCCCGCCTGGTGGCATACCTGACCACTGCGCAACACATAGGGGGGTCAGGGTAGATCCGCTACCAACGCCATGCCGCCACCTCAACCATCCGGTTGATACCCCCCGACCGCCCTGCCCGGCACTATCACGGCTCCAATCAACAACAACGAGCCACCTCCCATGACCACCCATACCGACTGGATCTCCGTAGGCGCCCTGGCCGACGGTTTCGCCCCTGAAGCCTTCATCCTGCCGCAACTGGCCGAACTGGCCGGGCAGCGCATGACCCTCAATTTCGCCAATGGCTGGTCCATCGAACACCGCTTCGACGCCGAACAACTGCACTGGCACGCCGCCGACGGTCACTCCAGCGGCAGCGCACCCTACCGCGCCACCTCGGTGCGCACGGGGATAGTGCTGGTGGACTTCCTCAAGACCGAGAACGGCCAGACCTGGTCGGTTTCCCTGGTACTCGACACCCTGAGCCAGTCGTTCACCGCAGTTATCGGCAGCATGCCGGAGGCCGAGGAAACCCGGGAAGGCATGTTCCACCGCGCCCTGGCCGGTAAGCCGCTGACCTGCGTCGACGCGCAATTCCTCCACGGCACCCTTGACCGCCCCTGGCAGGACGGCGCCTGCCCGCATGCACCGACCGCCGAACTGGTGGGTATCCGCAACCTGTATCGCTACAGCCCGACCGAGGAATACGAGCACATCTACCTCAACGAGAACTTCTATACCTGGCAGTGCCTCAAGGGCGTCGAGCAAGGCCTGTGCGACACCGACCGCTGCCACTACTACAAGATCGCCGACGAGCTGTACCTGTTCGTCTGGCGTGAAAAGATCATCCCGACCCTGGGCCTGGTGATGATCGACCTGCGCGCCCACCGCAGCGACGGCAAGATCTTCGGCCATGCCGAGGGCGGCTTCGAGGCGTTCAGCAACTTCCCGGTGGCGTCGTACTGCAGCCTGATCAACACCACGGTCCACGACAAATGAGCCGCACCGTGCTGGTGACCGGTGCCGGCAGCGGCATCGGCGAAGCCTGCGCGCGGCGCCTGGCGGCGGCCGGCGACCAGTTGGTGCTGGTTGGCCGGCGCCGCGAGGCGCTTGAACGGGTGGCGGACGGCAGCAACGCCCTGGTGCTGGCCGGCGATGCCGCCGACAGCGCCACCTGGCACGGCTTCGTCGAGCAGATCCGCGCCCGCTTCGGCGGCCTCGATGCGCTGGTCTGCTGTGCCGGCGGGCATGGCCTGGGGACGGCGCTGGACAGCGACGACGCGGCCTGGGAAGCGGCCATGCGCAGCAACCTGCACAGCGCCTTCCACAGCGCCCGTGCCTGCTTGCCCTTACTCATCGAACGGCGCGGCAGCATCGTCCTGCTTGGCTCCATCGCCTCCCTCGCGGCAGGCCCCGGTGTATGCGGCTACACCACCGCCAAGCATGCGCTGGTGGGGCTCAATCGCTCCCTGGCGCGGGATTTCGGGCCGCAGGGGGTGCGGGTCAATTGCGTCTGTCCGGGCTGGGTGCGTACGCCGATGGCCGATGCCGAGATGCAGCCGTTGATGGATCGTTACAACGAAGACCTCGACGCCGCCTATGCCCGGGTCACCGCCAATGTGCCGCTACGCCGCCCGGCCACGGCGGACGAGATCGCCGCGTTGTGCCAGTTCCTGATCGGTAGCGAGGCGTCGATCATTACCGGGGCGGTGATTGCAGCCGATGGGGGATCGACCATCGTCGATGTGCCGACGCTGGCCTTGCAGGGTATTTGAGATCGGTCGCTGGTGAGCTGGCTTGGGTCTTTGGCCTTTGGGGGCTGGTGCTGGTGCTGGATATGTGTGTTGATCCGTTTGCTCGGGCGATCCTGAGTCACCCCGGCAAATGGATCAACACCCGATATCCAGCACCAGCCCCAACCCAAAGACAGTTGCTCCCAAAGCCTTGGAACTGGCCATTACGGTCAAGAGCACTGGCAGCCACGAACAAGACTTGCCCCGCCACCCGGCGCCCTAATAGCCCCTGATCTGCCAACAAGAACCGGGGAGCATTCATGAACAAGCAACACCGCCTGTTACCACTGGCCCGGGCCGTCGGCCTGAGCCTTGTCACCCTGGCCGCGGCCCAGCCGGCCCTGGCCTAC
Organism: Pseudomonas bharatica; assembly: GCF_048586865.1. Taxonomy (NCBI): domain Bacteria; kingdom Pseudomonadati; phylum Pseudomonadota; class Gammaproteobacteria; order Pseudomonadales; family Pseudomonadaceae; genus Pseudomonas; species Pseudomonas bharatica. The sequence continues at coordinate 143,547 of NZ_JBMAWR010000003.1, read as the reverse complement.
GAGCTGTACGCCGACGACGACACTCACCTCAACGCCGATATGCTCGCGGTGTACGGCATGTTCAACAGCCGCAAGAACTACGACGGCACCCGCGGCGGCTCGACCTGGCGCGAAGGCTTCATCAAGTACGGCGTCAGCGGCGACCAGGGCCTGGGTGGCAACGGCACGCTGTACGGCACTTTCAACCTGGTCAGCTCGGCGACCTGGGGTGATGGCGACGCGGCAGGCAATACCGACGGCTCCGAACGCACGACCAAGATCGAGGATGCTTTCCTGGGCTGGCGCTCGGGCGATCTGTTCCCGGCCTTTGGCAAGGATGGCGTGGACTTCTCCGCAGGACGCCAGGTGGTCAAGCTCGGCAGCGGCTTCCTGATCAACGACGACGGCCCCAACCTTGGCAAGGGCCCGGCCGACGGTGCACTGAACCGTGGCGGCGCCTACTACCTGGCGGCCCGTCATGCCTTCGACCGCACCGCGGTGCTGAAACTCGGAGGCCAGGACGGGCTGCACGGTAGCGTGGTCTGGCTGAAGTCCGACAACCGCGCCCAGGCCGAAACCGAACTGGCTGCGGGCACCCTGGACTACACCGCCGACGTCGGCACCCTGGGCCTGACCTGGGTACATGGCCTCGACGTGGTCGACCAATGGGCCAGCGAGTTCCAGAAAGAACGCGAGAACATGGACGTCTACAGCCTGCGCGGCGAAGGCAACGGCGGCATCGAGAATGCCAGCTTCGCCTTCGAATACGCCTGGCAGGACAAGGACGCAGGCCCGGAAAAAGCCTGGTACGCGGAGGCAGGCTATACCTTCGCCGATGTCGCCTGGTCGCCCAAGGTCACCTACCGCTACACCCGTTATTCCCAGGGCTGGGATTCGCTGTTCACCGGCCTGAGCACCGGCTACGGCACCTGGTTCCAGGGTGAAGTGGCCGCCAACTACTCCGGCCCGTTCAACAGCAACACCGGCATCCACCATGTCGGCCTGAAGGCCACGCCGCTGGAAAATCTCACCGTCGGCGCGCTGTATTTCGACTTCAATACCCTGAGGACCCGCGACACCCTTAACCTCGATGCCCGCGAGCTGGATTTCTATGTCGAATGGGCGGTCAACGAGCACCTGATCGTCAGCCCGCTGATCGGCCTGTACCAGCCGAAGAAGGATGAGACGAACGGGGGGAATCAGGTGGGCGGGAACGGGACCAATGTGTATAGCCAGTTGACCGTGGCGGTACCGTTCTAACAACATCCAAAGCGCAACGCGGACCCTGTGGGAGCGGGTTTACCCGCGATTGCTATAGTGACTTCACTACAGCAATCGCGGGTAAACCCGCTCCCACAAGGTCCGCGTTGAGTCAACGAGTGATATTCAACCATCCGCCTTCTTGTCAGCCTTGTCCTGCTTCACCACCTGCTGCTCCTTGTCCCGGTCACCCCACAGCCGGTCCTGCTCGGCCTGGAACCTGGCCTGGAAATCCTGGATCCGCTGCATGCCATCAGCCGCCTGTGCCGTCCCGGCCAGCGCCGACACCAAACCCGCCACCGCCATTACCTTGAGCATCCGCATCACACACCTCGAACGTTTTCGGACGCCCAGGGAAAGGGGTCCTGTTGCTGGCCAGTCTATGCAGGTGCAGCTAACGCCAAGGTGAGGCGCGGATGACAATCGTGAAAGGTTCAGTAGCGCCGCGTACTCATCAACTCGTCCAGCACCCGGTTCGGCACGCGGAACGGAATCGCCGCGTGATCCTCGCCCGCCTCGATCTGCAGGTCGCTGCGCAGTCCGTACTGCGAGAGGTTTTCCAGACGCAATTGCAGCGAGCGTACATCCTGGATCTCCTGGGGCATTTCCCGGTCGCCGACGCTCAGGCTCAGGCTGCGGTGGATCAGGTCCAGCTTGCCGGCATGGGCCTTGGCGGTGAAGGCCCGTTCATGGGCCAGCAGGAAACGATCCTGCCACCACAGGCTCGGGCTGATCGCAACGTAGTGCTGGAACAGCCCGGGCCGGGTGAACAGGGTGTAGATGGCGAACATCCCGCCGAACGAGTGGCCGACCAGGCTGCGCTGGTCCTGGTCGACCTTGAAGCGTTCGTTGACCCTGGGCATCAGGCGCTTCTCGATGAAGTCGAGAAACACGTCCTGCCCGCCCTGTGGCGGCTTGTTGCGCTCGGCCGGGGCCGGCGGCGACAGGTCATAGGCGCGGCGCACGAAATCCAGCGGGGTGTCGCTCGGATAGCCGATCCCCACCAGCACCGCCCCGCGCAGCCGGTCCTGGGCACGCTTGGCGGCATGGAAGGCCGGGAAGTAGGCATTGCCGTCGAGCAGGTAGATCACCGGGTAGCCGCCGGTCCAGGGCACATCACCCTCGGGCAGGCTGACCATGATGCGGTATTCGCGGCCTTCGGCACTGTGCATCGTCCATTGTTCGGTGCCATCCAGGGTCACCGGTTCAGCCCGGGCCAGACCACTGAACAGCAGCACCGCAAGGCTCATCATCCAGTTACGCAGCATATGTTTTCCCCTCGTTACCAGCGATAGCTGAGGCTGGTGACCACGCTGCGCGCTTCACCACGGTAGCAGTAGCCGTCCTGGCAATTGATGAAGCGCTCGTCGAACAGGTTGCGGGCATTGACGCCCACCCGCACGCCGTCCAGTCCACCACCGAAGTCGTAGTGCACGCCGGCATCGACCAGGGTGTAGCCCTCGTTCTTCACCCGGTTGGCGGCATCTCCATAGGTGCTGCCGGTATAGCGAGCGCCGCCGGATATGCCGAAGCCGAACGGCAGCCTGTAGTCCAGCCACAGCGAGGCCAGGTGGCGCGGCACGTTCTTCGGCACCTTGCCCTGGTCGCCGTTGTTGCCCTTGGTCACCTCCGCGTCGTTGAAGGCATAGCTGGCAGTCAGGCGCAGGCGGTCGTTGACGTCCGATACCGCTTCCAACTCGAGCCCGCGGGACACCTGCTCGCCGGTCTGCAGGTTGTTCAGCGGGTTGACCAGGTCGCGGGTCTGCACGTTGCTCTGGGTCAGGTGGTACAGCGAGGCGGTGAGCAGGGTGCTGCTGCCTGGCGGCTGGTATTTCACCCCGACTTCATACTGCTTGCCCTCGGTAGGCTTGTACGGCTGGCCGCTGGCGTTCACGCCGCTGACCGGCAGGAACGAGGTGGCGAAGCTGGCATAGGGTGCCACGCCGTTATCGAACAGATAGAGCACGCCGAGCTGGCCGGTGGTGGCCGAATCGCTGGTGGTGCTGTTGATGTCGGTCAGGTTGTCGTCGCGCCGTACATGCACCCAGTCGCGGCGCAGGCCGGCGGACAGCCGCCACTGGTCGAGCTCGATCTGGTCCTGAACGTAGGCGCCCATGCGATGCTCCAGGCCATCCTGGTCGGCCAGCGGCGAAGTCGGCCTGGCTACCGGCTGGTGGTAATCCGGGTTCCAGCGATCGAGGGTGGGCGCCGGGCCCATGGCGTAGAGCAACGAGGTGTCCAGCCAGGCATAGTCGACGCCGCTGACCAGGGTGTGGTGCAGGTTGCCGGTGGAGAAGCGGCTGACCAGGCGTGTGTCGGTGGACAGCGAGTTCATGTCCTCGTACACGCCCACCGCATAGCGGTCGAGGATATGCCCGGCGGTGATCGAGGTCGGCTGCAGGTACTGGTTGGTGGTGCTGACCTGGCCGTAGCGCAGGTTCTGCTGGAGGCTGAAGGTTTCGTTGAAGGCGTGCTCGAACTCGTAGCCGAAGGTCCACTGGCGCTGGTGCAGCTTGTCGAAGTATTCGTCGCCCTGCCAGAAATGGGTCAGGTGGTCGCCTTCCTGGAGCATCATCGGCGAAGCGGCGGTCTGCCGCTCCTGGTATTGCGCCAGCAGGGTCAGGCTGGTGTCCGGGTCGATCTGCCAGCTCAGGGACGGCGCCAGCAGGCGCGAGTCGTTGTCCATCTGCTCGACCGAATAGCCGGAATCGCGGTACAGGCCAACGCTGCGGAACAGCACGTCACCCGCCTCGTCCAGCTGACCGCCGATATCGAACTGGCCTTGCCGGTGGTCATAGCTGCCGGCCTGAACCTGCACTTCATTCCTGGCCAGCAGGCTCGGGCGCTTGCTGACCCGGTTGACCATGCCGCCGGGGCTGATCTGGCCGTAGAGCACCGAGGCCGGGCCCTTGAGTATTTCGATGCGCTCCAGCGCGTAGGCTTCGGTGGAATACAGCGACAGCCAGCCGCTGCCGGGCTGGCGCAGGCCATCGAGGAAGTCGGCGGCGATGGTGGTCTCGAAGCCGCGCACCTGGATATTGTCGAAGCGCGGGTCCAGGCCCGAACTGCCGACCCGCACCCCGGCACTGTAGGCTACGGCATCCTCGACCTTGTTGACCTTGCGGTCGTTGATCTGCTCGGCGGTGACCACGCTGATGCTCTGCGCGGTCTCCAGGATGGGCCGGTCGCTCTTGGTCGCACTGCTGGCATTGCTGGCGAAATAACCCGGCACCGGGGCGAAGGCGCTCTGCACCGAGGTGCTTTCGATGCTGGTTGGCGCCAACTGCAGGCCAGCTTCGCCATCGCGCAGTACCACATAACCGGAGGCGGTCTTGCGCGCGACCAGGCCGCTGCCCGCGAGCAGCCGGTTCAGGCCCTCCTCCAATGAGCCGCCACCGCCGAGGCCGGAAGTGCTCAGGCCACGCACGTCATCGGGGGCGAACGACAGGGTGATCCCGGAGCGCTCGGCGAAACTGCTCAGGGCCTGGGCCAGCGGGCCGGCAGCCACGGCCGGGGCGACCGGGTTTTCGGCCCGGGCCGGCAAGTTGGCGACAGCGCTGCCCAGGGCCAGCGCCAGGCACACGGCGCGGGACAGGAAACGGGGCTGCGAGGGAATCGATGGAGGGCTTGGGCGGCGCATTCAGGGATCCAATAAGGGAAGTGATAGCCCATAACCGGACGAGTCCATGAAGTCCGACAAAAAATTCTGCCCGGCCGCTATGCCGGCACTACCCGCACCCACCAGCGGGTGCGCTCCACCACTTTCACTGGCAGCAGATGGCTGATGTTGTCCAGCAGCGAGGCCGGCTCATCCAGGCGGAAAACGCCGGACAGGCGCAGGTCGGCAATTCGCTCGTCGCAGCCCAGCCAGCCGTGTCGATAGCGCCCGGCCTCGGCGAGGAACTCACCCAATGGCATATCGTTGACCACCAGCAGCCCACGGCTCCAGGCGAACGGATCGAGGCGGCTCTTGCCCAGCTCCGTCAGCGCCGACGCCGACGCCCCCAGCCCCTCGCCCGCCTGCAAGCGGCGCTGGCCGACCGGCGACGTCACCAGCACCTCGCCGCGATCGACGCGGATCTCGCTGTAGCCATCGCGCTCGCGCAGCGCCACCCGGGCCTCACGGCCGCTGCATTCGGCGAAGCGGCAGCGCGCCTGCCAACGCGCACCGTCCACCAGCACCTCGCCGGAGCGCAGCAACAGCTCACCGCCCTGCACGTCCACCGAGCTGTCGCCGTTGAGGGTGACCTGGGTACCGTTGCCCAGTTCGATCTGCCGGCGCTCGCCGAGGCCGGTGACATAGCCGGGATGCCAGGTCGGTGGCGCGCTCACTGTCGCCAGCGCGGTACCTCCAGCGACCAGCCCGAGCATCTTCAGCATGCGTCGCCGGCTGAGGTCGGCCGAGGCGCGCTGGAGCAACGGGATACTCTGCTCGGCCCGCGGCAACTGACTAGCCTGGAACATCCCGGCCATCTGCTGCAGGCGTTGCCAGGCCAGTTGATGACGAGGGTCGCGGCGCAACCATTCATTGAACGGGGCCTGCAGTTCGGGGTTGCCGCGCAGGCGCATCTGCCAGTCGATGGCGGCACGCACCACGTTTTCCGGCAGGCGACTCATGATGGCGTCTCGAAGCACAGGCGGTAGCAGTGCAGCAGGGCATGGGCGACATGCCGCTCCACGGTACGGCTGGACACCCCCAGTTGCTCGGCGATCCGGGTGTAGGTCAGGCCGCCGAGCTGGTACAGCAGGAAGGCTTCGCGCACCGCCGGCTTCAGGCCTTCGAGCATCTGCGCGATGCGCTCCAGGCACTGCAGGGCTTCATGGCGGACTTCCGGCGAGGGGTGGCAGGCTTGCGGCAGATGGGACAGGGTTTCGAGGTAGGCACGTTCCAGGGCATCGCGACGCCAGTGATCGATCACCAGGCCACGGGCAATACGCGCCAGCAGGGCCCGGGGCGAACGGTTGGTCACCGGCTGGTTGCGCACCAGCAAGCGCACGAACGTATCCTGGGCCAGGTCGGCGGCCTGCTGCGAACAGCCGACCGAACGCCGCAGCCAACCGTTGAGCCAGCCGTGGTGGGTGCCGTAGAGCACGTCGAAAGGAACGATGGAATCCGCTTCATGCAGCGACATGGCACCCCCTCCGGAGCCAGAACGGCTGAAATACGGGGGCACATTAATAGCGAATCATTCTTATTTCAATATGAAATTAGGCAAGCCCGAAAGGACAACGCGCACATTGTATGAGCGGGTTTGCTGCCATATGGGTGGAGCACGCAGACCTTGAGAAACCGGTTTTTGGGACCGCTAGCGCGGTCCTTCGCAGGCAAGCCAGCTCCTACAGGGCTTTGGGCAGGCCCAAAAAACCTGGCCCACGCCCCTGGAACCACCGGCAGTTCAGTCGAAATCACTCGCCGCATGCCGCTCCGGCAAACGTTCCGATTCCTCGCCCCAGGTCCGGTTGACCCGTGCCCCGCGCTTGACCGCCGGACGCTCGGCGATCTCGTTGGCCCAGCGCAGTACATGGGTGTAGCTGGGCGCATCGAGGAATTCCGCCGCGCCGTAGACCTTGTTGCGCAGCATCTCGCCAAACCACGGCCAGCAGGCCATGTCGGCAATGCTGTATTCGTCCCCGGCGACATAGCGGTGTTCCGCCAACTGTCGGTCCAGCACGTCGAGCAGGCGCTTGACCTCCATGGTGTAGCGGTTGATCGGGTATTCGAACTTCTCCGGCGCATAGGCGAAGAAATGCCCGAAACCGCCGCCGACGAACCCGGCGCCGCTCATCTGCCAGAACAGCCAGTTCAGGCATTCGGCGCGCTTGGCCGGGTCCTTGGGGATGAAGGCGCCGAAAGAGTCGGCGAGGTACAGCAGGATCGAGCCCGACTCGAACAGGCGCACAGGCGGGTTCTGGCGGGTGTCCAGCAGGGCCGGGATCTTCGAGTTGGGATTGAGTTCGACAAAGCCGCTGCCGAACTGGTCGCCTTCGCCGATGCGGATCAGCCAGGCGTCGTACTCGGCATCCTTGAAGCCGGCGGCGAGCAGCTCTTCGAGCATGATCCCGACCTTGACGCCGTTGGGCGTGGCCAGGGAATACAACTGCAGCGGATGGCGGCCCCGGGGCAATTCACGCTCGTGGGTCGGGCCGGCGATCGGGCGGTTGATATTGGCGAACTGGCCACCGCTGGCCTTGTCCCAGGTCCAGACCCTGGGCGGGGTGTAAGGGGTGTCTGACATGAAAAGCCCTCCTCGACGGATCGTTTGCAGGTCCTTGGTTCGGCAGCGCATGGCCGCCACGGGTTCAGTTTTCGCCGCCTACAGCGCCGTACCGCGGCGCGGCGTGTAGAACAGCGAGGACAACGCACCTTCGTGCTCCAGCAGGTGGATCTTCTTTTCGATGCCCCCGGCGTAGCCGGTCAGGCTGCCATCGCTGCCGATCACCCGATGGCACGGAATGATGATGGATATCGGGTTATGCCCCACTGCCCCGCCCACGGCCTGGCTGGACATGCTCGCCAGGCCGCTGCGCAGGGCCACGGCCTTGGCGATCTCGCCGTAGGTGGTGGTGCCGCCGTAGGGTATTTCACAGAGCAGGGCCCACACGGCCTTGCGGAAATCGCTGCCGATCGGGGCCATGGGAAGGTCGGCGACGGCGGGCTGGCGGCCGGCGAAGTACTGGTCGAGCCAGTCGCGCACTTCGCGGAAGAACGGCAGGTTGTCGTTGGGCTCAAGGGTGCCGGGAGCACTGCCGCCGAAGTACTTCTGGCCGACCATCCACAGGCCCAGCAGATGGCTGTCGCTGGCGGCCAGTTGCAGGGTGCCGACGGGGGACGGGTAGAGGGTGGAATAGTACATGGGGCTGTCCTGGATCCGGGGGGAAGTCTTTAACATGGCATCCGCTGTGTTCTCAAGGGCCCTATCGCTGGCAAGCCAGCCCCACAGCTCATCCGCGGCGCCGCTGAAACCTGTGGGAGCTGGCTTGCCAGCGATGATGCCCCCGAGGTCAACGGTCAATCATGAGGATATCCACCAGCACCCGCCCCGGCCCGCTCAGTTCCACCCCGCGCCGCGTCACCACCTCGTACGGCTCGCTGCGCGATCTCAATTGCAACGGCAACTGCACCAGCATCCCGTGCTCCACCGCCACCCGCGCCACGTCCCAGGGCATCACCGCCAGCAGGCCCGGGTCCTGGCGCAACAAGGACAAGGTGGTGAAGGTCGAGGAGGTTTCGATCGGGTACTGCGGGAAATTCAGCCCCGCCTCGCGAAACTCCCGCTCCAGGGTCAGGCGCATCGGCATGTTCACCGGGAACACCACCCAGCGCGAATCCGCCAGTTGCGCCAGGTCGAGCTGCTCGCTACCGGCCAGGGCGTGCTCCGGGTTGGCCACCAGCACCAGTCGCTCCTGGTGCCGGACCCGGCTGTCATAGGCATCCGGCCGCCGGCTGACGCTGGTCCGGCAGATCACCACATCCAGGCGCCCTTGGTCGAGCAGGCTGAGCAGGCGGTCGCTGGTGTCCTCGACCACGGTCACCGACAGGTCCGGCTGCTCCTCGCGCAGCCGTGCCAGCCCCTCGACCAGCATCGGCACCGCGCCCATGATGGTGCCCACCGACAGCCGCCCGCCGTGCCCCTGCATGATCCCGAGCATTTCCTCACGCAAATGGGCCAGGTCGGTGCTGATCAGCCGCGCGTAGCGCACCACGCAGCGCCCAAGGTCGTTGGCCTCCAGGCCCTTGCTGGTACGCTCGAACAGCACCGCGCCCAGGGTCGATTCGATCTCGTTGAGGGCCTTGGTCGCTCCTGGCTGGGTGATCGACATGGCGTCGGCCGCCTTGTGGATCGAGCCCAGTTCGTCGAGACAGATCAGCAGGCGCAGTTGCCGCAGGCGCAGGCGCGAGGCCATGGAACTCAAGGATGGCAGCACGGGGGATCACCAAAAGTTATCACAGGGTCAATAGCTGTCATTAGGCAGCATCGTCCGGGAATTTTAAAGTGGCCCCAGCGATCCTCCACAAGAACACACAATCATGGAGCCCCCATGCGTCTGATCCAATTCGAAACCGCAACCGCCCGGCGCCACGTGGGCGTGGTCGAGGGCGACCTGATCCAGCCGGTCCGCGCAACCAGCCATATGCGCGAACTGGCCCTGGCCGCGATTCGCAACCAGCGCAGCCTCACGGCCGAGGTGCTGGCCCGGGGCCTGGATGACGTTACTGAAAGTTATTCCGTGGCCCTGGACGAGTGCCGGGTCCTGCCGCCGCTGGACCACGAGGATCCGGCCCACTGCCTGGTCAGCGGCACCGGCCTGACCCACCTGGGCAGCGCTTCGACCCGGGACAAGATGCACCAGCAGAAGATCGACGATGCCGCTGCCCTGACCGATACCGCGCGCATGTTCCAGTGGGGCATCGAGGGCGGTCGTCCGGCGGCCGGCAGCGTCGGCGCCCAGCCGGAGTGGTTCTACAAGGGCGACGGCTCCACCGTGGTCCGCCCCGGCCAGGCATTGCGCAGCCCGGCCTTCGCCGAAGACGCTGGCGAGGAACCGGAACTGGCCGGCCTCTACGTGATCGCCGATGATGGCCAGCCATACCGCCTGGGCTTCGCCATCGGCAACGAGTTTTCCGACCATGTGATGGAACGCCGCAGCTACCTGTACCTGGCCCATTCGAAACTGCGCAATTGCGCCTACGGCCCGGAGCTGCGGGTGGGCGAACTGCCGCGCCATCTCGAAGGCGTGAGCCGGATCCGCCGTGGCGACAAGGTACTGTGGGAAAAACCTTTCCTCAGCGGCGAGGACAACATGTGCCACTCGCTGGAGAACCTCGAGTACCACCATTTCAAGTACCCGCAGTTCCTGCGCCCGGGCGACGTGCATATCCATTTCTTCGGCACCGCCACCCTGTCCTTTGCCGACCAGGTCAGGACCGAGCCGGGCGATGTGTTCGAAATCAGCCTGGCCGAGTTCGGCGCGCCGCTGCGCAATACCGTGGGCCAGGCCGCCGAACCGCTGGCACCGGGCGCCGTGCAGGCCCTCTGAACCCGACCCACCCGGCGCAGGGAGGCGCCACCCGGCATTTCATAACAAACATAAGAGTGAGATGAGCATGAAGAACAGCCCCTTCCCGGCGGCGCCCTCGCCCGCCCTCGCCGGCGCCGACAGCACACGTCCGAGCAACGTGCGCTGGCGCATCTTCCTGATCCTGCTGTTGCTGGCGGCGATCAACTACATCGACCGCGCTTCGCTGTCGGTGGCCCTGCCATTGATTTCCGCCGAGTTCGAACTGACTCCGGCCCTGGAAGGCCTGATCCTCAGCGCGTTCTTCTGGTCCTACGCGTTGATGCAGATTCCCAGCGGCATGCTTCTGGACCGCTTCCAGGTGCGCAATATCGTCGGCGTCGCCACCGTCGGCTGGGGCGCTTTCCAGGCCCTTGGCGGCTTCGCCCATAACTGGATCACCCTGCTGATCACCCGGGTCGGCCTGGGCGTGGCCGAGTCGCCGATCATGCCGGCCGGGGCCAAGCTCAACGGCTCCTGGCTGACACCCAACGAACGCGGGCGCGGTGCCACCCTGGTTGACGGCGGCGCACCGCTGGGCACCGCCTTCGGGGCGATCATCATCGCCGGGCTGATCACCTGGTTCGACTCCTGGCGCATCGCCTTCATCATTGCCGGCGTCGGCACCGTGGTGGTCGGCGTCTGGGCCTGGTGGTACATCCGCAACCACCCCAGCGAACACCCGCTGGTGAACAAGGCCGAGCTGGACTACATCACCCAGGCCAACGACGCCGCGAGCACGACCGGCGGCAACCGCAAGGCGGTGCTCAAGGAACTGCTGAAAAGCCGCTCGGTACTGTGCATGTTCGCCGGCTATGCCTGCTACAACAGCGTGTTCTACGGCCTGCTGACCTGGATGCCGAGCTACCTGCACCAGAGCCACAACCTGGATATCAAGGCCATGGGCGGGGCGACCTTCCTGATCTTCATGTGCGGCTTCGTCGGCGAGCTGGTCGGCGGCTGGATCGCCGATAAATGGCGGACCAACGGCGGCCAGCCGAACACCGTGATGCGCAGCATGTTCGCCGGCTCCGCCGCGGTCGCCGCCCTGTGCATCCTGCTGGTGGCCTACACCCCGGATGCCGCGCGGGTGATCGCCCTGCTCTGCGTGGCGCTGTTCTTCATCCGCTGGTGCGGCATGTACTGGTGCCTGCCGGCCATTCTCGGCGGCAAGTCCAAGGCCGGCGTGCTGGGTGGCAGCATGAACTTCTGCGGCAACATGGTCGGGGTGATCGTGCCGATCCTGATCGGCCTGATCGTGCAGTTCACCGGCTCCTATTTCCTGGCCCTGATTTTCTTCGTGGTCATGGCCTTCGGCCTGATGCTGTTCTCCGGCCTGATCGACTATCGCGAGCGTGGGCTGGCCTGAGCCCGCGCTGTTATCCGAGGTAAACCGTCATGCAACTGATTACAACAACGGGCAGCGAACGCGCTGCCCTGGCCGTGATCCGGCTCAACCCGCTGGACGATGTGCTGATCGCCCGCCAGCCGCTGACCGAAGGCCTGGAACTGCCCGAAGGCATCCGCGTGCGCGAGCCGGTACCGGCCGGGCACAAGATCGCCGCCCGGGACATAGCCGTGGGCGAGCCGCTGCGCCGCTACGGGCAGATCATCGGCTTTGCCAGCCAGGCCATCGGCGTCGGCCAGCATGTCCACGTGCATAACCTGGCCATGGGCGACTTCAGTCGCGACTACGCGTTCGGCGTCGATGCCAAGGGCGTGCAGACGCCCGTCGAGGACAGCTTCATGGGCATCGTCCGCGCCGATGGCCGGGTCGCCACGCGAAACTATATCGGCATCCTGACGTCGGTGAACTGTTCGGCCACCGTGGCCCGGGCCATCGCCGACCATTTCCGCCGCGATATCCATCCCGAGGCGCTGGCCGACTACCCCAATGTCGATGGCGTGGTCGCCCTGACCCACGGCGTCGGTTGCGCCGTGGACCCGGGTGGCGAGGCCCTGGCGATGCTCCAGCGCACCCTGGGCGGCTACGCGGTGCACGCCAATTTCCACTCGGTGCTGATGATCGGCCTGGGCTGCGAGACCAACCAGATCCCCGACCTGCTCGCGGCCCAGGGCCTGGAAAGCTGCAATACCCTGCGCACCTTCACCATCCAGGGCACCGGCGGCACCTCGAAAACCATCGCCAGCGGCATCGCCCAGGTCAAGTCGCTGCTGGCCGAGGCCAATGCGGTGCAGCGCGAACCGGTCAGCGTCCGCCACCTCACCGTCGGCCTGCAATGCGGCGGCTCCGATGGCTATTCCGGGATCACCGCCAACCCGGCGCTGGGCAATGCGGTGGACCGCCTGGTGGCGGCCGGCGGCACCGCGATCCTCTCGGAAACCCCGGAGATCTATGGTGCCGAGCACCTGCTGACCCGTCGTGCGGTCAGCCAGGCCGTGGGCGAGAAACTCATCGCCCGCATCCAGTGGTGGGAGGCCTACTGCCAGCGCATGGGCGCCGAGCTGAACAACAACCCGTCCGCCGGCAACAAGGCCGGCGGCCTGACCACCATCCTGGAAAAGTCCCTCGGCGCCGTGGCCAAGGCCGGCTCCAGTGACCTGGTGGATGTCTACCAATACGCCGAACCGGTACGCGCCCATGGCCTGGTGTTCATGGACACCCCCGGCTATGACCCGATCTCCGCCACCGGCCAGGTTGCCGGTGGCGCCAACCTGATCGCCTTCACCACCGGGCGCGGCTCGGCCTACGGTTGCGCGCCCTCGCCGTCGATCAAGCTGGCGACCAATACCCGCCTGTGGGAAACCCAGGAGGAAGACATGGACGTGAATTGCGGCGGCATCGCCGACGGCAGCATGACCATCGAAGAACGCGGCGAGCACATCTACCGCCTGATGCTGGCGATCGCCTCGGGCCAACGCAGCAAGAGCGAGCAGCACGGCTACGGACAGAACGAGTTCGTGCCGTGGCAGATCGGCGCCATCACCTGATTTTCCGTTTTACCGCTTAGGAGCAACCCATGATCCTCGGTCACAACTACATTGGCGGACAGCGCTCGGCGCAGGGCGATATCCGCCTGCAGAGCCTCGACGCCAGCACCGGCGAAGCCCTGCCTGGCGAGTTCTGCCAGGCCACCGAGGCGGAGGTCGATGCAGCGGCGCGCGCAGCTGCGGCAGCCTTCCCGGCCTATCGCAACCTGACGCCGGAGCGGCGTGCGCAGTTCCTCGATGCCATCGCCGACGAACTGGACGCCCTGGACGATGCCTTCGTCGCCATGGTCTGCCGCGAAACCGCCCTGCCCGCCGCACGTATCCAGGGCGAGCGCGGACGTACCAGCGGGCAGATGCGCCTGTTCGCCAAGGTGCTGCGCCGCGGTGATTTCCTCGGTGCGCGGATCGACCGCGCCCTGCCCGATCGCCAGCCGCTGCCGCGCGTGGACCTGCGGCAGATGCGCATCGGTATCGGCCCGGTTGCCGTGTTCGGTGCCAGCAACTTCCCCCTGGCCTTCTCTACCGCCGGCGGCGATACCGCCGCGGCGCTGGCGGCGGGATGCCCGGTGGTGGTCAAGGCCCACAGCGGCCATATGGCCACCGCCGAAGCGGTGGCCGATGCCATCCTCCGCGCGGCGGAGCGCACCGGCATGCCGGCCGGTGTCTTCAACATGGTCTACGGCGGAGGGGTTGGCGAATGGCTGGTCAAGCACGCGGCGATCCAGGCCGTGGGCTTTACCGGCTCGCTGCGCGGCGGCAACGCCCTGTGCCGCCTGGCCGCCGAACGGCCACAGCCGATCCCGGTGTTCGCCGAGATGTCCAGCATCAACCCGGTGATCCTGTTGCCGGACGCGCTGCGCACCCGCGGCGACACCCTCGCTCGGGAACTGGCAGCCTCGGTGACCCTCGGCTGCGGGCAGTTCTGTACCAATCCGGGACTGATCATCGGCCTGCGCTCGGCGCAGTTCACTGCGTTCGTCGAGCAGCTCAAGGTGCAGATGGCCGAACAGCCGGCGCAGACCATGCTCAATCGCGGCACCCTGGCCAGCTATCGCAAGGGGCTGGAGCATTTGCACGGGCATCCCGGCGTGCGTCATCTGGCCGGGGCCGCGCAGGGCGACGGGCAAGCGCAGCCGCAGCTGTTCGCGGCGAATGTGCGATTGTTGCTGGAGGGCGATGAACTGCTGCAGGAAGAAGTATTCGGGCCGGCAACCGTGGTGATCGAAGTCGAGGACACCGCGCAACTGCGCGCAGCGATCCAGGCGCTGCGCGGGCAACTGACGGCGACATTGATCGGCGAGCCGGACGAGCTGCTGGCCCATGCCTGGCTGGGTGAACTGTTGCAGGAAAAGGTCGGGCGGGTACTGGTCAATGGCTACCCGACCGGGGTCGAAGTCTGCGATGCCATGGTCCATGGAGGGCCCTATCCGGCGACCTCCGATAGCCGCGGAACGTCGGTGGGAACGCTGGCGATCGAGCGCTTCCTGCGGCCGGTGTGCTTCCAGAATTATCCGGATGCCTTGTTGCCCGAGGCGCTGAGGGATGGAAATCCGCTGGAAGTGTTGCGATTGGTGGATGGGGTGTTCAGTCGGGAGCGCCTGGTCTGATGATGCTCTGTTGATTTTCAGGGCCTCATCGCCGGCAACGCCGGCTCCCACACCTGTGGGAGCCGGCGTTGCCGGCGATGAGGCCCTCGTACTCACCTCACTTCTTCGGCAAGACACTGCTCACCAACTGCCTCGCCGTCTGCCGGATCACCCCTACGCCATCCGGATCCCCCTGCAACAGCGCCCCGGCGAACTGCCGGGCCTGCTTGAGGTTGATGTGCGGCGGCAACGGCGGAACATCCGGGTCGGTGCGAAACTCGATGAGCACCGGCACATCGCTGGCCAGCGCCTGCTCCCAGGCCGGGGCCACGTCTTCCTCGCGCTCGACGCAGATACCTTTCAAGCCAATGGAAATGGCGAACAGGTGATACGGCACATCCGGTATCGCCTGGCTCGCCACGTACTTCGGATCACCCTCCATCACCCGCTGCTCCCAGGTCACCTGGTTCAGGTCCTGGTTATTGAACACGGCACAGATCCAGCGCCCGTTGCCCCACTGGCGCCAGTACTTGGCGACCGTGATCAGCTCGGCGAGGTTGTTCATCTGCATCGCGCCATCTCCCACCAGCGCCACCACCGCCTGCTGCGGATGGGCGAACTTGGCGGCAATGGCGTAAGGCACCGCGGCCCCCATCGAGGCCAGCCCGCCGGACAGCGAGCAGCGCATGCCCGGACGGATCCGCAGGTCGCGGGCGAACCAGTTGGCGCAGGAACCGGAGTCGCTGGTGACGATCGAGTGGTCCGGCAGGCGCGGCGATAGTTCATACACCACGCGCTGCGGATTGACCGGGTCGGCCTTGCTCAGCGCACGCTTCTCCAGCTTGCTGTCCCAGGCCTTGCGCCAGCCCTCGATCTTCTTGCGCCAGCGCCGTTCGCCCTTCTGCTCGATCAGCGGCAGCAGCGCATCGAGGGTGTCGGCAGCATCGCCCACCAGGTTGATTTCCATCGGGTAACGCAGGCCGAGCATGTTCGGCTCGATATCGATCTGCACGCCCCGGGCCTGGCCTTCCTTGGGCAGGAATTCGGCATAGGGGAAGCCCGACCCGATCATCAGCAAGGTGTCGCATTCGTTCATCAGCTTCAGGCTCGGCTCGGTGCCGAGCAGACCGATGCAACCGGTGACCCAGGGCAGGTCATCGGACAGGACGGCCTTGCCCAGCAGCGCCTTGGCAACCCCTGCACCGAGCTTGTCGGCCAGTTGCCTGACCTGCTCGCTGGCCCCCAGGGCACCGGCGCCGACCAGGATGGCGACCTTGCTTCCCTCGTTAAGCAGCTTCGCCGCAGCCGCCAGGTCGTCTTCCCGCGGCAGGACCCGCGGCCGACGGTAGCCAAGGCCGGAATGCAGGGTGCCATGGGCGCGGGCCGGCTCTTCATAAGGCAATTCCTGCAGGTCGTTGGGCAGGATCAACGCCGTCACCTTGCGCTCGCCCACTGCGGTGCGCACCGCACGATCCAGCAGATGGCGCACCTGGGACGGCGCCGACGCCTGCTGGACGAACGCCCCGGCCACATCCTTGAACAGCGACACCAGGTCGACTTCCTGCTGGTAATGCCCGCCCAGCGCGGTACGGGCCTGCTGGCCGCAGATGGCGAGGACCGGCATATGGTCCAGGCGCGCGTCGTACAGCCCGGTGACCAGGTGCGATGCGCCGGGCCCCGAGGTGGCGATGCACACCCCCAGCTCCCCGGTGAACTTGGCGTGGGCGCTGGCCATGAAGGCGGCCATTTCCTCGTGGCGGCACTGCACGAACTCGATCTTGCCGGAGCGCCGCAGCGCCCCGAACACGCCGTTGATGCCATCGCCGGGGTAGCCGAAGATGCGCTTCACACCCCATTGGCTGAGCCGTTCCACGAGAAAGTCGCCTACGGTGCTGGACATGTACTGCCTCCTTTATCGTTCGGGTCGGTAAAGGTTGGGACAGGAGGCGTTCGGCAGGTGTTCAGATTGTTTGACCCGGGCGTGAAACGCCAGGACATCAGCCGCTGCCCAGCAAACGGGCCAGGCTCCTGGCCAGCTCCAGCCGCCGGAACGGCTTGCGCAACACTTCGAACTCATGCAATGCCTGGGGTGGCAGGTTGGCGTAGCCGGTGATGATCAACACCGGCAGGTCCGCCCGCCATTGGCGCAGGTCGTGGGCGAAGCGGCTGCCGGTTTCATCGGCCATGATCTGGTCGGTCACCAGGATATCCAGCTCCAGCCCCGCCTCGATCAGGCGCCGCGCCTGGGCCGGGCCGTCGGCTTCGGTGACCTTGTAGCCGAGATCGCGCAGTTGCAATGCCGTGGCGTTGCGGACCATTTCCTCGTCATCCACCAGCAGCACACGGTTCAGGTGCCGGGCCATGGGCACCGCGTCACCGAACTCGTCCTGCCCCTCCTGCTCCACCGTTCCCACCGGCAGCCAAAGCGTCACCTCGGTACCACGCCCCGGCCAGGAGCGGACCTCCATGCCGCCACCGGATTGCCCGGCCAGCCCTTGGACCATGGACAGGCCCAGCCCGGTCCCGCGGCCTACGCCCTTGGTGGAGAAAAACGGCTCGGCGCAACGGCGCAGCACATCGGCACTCATGCCACAGCCGCTGTCGCTGACCTTGAGCCACAACTGTTGCCCGCGTACGCCCTCCGGCGGCTCGCCCGGCCCGGCGGAAATCCGCAGGCGCCCCCCCTGCTCCATGGCATCCCGGGCATTGACCACCAGATTGAGCAACGCCAGTTCCAGTTGATGCGGATCGACCACCACGGTCGGCAGGTATTCGTCGACCTCGACCTCGAACTGTATGGTCGGCCCCAGGGAGTGGGCAATCAGCTCGTGCATTTCCGCCACCAGGCTTGCCAGCGCCACGGTCTGCGGGGTCAGGGTCTGGCGCCGGGCGAAGCTGAGCAGGCGCCCCACCAGGTTGCGCGCCCGCTCCGCCGCCTGCAATGCGCCCTGGGTCAGGCGCGCGGTGCGTTGCAGGTCATCGGGGCGGCGCTGGATCAACTCCAGCGAGGCAATGATCGGCGTGAGCATATTGTTGAAATCGTGAGCGATACCGCCGCTGAGCTGGCCGACCATCTCCATCTTGCGCGCTTCATGCAGCTCGACGATGGCCGCCTCTCGCTCGGCAAGGATGGCGCCGACCCGCTCCTCCAGGCTTTCATTCAGAGCCTTCATCTCGGCGAAGGCCGCCTGCAGGTCACGTTGCGCGCGGGCATGGCTCATGGCATCCCAGGTCTGCCGGGCACACTCCTCTACCAGCAGGCATTCGTCCTCGCACAGTACCCGGGGCCGGGCGAACTCCACACTGAGCATGGCCTGCAGTTCACCCGCCCGCAGCACCGGCACCTGCAGGCTGGCCGGAACGGAAAAGCGCGCGGGGTCCTCGTCGAAGCACACGCAGGAGGCGTCCAGTTCCTGCTGCAAACGGCGGGTCGCATGGTCGCGGATCGCCTCGGCGTCGTCGAGCCCGCGCAGGACCTCGCCGAGTTCCAGGAGAAAAGCCTGGCGCCGCTGGAACTGCACGCGCCGTGTGGTCTCGGTGACGATGCACAACACCCCGCCCACGCTGCCGTCACTCTCGCGCACTGCCGAATAGGACACATCGAACCAGGCCGTCTCGCCGAAGCCGCTGCGTTCGATATAGAACGGCCGGTCGGTGGCGGAGAAGGTCTGGCCGGTTTCGCGCACGCCGCGCAACAGCGGCTCGAGGTCGTCCCATAGCTCGCTCCAGTGTTCGATGGCAGGGCGGCCAAGGGCGTGGGGATGCTTGGCACCGATGGTCGGCACGTAGGCTTCGTTATACAGGGCCACGTACTGCGGCCCCCAGAACAGCACGATCTGCGCCTTGGCCGGGAGCATCAGGCTCATGGTCGCTTGCAGCCCCGCCGACCAGGCGTGCGGAGGACCCAGCGGCGAGCTTCGCCAATCCAGCGTCTGCAATAGATCACTCATGATGCCGCCATTGTCGATAAAGCCTGGCGAAAGCGTGGTGCAACCGTCCAAAGGGTTGCCGTGGCTTATTTTCATCCTGTAGAGGCCCCGGCCGTGTTTCGTTCATCCATCAATATGAAGCGCGCCGGACCCGGATCGTTCCACGTCCGGCGACCGAAGGCGGAAAAATTTCGTTTATTGCGCAAAAAGTCGTAAAGCCAGTGATCCCTGCTGCTCAACGGCTTTTTGTGCAATAAATAGAAATAACCGCTCGACTCGACAGCCTACAATGGCCTGTCCACCACCCTTTCCAGCAAGGAGTCCACATGACCTGCGCCCTGGCCCTGGAAGCACTGGCTTTCGATCACCAGGATGGCGAAGAGATCCTGCCCCACTGCCATGCCCAGGCGCAGCTGATCCACGGTATCAGCGGGGTCATGCTGGTGGGCGCGGCAGGTACGCACTGGGTAGTGCCGGCAGGCCATGCACTGTGGGTGCCGCCGGGCATCGAGCACCAGATCCGCATGCTTGGCCAGGTCAGCATGCGCACCCTGTTCATGCCCGCCTCGACCTGGCCATGGGGCGGTGAGCAGTGCCAGTTGATCAGCGTCACGCCGTTGATGCGCGAGTTGCTGGTGGCCGCCAGCGGCCTGCCTTCGCAAGCCGACAACCCATACCGCCGGCAGTGCATCCATGAGCTGCTGCTGGTGGAAATGCACGGTGCGCAGGCCGTCGCCCTGCATCTGGCAATGCCCGCCGACCCGCGCCTGCAGCGCCTGTGCAACCAGGTGATCGCCCGTCCGGCGAGCGAAGCCGGGCTGGAGGACTGGGCCCGGCAATTGAACATGAGCAGCCGGACCCTGGCCCGCCTGTTCCAGCGCGAGCTGGGAACCAGCTTCGGCGACTGGCGCACCCGCGTGCGCATGGTCCTGGCCATGCAGCGCCTGGGCAGCGGCGCCTCGGTGCTGGAAGTGGCGCTGGAGCATGGTTACCAGAGCCCGAGTGCGTTCTCGCAGACCTTCAAGCGGGTCGTCGGGCATCTGCCGAGTCATTACCAGGGGTAGATACCCCTGCAGCGACAAGGTCCTGAAAGGATCAATCCCCCATCGGCATGGTGAACCTGAACTCGGTGCCCTTGCCCACTTCACTGCGAGCCTCGATCCGCCCGCCATGGGCTTCGACGATGCCCTGGGTGATATACAGCCCAAGCCCGGTACCGTTGGGGTTGCCTTCCTTCATCGTCCAGTAGCGCTCGAACACGTGGGGCAATTGTTCGGCCGGGATGCCTTCGCCGTCGTCCTTGACGGTAAACACGATCTCGTTGCCGCCCGCCGCCGCATGCACGCCCACCGTGCCCAGGCGCGGGGTGAACTTGATGGCGTTGCCCACCAGGTTGGAGAGCACCTGGAACAACCGCTCCGGGTCGGCGTGGATCTTCAGTTCCGGCTCGCTTTCGAAGGCGATGCTGATGTTCTTGTTCAGCGCCAGCGGCATGAGCAGCGCCTGGGTTTCCTCGAAGATCTGGCCGACGTCCAGGGTCTTGGGCGAGATGGTGTAGCGTCCGGCGTCGATCTTCGAGGTATCGAGCAGGTCGTCCAGCAGCGTGCTCATGCGCCCGGCCGCCTGCTGCATGGTCTCGATGGCCGTGGCAATGCGCCGCGAGGCATGCGGGCCGTCGGAGCTGAAACTCTTTTGCATCATGCCGCAGAGCATGGAAATGACCGTCATCGGATTGCGCAGGTCATGGGAAACCACCGCCACCAGGTCGTCGCGGGTGCGCACCGCCTGCTGTTCACGGCGTACCTGGCGGGCCAGGTCGTTTTCCAGCGCGGAGCGGCGCAGGTCGTTGGCAGCGTACAGGTCGCCATGGCTCCACTTGCGTGAGATCCCGGCCATTTCCACCTTCCAGATCTCGAACGAGGCACGCGGGCGCAGGCGCGGGCCGGCTTCGGAATTTTCCAGGTCCAGCGGCTTCTTCGGGTCGCCGCTCCAGTTGATGGTTTCTTTCACTTCCGGGCGGAACCACAGCACGCCGTTATCCACCGGCTTGGGCAGGCTCATGGCGAGTAAACCGCTGGCGACATGCTGGTAGGCCTCGGCCGGGGGATAGACCGCAGACAGGTTGTGGCTGGCGAAAACCGCCTGGCCGCCCTGCTGCAGCCACTTGTGCAAGGCGCGGATCTCGTCGGGCTCCGGGCAATTGCCATAGCGGTGCAGTTGCTTGTCCTCGATGATCGCGATGCCGGCGGCATCGGTCAGGTTCATCAGCACCTCGGGCTGGCCGGCCAGGCCGTCGAACACATTCTGCGGCGAGTCGATCATGGCCTGGTTGAGCAGGCCCAGCGCTTCGATCTTGTCTTCACGCTGGCGGCTGACTTCCAGCGCCTCCATGGCACTGATCTGCAGCGACAGCACCTGGCCGATGGCCTGGCAGGCCATGCGCAGTTCATGGGGCACGTGCAGCGGCCGGCGATTGCCGCAACTGATCAGGCCCCACAGCTCGCCGTCCTTGAGCAGGGAAATGCTCATGGACGAGAGCACGCCCATGTTCTTCATGTACTGGCAGTGGATCGGCGACACGCTGCGCAGGTTGGCAAAGCCGAGATCCAGGGGCTCGCCGGTGTCGGGCCGCAGCGCCGGCACCAGCGGGACAGCCTGGTAGCCGGCATCCGGAATGATCCGCAGCCAGTTCTTGCGGTACAGCTCGCGGGCCTGCCGGGGGATGTCCGAGGCGGGGAAGAACAGGCCGTTGAAGACTTCCATGGACGGGCCGGAGGCCTCGGCGATCACCTGGCCATGGCCTTCCTCTTCGAAGCGGTAGATCAGCACCCGGTCGTAGCCGGTCAGGGCCTGGATCTCGCGGACGCTGACCTCGTACAGCGCCTGCAGGGAGGCTGCGCCCTGCAGGCGCTGGAGCATGCGGCCCAGGTTGGTCAGGTTGCCGGCGATGCTGCCGGGCTGGTAGTGCCCGGCATGCACTTCCAGTTCGAAGATCAGTACACCGTCGTGACGGTGCAGCAGGCCATCGAAGGTCATGCCGTTGAGCGCGACGGTCAGTGGCGAATCATTGGACAGCAGCGGCTGTTGCACGCTGTGCTGCAAGGCGGCGGCCTGGGCCTGGCCCAGCAGGCCTTCGACGGGCTGGCCCAGCAGCGACTGCGGCGTACGACCGAGCAGGGTCTCGACGTTGGCGCTGACCTGGAGGATCTCCAGCCCCGGCTCGCTCAGGGTCAGCAGCAGGCCGTGGGGCTGGATGGCACCGGGAAAACGGATGGGTTCATCGGCGCAATTGGCCAACAGCGTTTCGAAGGCATCCTGTTCTTCTGGGGTCATAGCAGTACCTCCCGGCCTTGCAGCCAGTGTTCGAAACAGCGAAATGTATCCTGCGCCGCACGCACCGTGGCGGTGCGCTCGTGGCCGCTCAACGGCTGCGAGCACAAATAATGAAGAAAGGCGCGCCAGCGGCGGCCGGTATCTTCACCATAGACATCGAGAAAGGCCGCACCGTTTCGGGCGTCCAGGCCCAGGTGCGAGTGGATGTGCCGGCGCAGCACCTGGCCGCCCAGGGTCGCCCCTTCCACAACATAGAGCACGCCCAGGCAGGCCGCCCTGGAATCAAGGGCTGGCAGGTCCTGGCAACGCGGCAGCCCCTCGATCGCCTCGGCAGACAGGCCCAGGGCCCGCAGATCATCCTGGAGGATGGCGGATTTCAGGCGCGGTTGCAGATCGAAATCGGCGGGAAACCACGGGCTGGTGCGCAGCGCTTCTTCCAGCGGGGCATAGAAACCGTGATAGGCCTGCATCAACTGCAGGAAAGCGTGGGAATCCAGGGAATCGGCGAAGAAAGGCAGGCGTTTTTCCAGTGCGATGTGCAGTTCAGCAGTATGGGTACGCAATTCCTGCAGTACCGGCGCCGAAGCGACCTCACGGGACGTTGATTGCATATAGCGGGGCTCGGATGGCTGACCTCGTGATGGCCAATGGCTGAAAGTTGATCGAAAGATCAGGGCACAAAATGGCCTATTTCCTACAAGGAAGCAATGCGAACGACGATTTTGTGCCCGGGTCCTGGATACCGAATCAGTAAAAAAGGCCGCCGGGTCTCCCCGGCGGCCTTCTTCGTTACAGGCGCCGACTTACTTGTTGTAGGTCATCACCCCATCCTCGCCTTCGACGAAGCCGTTGTACGGCGCGATCTGCTGGCTGGTCAGCAGGCCTGCGTCGAACATTTTCTCCGCGCCGGTCTGCTGCACGATCGCCGGCTGCAGCAGCGCTTCCATGAAGCGACGGCTTTCGGCCAGGCTGCCACCGATGACGCGGCTGCCCAGGTCGACCTGCGACGAGTCGTTGACGTCGCCCATCAGTTCCTGGATCAGCGCGGCATTGCCGTTGTCCGCGGTGATCGACACCTGCCACGCACGCACGTTGGCCACGCCCGGCATGTTGTCGAGTACCTGCGGTGCGACGAACACCACCTTGCCGCCACCCATGTTGTTGGCGGTCTGGATCGACGCCACCTTGATGGTCTTGCCGCCCTGGTAGCTGACGGTACCGGTATCGGTGCTGGTGGTGCTGTTGGTGGCCATGACCACGTCGCCGGAACCGGTGACGCTGACGTTGCCCCGGCCACTGGTGCTGATATTGGCATTCTGGTTGACGTTGGCACCGCTCAGGGCGATGTTGCCCGCCCCGCTGTTGCGCACCGCGCCATTGACGTTGAGGTCGCCGGCAGTGGCCAGGGCGATGTTGCCCTGGGCAGTGGACAGCGAGGCCAGGTTCAGCGCCGAGGTGGAGGTGCTGTTCAGGTTGGCACCGCCATTGCCACCGTTGCCGGCCAGGGTCTGCACGTTGACGTCGAAGGCATTGCCGGCCTGGCCGACGCCATTGGCGGCGGCCAGGTTGGCGCTTTGCGCATTGACGTTGCTCACCGCGTTGCCATTGGCATCGAGGATCGCGCCGGTGGCGGCATTGAGGTTGACCGCGTGGCCATTGGCATTGACCACATCGACAGCGAGGTTGCCGCCACGGCTAGTTACCGAGACGTCGCCATTGGCGCTGTTGACCGTCAGGCGGTTCAGACCGTCGGCTTCGTCGATGGCGATATTGCCATTGCCAGTGACCTGGGCATTGACGCTGTTGCCCTGGGTCTGCACGGCGATGCCGTTGCCCGCCGTCAGGTTCAGGGCATTGCCCTGGACGCGGGTGCTGGCGTTGCCGTCATCGACCAGGGCGCCATTTTCGGCGGTCAGGTTGACCGAGCCCGTGCCGCTTACCGAACCCAGGGTGGCATTGCCATCGGCCACATCGACCGAAACATTGCCATTGCCGGTACGAACCTGCTCCAGGGTCACGGCCTGGCTCTGCGCCAGGTTGACGTCGCCGCTGGTGGTGCTGGCCGCGACGGTAGTGCCGTGCAGTTGCAGGGCGCCTTGCGAACCGTTGCCCAGGCCGTTGGCGGCATTGAGCTCGATGCGTTCGCCGGTGATCCCGGTTGCCTGGGCGACACGGGACAGCAGGCGAGCGAAGAAGCTCGGCTGCGCCTGGGTGACGATGGCACCGCTGGCGGAGTTCAGGCTGACGGTGTGGGTACCGGCATCGACCGTGCCCACCGCAATGTCGCCACCGGCGTTGACCCGGACGTTGCCGTCAGCCGCGCCCAGGCGGGTCAGGCTGATGCCGTCGTCTTCGGTCAGCACCAGATCGCCGCTGCCATTGACCCGTACCGACGCGCTGTCCACTGCGGTATGCAGGTTGACCCCGGTCTCGGCCGTGACGTTCAGGCTGCCGCCCTTGACCAGGCCACCATTGGCGGTGACCACCTTGCCGGTGGAGTCCAGCGAGATGCTGTCGCCCTGCAGTTGCTTGACGGTGATGTCACCGGCGCTGACCGCTACCAGGCCATTGGCCGCAGTGACCGCGTCGAGGGTGACGGCGTTGGCTTCGTCGACGATGATCGAACCATTGTCGGCCTTGGCCACCAGGCTATCGACCTCGGTACGCAGGGCGCCGTTGCTACCGATATCGGTCCCGGCATTGGCGGTCAGCTGACGGGCGGTAACGTTGCGTGCCGCAGTGCCCTGGACCTGGATATCACCGCTGCCGGCGCTCAGGGTCGCGTTGCCATTGGCAGCGACGATTTCGTCGATCAGCAGGTTGCCGCCGGCACCGTAGGTCACGTCGCCCTGGCCGTTGACCAGGGTCTGGGCACCGAGGTTCATGATCAGGTCGCGGCCGGCCGAGGCGTTGACATGGCCGCTGGCAGTCTGCACCAGCGCTTGCTGGGTCAGGTTGCCGACCAGCGCCTTCAGGTCGATGTTGCCGCCGCCGCTGGTCACTTGCTGCAGGTCGAGGTTACCGCCGGCGCTGTAGTCGATGTTGCCGCTACCCGAAACCCGGGTGTCGGCCAGGGTGGTCAGGTTGCCATCCGCCTGGGCGGTGATGTTGCCTGCCCCGGTCTGCACGAGCTGGTTCTGGGTCAGGTTGCCGCCGGCCTTGAGGCCGATATTGCCGGCCGATGTGCTGACTTGCTGCAGGTCCAGGTTGCCGCCGGCGCTGTAATCGATGGCGCCATTGCCGATCACGGCGGTCGGCGCCAGGGTGGTCAGGTTGCCACCGGCCTTGGCGACGATATCGCCCTGCCCGGTCATGACCGCCGCGTTCTGCAGCAGGTTGCCGCTTGCACTCAGGTCGATCTTGCCGCTGCCTGTGTCGACCTGCTGCAGGCTGAGGTTGCCGTGGCTGATGAAGGTGATGTCGCCGGTCCCGGACACGTTGGTGCTCGCCAGGGAGGTGACGTCACCTTCTGCGCCGATGCGGATGTCGCCGTCGATGGTGTGCACCAGTTCCTGCTGGGTCAGGCTGCCCAGGGCAGTGAGCTGGATATCGCCGGTGCCATTGACCACCACCTCGCGCTCGGTGACCAGGTTGCCGCCGGCATGGGCGCTGATATTGCCTGCGCCGGTCTGTACCAGCCTGTGCTGGGTCAGGTTGCCCTGCCCGGCCTTCAGGTCGATGTTGCCGGTAACGGTGGTCAGGCGTTCCAGGCTGGCGTTGCCGCCGGCGTGGTAGGTGATGTCACCGCTGCTCAGGGAGTTGGCCGAGGTGCCGGAGAGCATCTCGATGTCGCCGCCGGCGGTGACCGACAGGTTGCCATTGGCGGTCATCAGGCTGGTGTTCTGCCGGACATCGCCGCCCGCCTCCAGCGTAAGGGAGCCCGCCGCAGTGTTGGCCACGCCTTCGTTGACGGTGAGGTTGCCGGTGGTGCCGACCTCGATATCGCCACCGTTGGTGTTGACCCCGAAGATCTGCGGGTTGCCCAGGTTCGGGACCACGCCGCCGATGACCAGGTCGCCGTCCAGGTCCTTGACCTTGACGCCGCCGACGGCGGTTTGCGCCACCAGCCTGTCGACCTTGACGTTCAGGGCCTTGTCGGTGCCGATGCCGTTGACGGCCGACAGGGACAGGTTGCCGGCGTCGATGTTGCTGTCGTCGCCAGTGCTGGCGTTGCTGATGCGGTCACCGGCAACCAGGGTCACGGTGTCGCTGGCGGTGCTGATACGGCCAACGTTCAGCGCGCCACCGGTGGTAACGGTGACATTGCCCTGCTCGGTTTCCAGGGTGCCGATCTTCAGGTCGTCGACTTCGGCCAGGTTGACCTCGCCGCTAGCGGTGACATTGACGGTATTGACCTTGAGGTCCAGGTGACGGTTGCTGTCACTGCCGACCGCACCGACGCTGCCTGCCGCGTTGACGTTCAGGGTGTCGGCGACGATCAGGGTGGTGTTGTCCTGGTCATCGGACACCGCGCCATCGGCGTGCAGGTCGATGGTGCCAGTGCCGGCACCGGCGTCGAGGCTGCCCACCACTACCGCACCACCGGCCTTGAGGTCGATATTGCCGGCGGCGGTGTTCAGGTTGCGCGCGGTCACGCCGTTGGCTTCACGCAGGGTGATAGTGCCGGCGTTGGTGACCTGGACGTCGAGGGTATCGACTTCGCTGTCGAGGTCGATATTGCCAGCGGCCCTGGCCACCAGGGTACCGCCCTGGACATTGCGCTCGACGGTGTTGCCATCGACGATCGCGCCGTTGGTGGCGGTCAGGCTCACGGTATGGGTGTGGGTGCTGTCCTTCACCAGTTGCTCGATCTTCAGCGAGCCATCGGTGCTGACGCTGATGTCGCCCGCACCGCTGATGCCCTTGACCGCGCCCTGGGTACCGATGGTCAGCAGCGCGCCGCCATTGGCGTTGACGATGGCCACGCCGCCGTTGCCGGCGTCCGCTGCAACGCGGTCGACCTGGGTGTTGACCGCCTGCAGGGCACCGATGCCGTTGCCGGCGACCATTTTCAGGTCCGGAGTGACCAGCACGCCGCCCTGGCCGAGGATGGCCTGGCCGGCTTTCAGGCTGATGGAGGTGTCGCTGTTGACGTTGCCCACCACGCCGACGTTACCGGTGGCTTCGGCGACGATCTTCTCGCCGGCGGCGACGGTGATGTCACCCAGCCCCAGGCTGCCGGTGGAGTTCAGGTACAGGCTGGAGTCGATCACCCCGCCGTTGTTGATGTCCAGGCGGTTGGCGGTGATGCCCAGCGGCTTTTCGGCGGAGCTGTCGATCTGCTGGTTCAGGTCATAGGCGGCCACGGCCTGCTTGCGCACCTGGAGGGCGGCGTCGCGGGCGGTGTTGGCCTTGAACACGGCAAGGTCGGCGGTGGCCTTGGAGGTCGCGGTGGTGTCGCGGATCTGGGTGGTGGTCGCCAGGTTGGTGGCTGCGGTGTAGACCGCGGCGTTGGCCACGTCCAGGGTGTTGTTCAGCTCCACCAGCAGGTCTTGCTGCGGTGCCAGGCTGTAGCGCTCGTAGCTGTCCAGCGCCAGGGATGCGGCGGACATCACCAGGTCGACCACGGCGAAGGCCGCGTCGGCACCGGCGTCACCGGAGAACGGAATGGCCTGGGCGGCACCGGCGATCACCGCGGCGGCGTTGCGCACCACGGTGGCGGCGTTCAACGCGGTGTTCAGCGCATCGGCGGTGGCCGACATGCTGTCGACCTTGGCGGCCTGGGCGTTGGCATTGATCTCGGACAGACGCTGGGTCAGCTCGGCCAGGCTGTTCTGCAGGGCCGCCGAGTTGACCAGCGCCTCGTAGTCCTTCAGTTGCTGGATCAGGATGTTCAATTGCAGCAGCTTGGCCGCGGCTTCGGCATCGCGCGCCGAGTATTCGGCGATGGCGGTGTCGCGGGTCAGCTCGGCGGTGTGCTCGCTCGGGGTGCTGGCGGTCAGGCTGACACGGTTGCCGCGAATGTTCTGCGCGCTACCGTTGCCATCGAGGATCACGCCGCCGGCCGAGGCCACGGTAACGTTGCCGGTGCTGCCGGCGTCGAGCATGCCGATGGTGATGTTCGACTGCGCCTGCAGGGTGATGTTGCCGCCATCGGTCTTCAGGTTGCCGGCGATGATCACGCCGTCATAACCCGGAACCTGGGAGCTGGCCTTGGAAGTGGCGATCAGGCTGATGCTGCCGCCACCCGGCAGGTAGATGGTGTCGTTCTGGTTGAGGAAGACGATGTTGCCCGAGGTCGCCTTCAGTACCAGCGAGCCGCCATCCATGGTGATGGTGCCACCGTTGTTGTCGAGGATGGTGATGGCGGTGGCGACGATGTTGATCGCGCTGGCGCCCTTGCCGGTCAAGGAAGAGGCATCCACGGCCACGGCGCCGGCGTTGGTCGCGGTGACACCCGCGTTGCCGCCGGCGGCAGACAGGAAGCTGACATCCAGGGCGAGGTCGCCCTGCTGGCCGATGCCGTTCGGCGCGCTGATATCCAGCGAGCGGGCGACCACGTTGGCCTTGCTGCGGTCGGTGCGACCGTCCTCGATGCTGCCACCGGCAGCGATCTTGACGTTGTTGCCGCCAGCATCGACGTTGCCCAGCTTGATGCTGCCGTCGGCGTCGATCTGGATGTTGCTGCCGGTGCCGCCGCTGGTGACCTGGACCAGGGACAGCAGGTTGCCGTTGCTCTGGCGTGCATAGATACCGCCGTTGGCGGCGTCGATCACCAGGTTATCGACCTGGATTTCCAGGGCGTCGCCGCTGGTACCGAAGGATTTCACCGCCGCGGTCAGGCCGCTGGTGATGAAGTTGGCGGCACTGCCGTTGCCGTCGGTGACGTTGCCGGTGACCTTGAAGTCGATGGTGCCGCTGGCCTGCAGTTGGCCGACCACGGTGTCGCCGGCGTTCTGGAAGGCGATCTTGCCATTGCTGGCGAGCACGTCCAGCAGGCTGATGGCGCCGCTGTTGGCGAAGTTAACGTCGCCGCCGGTGGCGGTCAGGTTCACGGCGCCGCCAGCCACCTGGCTGGACAGGGCCTTGCTGCCGGTGCCGATGGAGGCGCCGGTGACCGTCAGCGAACCCGCCGAGATCGGCGTGCCCACGGCGTCGGCCGCAGTGGTCACGGCGCCGCCAGCGCTGAGTTGCACGGCTTTCTTGGCAATGACCGAGTTGACCGCGAGGTTGCCGGTCTGGGTCGCGGTGATCGCGCCGTTGGTGGCGTTGGCCTTGGCGGTCAGGGTCAGGTCGCTGGAGCTGTTGGCGACGTTGACGGTGCCGTTGCGGCTGGTCAGGTTCAGGCTGCTGGCCTGGGTGGCCAGGGCGGAACCATCGGCACCGACACTGCCGGAAGCGTCGATGACCACGTCCTTGCCGACCAGGCTGCCGCTGCCCTGGGTGATATCACCGGCGGCGGTCAGGGACACCTTGCTGTCGGTACCGGCATCGATGCCGTTGAGCTTGAGGCCGGCGGCGGTGTTGGCGAAGGAGAGGTCCAGCGCCTGGGTACGGTTCAGGGTCAGGGTACCGAGGGTGCGGCTGTACACCAGCGAACCGCCGGTGAAGGCCACGTTGGTATCGCCGTTCGGAGTGGTCACCGACAGCGCGCTCAGGGCCTTGTCGTTGTTGGCGTAGACGCCGGCCTGGGCCGCCGTGGTGGTGGCGGTCAGGGTATCGACGCTGGTGCCCAGCTTCTTGGCCGAGGTGCCGATGCCGGATTTGCTCGATGCGGTGAGGTCCTTGGCGCTGACGTTGGTGGTCGAGCCGCTGGCGGAGACGATGCTGCCGTTGCCGGCGTTCAGGGTTACCGAGGCACCGGCAGCGCTGATGCTGCCTACGGTCAGGTTGCCCTGGGTGGAATTGAGCACGACGTTGTTGCCGGTGCCTGCGGCGGTGATGGTGCCGACGCTCAGGCCGTTGCTTTCGCTCAGGTACACGCCACCGTTGCCGGCCGCTGCGTTGAGCGTGTTGCTTTGGGTGCTCAGGGCCTGCGCGGCGTCACCGATCTCGCCACCGGCGGACAGGTCGATGGTGCGGCCAACCAGCGAGGTGCCGGCCTGCGCGGCGAGGATGCTGCCGGTGTCGGACGTGACGCTCAGGCCATTGGTGGCCGAGACGGTACCGGTGAGGATCACCCCTTCGCTGGCCTGGACCTTGACGTTCCTGGTGCCGGTGCTGCCGTTGCTCAAGGTAATCGAGCCGCTGTTGTCCACCGCGCCGGACACCGAGGACTGGCCGTTGATGCTGATCTGCTCTCGGGCGACCACGTCGCCGAGGATCAGCGCACCGTCGTTCTTGACGTTGATGCCGCCGTTCTGGGTGGAGGCCGAGAGTACGCCGACCTGGGTGTTGACCGCGGTGCTGTCGCTGCCGACCGCGCCGTCGGCGACCAGCTTGGCCGAGTAGCCGCTGACGTTGGTTTTGCTGGTATCGGCCGAGGTGATGGAGCCGTTCTGCGCGGTGATCACCACGCTGCCGCCGGCAGCCGGGGTACCGGCCTTGACTTCGCCCAGGGCGACGCCGCCACTGACGTCGGTGACCAGCACGTTGCCGCTTTGCGAGGTGGCATTGAGCACGTCGGCATCGACCAGCAGCGCGCCTTGCTCGGAGCCGATCGATGCGCCTTCGTCCTTCACGGTCAGGTTCAGGGTGCTGGCGCGGGTCGAGCTGTTGCCGCTGGTGCTGATGGTCTTGCCGGCGGTCAGGCTGGCGGTGGTGGCGGCGGCCGTGCCAACGCCCTTGATCACGCCGGCCTGGACGATATCACCGGCGTCGATGCTCAGGTCGGTCGCCTCGACGATACCGCTGTTGTTGACCACCGAGCTCATCAGGCCGCTGGCCGAGTTGCCTTGCAGCAGGACGGTCTGGGCCGACACGGTGCCGCTGTTGCTGACGCCGGTGGCGTCGCTGCCGGTTGCAGCGGCCAGGGTATCGGCGCTGACGCTGAAGTTGATCAGGTTGCTGCCTTGCAGGTTGACCGTGAAGCGGTCGCCTGCGGCCATGGTCACCCGGCCGACGTTGGCGATGACGAAGCCGGAGTTATCGACCTTCGGTGCCACCAGGTAGACGAAGCCACCGGTATCGGCGGTGATCTGCCCCTGGTTGGTGATGCTGCCCAGGTCCTTGCCGGCGACCTGGGTGAAGTTCAGCTGGCCACCGTTCATGAAACTCTGGTCGCTGACATCGAACGTGGTGGCCAGCAGGCCGGCCACGTCCACCTGGGAACCGGCGCCGAAGACGATACCGTTGGGGTTGATCAGGAAGATGTTGCCGTTGGCCTGCAGGGCGCCCTGGATGTTCGACACCTGGCTGCCCAGCACCCGGTTCAGGGTGATCGAATCGTTACCGGCCTGCTGGGCAAAGCGCACCAGCTCGCCGGCGTCGATGCTGAAGTCGGTCCAGTTGATGATGCCCTTCTGCAGGGCCTGGGTGATCACCAGCTCGTTGTTGTTCATGCTGCCGATGGTGATGCCACCCTGGACCGCAACACCGCCGCTCGGGGCGGCCAGCGCTACCGAGCTGCTGGCGCCGATCACGGAAACCGAAACCGCCTTGATGAATCTCTGCGTGCCTTTCTTCTTGCGGGACATAAGTACTTACCTGTGCAAATGGGGTGTGGTTTCCGAGGCTCAGAAGTGGTAGCGGGCCTGGGCGTAGACGTAGGAGCTGTCTTCGGTCTTGTCACCGATAGGCACTCCGAAATCGACGCGCAGGTCGACGCTGTCCAGCGGCCGCGCGAGCAGGCCGATGGCGGCACCGGTCAGGTCCTGGTGGTCGTCCTGGCCGACCAGCGGGTCCTTCAACCAGACCTGACCGTGGTCCAGGCGCGCGGTGGCCTGGTAGCGGTCGTTGTCCTTGAACAGCGAGTAGCGACCTTCGAGGCTGGCGGTGAAACCGTGGTCGCCCGACCAGGTGGAGGGCGCATGCCCGACCACGGAGTTGAAACCACCGATGCCCCACTGCTCGCTCGACACCAGCGAATCCAGCGAGTACTGGCCGGCGATGCGCGGAATCACCAGGAAGCGCGGGGTGATCTGCTGCAGACGGGCGATATCGAAGGTGAACTTGGTGAACCGGTTGTCCGCCTTGGCCGCGGCGCGGCTGGACATCAGCGAGTCGTCGTCCATGCCGCCGAGGGCTTCGCCAAGGCCGTAGTGCAGGCCGGCGGTGGCCAGGGTGCGGCCGTACAGGTCGGAGTTGTCCAGGTTCAGGCTGAAACGCAGTTTGCGGATCTTGTCTTCGGCGGTACGCACGCCGAGGATGCTCTGCTCCAGGTCCTGGGATTCGAGCCAGGCCTCGGCGGTGACGATGCTGCGCGCGGAACGCACGAAGTCCTGGGACAGGCCCAGGCCCCAGCTCTGGTTGTCACCCTCGATTTCCAGCACGCGGTAGGTGTTGCCGACGTCGACGTTACCTTTCGAGAAGTAGGCGCGGGCCTTGGTGCCCCGGGCATTGAGCGGCAGGCTGTAATCGACGTAGCCGTACCACAGGTCGCCGTCGCCCACCGAGGTCAGGGCCAGGACGTTGGCTTCGTCACCGTGGCCGGTCAGGTTGGCGAACTTCAGGCTCGGCATCAGGCGGGTTTCGCCGGTGTCCTTGCTCCCGTAGTTGTTGATTTCCATCGCGCCCTGGACCCGCGGCGCCTCGCTCACATCGACCACCAGGTCGGTGGAACCGGTCTGCACGCCCGGTTGCAGGGTGGAGGTGACTTCGATGCCGGACAGGCGGTTCAGGTGGGTCAGCGCCCGCTCGACCTGCTCCAGGGTGAACGGCTTGCCTTCGACCACGCCACCGGCGGTGAGGGCGTCGTGCACCTGTTCCGGGGTGAAGCGCTTGGCGCCGGTGACCTGGACATTGCCCAGCCAGCCTTCCAGCACCACCAGCTTGAGGGCCGGCTCGTTGGCAAAGTCCTGGGCCGGCACCACCACCTTGACCAGGCGGTAGTTGGCGGCCTGGTAGAAGGCCTCGATCTTGGCGGCCAGGGCCTTCATCTCGACCAGGCTCATCGGCCGACCGATGTCGGCGGCGATCTGCGCGCTGAGCTGCTCGCTGGTGAAGGTGCGGTTACCACTGAACTCGACGGCCTTGACCATCACCCGGCTCTGGGAAGCCTGGGGCTGGGCGGCCGGAGCCGCGCTTTCGCTGGCCATCGCGGCATTGGCTGTCATCACGGCAAAACCGAGGGCGCACAGCAGCGCCTTCGCCGGTACGGAGGAATTGAGCATGGGAACCTTGCTGTCAGTTATTGGCGAGGAGGTTGTGCGGGACGGGCGGTTCAATCGTCGTGATACATCCGGCATCTTTGTTGTTTCTCTAACGTTGAAGCACAATCGAGCACAATGCCCCGAAACAGGGCATCGAACAGTCCTTGGTAACACCGGTTGGCATAACTCGGGCACACAGGTGCCCCTGGCCGAAAAACAGTCAGCCAATCATCTTTTTTGTCGGGCACACATAAGCGGCTTCGAGGAAGCTTGCACGCAAAGTTGTTTGCCACTCCCCCCGCAAGTCCATCGCAGTCACGACCAATAGCATGGTCTGGGTAGAGTGGGCGCATTAATAGCGCTGTTAGCAATAACGGTCAACGGCAAGTTGCTGATATTTTCTGACGCCGCCGAATTGACGCGACGACGTGCAACTTTCATAAGTGCGCAAAATAATCGGAACGGGTGGCCGAGAGGGAACGAAACAGACACAACCAGGCACGCGCAGGCCTTGAACTGCGCGGCCTGCAGCGCGACAGAGCCTTAGAGCCGCAACCTCGCAGGTAGTACCGCAAATATTTTGAGCGCTAAGCAATCAACCGGACTAGTTAAGTTACAGCCAATAACTCAGAACTACCCAATCCGTACCCAAGCATAAAAACAACAGCTCATTAATAACGACTTAAACAGCAAACCGCATCACCGACGCCCTCTACAAAGGCGCACTTCTAAATACGTAGCGCTGCGCAAAAGTCATAGAGCACATGTTAGCGGGGACGACCTGGACTATTAAGTAATCCAGGCAACTTAAAAAACGCGCAATCAGACAATAACCAACTTTGCCTCGCCCCTGATTGCACAAATAAACAGAGGCCTCAGGTTCTCTTCATGACTACCAGGAAGACACCCAGAAACTGCAGTCGGATATGCCTACTCACACCCGATTGCCGCGCCGAAGGAAATGCGAACTTCATCACATATTTTTTTGCCTGGTCGGTCAGGACCAACGATTCCGGGGGTGATGCCCTGACAAGGCCAGGTTCGGAGATACGATACGTCGCAACTCGGCCCTATCAACAAAGAGCGACGCTAGTTGATGGCTCAATGATGGCACCTCTGATCGGGTGATGTTCCGTCAGAGCAACACTCAAATGCCTCGCTTTAACTAGCTGACCACCCCAAGCGGATGGACCGACACGCTCCAAACGAATGGTTTTTTCGAAATGTGAAATACAGTTTATATAGCGATTGGAAGCAAGCGGTTGCCCTGTACCAACTAGTCGTATGGCATACCAAGCGTACAGCCGGGAGTTCCGGCAAACATGGCGGAATGATGGCATCGATGCGGCGCCGATCATCGTAAAGTTGAGAATATGCAGGCCGGACCTGGAACTTCCTGGCCGATAGCTAGTCCGCGCCCTGCCACCGTCAAGCCGGAAAGAACGATGCTATTCGCTAGCCGAAGGCAACAGGACCTCGGCGCACAACCCTCCCTCCTGCCGGTTGCTCAAGCGCAACGCCCCGCCCAGGCTCTGCGCCAGTTGCGCCGCGATCGCCAGGCCCAGACCGGTGCCGCCGGTATCCCGGCTGCGCGAGCTTTCCAGGCGATAGAACGGCTTGGTCACCTCTCCAAGCAGGGCATCGGGGATCCCCGGCCCGCTATCGAGCACCTGGATCGACAGGCCGGCACCTGTGTCCTCAAGCACCCTTACCCGCGCCTCGCCAGCGAACTTCAGGGCATTGTCGAGCAGGTTGGCAAGCAGCCGACGCAATGCCTGCGGCCGGCTGACCACCAGCAGATCCGCCATCTCCAGCAGCTCCACCGGCCGCCCGGTATCGCGGTAATCGAACACCAGGCTTTCAAGGAACGCCCTGAGCCGGATCCGGCTCGCCACCTCGGTGCAAGGCTCGCTGCTGCGGGCGTAGGCCACGCCCTCCTTGACCAGGTGCCGCATCTCCTCGAGGTCGCTGTTGAGCTTGTCCTTGTCCGTCGAGTCGTCCATGAACTCGACCCGCAGCTTCATTCGCGTGATCGGGGTCTGCAGGTCATGGGAAATGGCGGCGAGCAGTTGCACGCGCTCCTTCACATAGGCAGCGATGCGCTCCTGCATGGCGTTGAAAGCCACTGCCGCCTGTACCACCTCACTCGGCCCCTGCTCCGCAAGACGCGGGTTCTGGCGGTTGAGGTCGAGACTGTCGACGGCGCTGGCCAGTTGCGTGAGCGGACGCACGGCGGTTCGCACCGCCAGCCAGGTGCAGATCAGCAACAGCGCCAGTTGCCCGAGCAACAGCGCCGGCAGCCATGGCGAAAGCGGCATGATCGACGGGCGCACATCGATGGTCAGCGGCTGCCCGTCGGCCAGGCGCAGGTGCGCCTGGTAATGCGGGCGGACATCGGGGATATCACGAAAGCTCAAGGTGTAGTGCGGGCCCAGGGTAGCCTTGATCGATTGCACCGACGCCGGCGCATCGGTCATCTCCTCGCCCGCTTCGCCCTGGTCCAGCCGGTAGCTGTAGTTAGGCCGCTGCAAACGCTGGAGCCAGGCCGGACGCTCCGCCGCAGGCAGGCGTTCGAGAATCGCCACCGAGGTGTCGATGTCCTGCTCGAAATTGCTCAGCATCAGGGTCCGGGCGCTGCTATAGCGCTCGAAGGTCTGCAGGCCGAAGGACAGGCCGTGGGCGAGGACCAGGCTGGCAAGGAAGATCAGCGACAGGCGCGAGGCCAGGCTGCGTGGCCAGGGTTTCATGAGCCGCCCCCGACCAGGCGCACCGGGAAGCTGAACACGTAGCCTTCGCTGCGCACCGTCTTGATATAGGCCGGCTGGCGCGCATCATCCAGCAGGCGTTGGCGCAGGCGGCTGACCATCAGGTCGATGGAGCGGTCGAACAGGTCGGCGCCGCGGCCCTGGGTCAGGTTGAGCAACTGGTCGCGGCTGAGCACTCGCTGCGGATGGTCGAGAAACACCCGCAACAGGCGGTATTCGGCACCACTGAGGGCGACCACCGTGTTCTGCTCGTCGAGCAGATGGCGCGCCGTGGTGTCCAGGCGCCAGGTGCCGAATTCGAGCACCCGCACCGGCTCGCTGACCTGCAGGTTCGGCGGCAGCATCCGTGTGCGCCGCAGCACGGCGTTGATCCGCGCCAGCAGCTCGCGGGCCGAGAAGGGTTTGACCAGATAGTCGTCGGCGCCCATTTCCAGGCCGATGATGCGGTCGGTCTCATCGTCCCGTGCGGTCAGCATCAGCACCGGCGTGGCGCGGTGCTTGCCGGCGCGCAGTTCGCGGCAGAGCACCAGGCCGTCGTCGCCGGGGAGCATGATGTCGAGAATGATCAGGTCGACCTGGCCGGCTTCGAGGTAACTGCGCATCTGCCGACCATCGGCGGCCAGGGTGACACGCAGGCCGTTCTTCTTCAGGTAGTTGCCCACCAGTTCGCGGATTTCGCGGTCGTCGTCGACGATCAGCACGTGATCAGCGTTGGAATCCATTGCGGTGACCTTGCTCAGCGGGTGGTGCGCTGAGTCTAGCGAGGCGTCCCCTGGCTGGCAGCAGGCTTTGTAGGGTTTTGTATCAGAGCGGTACGCAGATACCAAAAGCGACAACAAAGGCTCCGGATCGACACATCCCGGATACCTGCGCGGCGTGAAATGCCTGGCAAGCGCTGATCCGCGGAGCAGCGCCCTCCCCCTCGCAACCGGAGAACGCCATGTTGATCATCGCCTTCCTGGGCGGCCTGCTGACCGTCCTCAGTCCCTGCATCCTGCCCATCGTGCCCTTCGTCTTCGCCCGTAGCGGACAACACCGCGCCTCGATCCTGCTGACCCTCGGCGGCCTGGTGCTGACCTTCGCTGCGGTGTCGAGCCTGGCGGTGGTCGGCAGCGCCTGGGTGGCCAAGGCCAATAGCGCCGGGCGCTATCTGGCACTGGCGGTGTTGATGCTGTTCGCCGTGTCGCTGCTGGCACCGCGCCTCGGCAACTGGCTGGCCCGGCCTTTCGTGGCCCTGGGCAACCGCCTGGCGCCAAGGACCTCGGCCTCGGGCCCGCTGGCCTCGTTGCTGATCGGTGTCGCCACCGGCCTGCTCTGGGCCCCTTGCGCCGGGCCGATCCTCGGCCTGATCCTGAGCGGCGCCATGCTCGCCGGGCCGAATGCCCGGACCAGCCTGCTGCTGCTCGCCTATGGCCTGGGCAGCGCGGTCTCCCTTGGCGTACTGATCTTCGCCGGCAAGGGCCTGGCCCGGCGTTTGCGCCTGTCCCTGCCAAGCCTCGAATGGCTGCGCCGCGGTACCGGCGTGGTGGTGCTGCTGGCGGCAGTCGGGATCGCCAGCGGCGGCACTCGCAGCCTGCTGGCGGACACCTCGTCGAAACTGTCCAACCGGGTCGAACAGCAGGTGCTGAAGTCGGTTTCAGGCGCCCTCGACCACCTGATAAGCAAAGCCCGGGCCGCCACCGAGCCGGACCTTTCGCCCAAGGGGCCGATGCCCTCGCTGGGCGGCGCCGTGGAATGGCTCAACTCCCCCGAACTCAGCGCCGAAGCCCTGCGCGGCAAGGTGGTGCTGGTGGATTTCTGGACCTTCGACTGCATCAACTGCCAGCACACCCTGCCCTACGTCAAGCAGTGGGCCGACCGCTACGGCAAGGACGGCCTGGTGGTGATCGGCGTGCATACCCCGGAATACCCCTTCGAGCGCGTGCCGGCCAATGTGCGCAAGCAGGTACGCAAACTCGGCATCACCTACCCGGTGGCGATCGACAACGACTACGCGATCTGGCGCCAGTTCGCCAACCAGTACTGGCCCGCCCACTACCTGATCGATGCCACGGGCCAGGTGCGCTACACCCACTTCGGCGAAGGCGCCTATGCCACCCAGGAACACGTCATTGAAAAACTGCTGGCCGAAGCCAAGGCCACCCACTGAAGGAGCATGACCATGAACACCCTCACCTCGTTCTTCGCCGCCACCGCACTGCAACTGGGTCTGCTGGGGGCCACGCACGCCGCCCCGGGCAATGCACCGCAGATTGCGCCGCAGATTGCCCCGATCAGCGTCGGCAGCCATGTGTCCCTCGGCCCGCTCAAGCACATCAAGGCCGGCCTGCTGGACGTCGCCTATGCCGAGGTCGGTCCTGCCGACGGCCCGGTGGTGATCCTCCTGCACGGCTGGCCCTACGACATCCACAGCTACGTCGATGTCGCCCCGGCCCTCGCCGAACAGGGCTACCGGGTGCTGATCCCTTACGCCCGGGGCTATGGCGAGACCCGCTTCCTCTCGCCGAAAACCCTGCGCAACGGCCAGCCGGCGGCACTGGCCGAGGACCTGATCGCCTTCATGGATGCGCTGCAGGTGAAGAGCGCTGTACTTGGCGGCTATGACTGGGGCGCACGGACGGCGGATATCGTCGCGGCCCTGTGGCCGGAGCGAGTCAAGGCATTGGTCGCGGTCAGCGGCTACCTGATCGGCAGCCAGGAGGTCGGCAGGAAACCGCTGCCTCCGGCCGCCGAGCTGCAGTGGTGGTACCAGTTCTACTTCGCCACCGAGCGCGGTCGCGAAGGCTATGCGCAAAACACCCATGACTTCGCCAAACTGATCTGGAAGACCGCATCGCCGCAATGGCAGTTCGACGATGCCACCTACGACCGCAGTGCAGCGGCCCTGGCCAACCCGGACCATGTCGCGGTGTCGGTGTACAACTACCGCTGGCGGCTGGGCCTGGAAAAGGGCGAGGCACGCTATGACGCGATCGAGAAGAAACTTGCCGGCTTCCCCGCGATCACGGTGCCGAGCATTGCCCTGGAAGGTGACGCCAACGGTGCACCGCATCCACCGGCCGAGGCGTATGCCAAGCGCTACACCGGGAAGTACGAGTACCGGCTGATCGAGGGCGGCGTGGGGCACAACCTGCCGCAGGAAGCGCCACGGGCGTTTGCCCAGGCGATCGTGGATGCGGATCGGATGTAACGATCGCAACCGCGACGCATGCCCCTGTGGGAGCGGGTTTACCCGCGATTGCTATAGTGACTTCACTGCAGCAATCGCGGGTAAACCCGCTCCCACAGGGGCCGCAGCGCTCCTGCCGTTCTGGTTGCCCTGATCTTGGCGGCCTGCGTATCCTGCCCCGGCCTACCCACGCACAAGGCCTCCCCCTCATGTGGCACATCGACCCGATTTCCCTGCGCCTGTTCATCGCGGTCTGCGAGGAAGGCACCATCGCCCGCGCCGCCGAGCGCGAGTTCATCGCGCCCTCGGCGGTGAGCAAGCGCATCGCCGATATCGAGGCCGACCTCGGCGTGCCGATGCTGCACCGCAGCAAGCGCGGCGTCACGCCGACACCCGCAGGCCAGGCGCTGTTGCGCCATGCGCGGCAACTGATGCTGAGCATGGAACGGCTGCAAGGGGAAATCAGCGAATTCGCAGAGGGCGCCCGCGGGCATGTGAAGGTACTGGCGAACATTTCGTCGATCATGGAGTTCCTCCCCGAGTCGCTGTCATCGTTCATGATGGCCAACGAAAACATCCGCGTGGACGTGGAAGAGCGCTTCAGCTTCGATGTGGTCCGCGGCGTGCTGGAGGGCCAGGCCGACCTGGGGATCTGTCGCAAGACCGTGTCCACCAGCGAGCTGGAATTCATTCCCTATCGGCGCGATCACCTGGCACTGGTGGTCAACGAGCGGCACCCGCTGGCCGGGCGCAGCAGCATCACCCTCGGCGAGACCCTGGACTACGAGCATATCGGCCATTCGGCGTTCGCCACCCTCAACAGCTTCATGCAGAACACCGCCCAGGAACTGGGGCGGGAATTGCGCATCCGCGCCCATGTGTCGTCGTTCGATGCGGCTTACCGGCTGGTCCAGTCCGGCCTGGCGCAGACCATCCTGCCCCGGGAAGCGGTGACCCGGTACGCGGAGATGTTCGGCCTGAAGGTGATTCCGCTGACCGATGCCTGGGCCAAGGGAGAATTCGTGATCTGCGTGCGCGACCAGGAAGCGCTGTCGCCTTCGGCACGGCGGTTGTTGAATCATCTGCTGGCGGAGATACCGGCTTAAAGCGGTGCGGCTGATGGCCTCATCGCCGGCAACGCCGGCTCCCACAACGACCGCATATACCGCCGAACCCTGTGGGAGCCGGCGTTGCCGGCGATGAGGCCGGTTTGAGCAATGGACGTTTCCGATCTGAAATGGCATCCATCGCCATCCACGATGGATACCCCCGCCAAAGACGTCTTTTCCCTCGCCTGCCCCCTGCCTACCTTAGGCAGCAGATCACCCCGCGAGAGACGCCATGACAAGAATAATCATCAACGAAGTCGGCCTGCGCGATGGTCTGCAAAGCCTGCAGAGCATCATGCCCACCGACGCCAAGAAACGCTGGATCGACCAGGCCTACGCCGCCGGCGTGCGGCATATGGAGGTCGCCTCCTTCGTTCCCGCCCGCCTGTTGCCGCAGATGGCCGACGCCGCCGAGGTGGTGGCCCATGCCCTGACCTGTCCCGGACTGACTGTCACCGTACTCGCGCCGAACCTGCGCGGTGCGGAGAACGCCCTGGCCTCGGGCGCCCACCGTATCGTCGCGCCGATCTCGGTC
Source organism: Pseudomonas bharatica (assembly GCF_048586865.1). Classification (NCBI taxonomy): domain Bacteria; kingdom Pseudomonadati; phylum Pseudomonadota; class Gammaproteobacteria; order Pseudomonadales; family Pseudomonadaceae; genus Pseudomonas; species Pseudomonas bharatica. The sequence goes on along the minus strand of NZ_JBMAWR010000003.1, from coordinate 102,684 downwards.
AGCGCCGCCCATAGCCAGGCCAATGTGCGCCGCTCGCCGGAAGAAATGGTCGAGGAATTCGCACGCATGTGCGACCTGCGCAGCAGCAGCGGTCGCCACGACGTGATCATGGTCGCCGGGATGTCCACCGCCTTCGGCTGCACCCGCCAGGGCGAAGTGCCGTTGGCCGACCTGTGCGCCCTGGTGCGCCGCGTGCTGGAAACCGGTTGCGAGCAGATTTCCCTCGGCGACACCACCGGCTACGCCACCCCGGGCCAGGTCGGCGAGACCATCGATGCGGTGCGCGAGGTCGCCGGTTCGAAACTGCAAGCGGCACACTTCCACGACACCCGCGGCCTGGCCCTGGCCAACAGCCTGGTGGCGGTGCAGCACGGCATCACCGAGCTGGATGCCTCGCTCGCCGGCCTCGGCGGCTGCCCGTTCGCCCCGGGTGCCTCGGGCAATACGGTGACCGAAGACCTGGTGTTCATGCTGCAGAGCATGGGCCATGCCACCGGCATCGACCTGCAGGGCCTGATTGCCAGCCGCGAGCTGCTGGCCCGCGCCCTGCCCGGCGAGCCGCTGTACGGCTACATCGCCCGCGCCGGCCTGCCGAAGCACTTCGTCGCCCCCGCTGCCTGAGGAAAAACCCATGCAACAGTTGCCACTCGACGGCGTTCGCGTCGTGGAAATGTCCCATATGGTCATGGGCCCCACCTGCGGGATGATCCTCGCCGATCTCGGCGCCGAAGTGATCAAGGTCGAGCCGCTCAAGGGCGACGGCACCCGCCGACTGCTCGGCGCCGGCGCCGGCTTCTTCCGTACCTTCAACCGCAACAAGCAGAGCCTGGCGGTGGATGTCGAGACGCCCGAAGGCCGCGACGCCGTGCTCAAGCTGCTGGACAGCGCCGATGTGTTCATCGAGAACTTCAAGCCCGGGCGCATGGACGCCCTCGGCTTTGGCTACGCGGCGCTGAAACAGCGCAATCCGCGGCTGATCTATGCTACCCACAAGGGTTTCCTGGCCGGCCCCTACGACAAGCGCCTGGCCCTCGACGAGGTGGTGCAGATGATGGCCGGCCTGGCCTACATGACCGGGCCGGTGGGACGACCGCTGCGCGCCGGCAGTTCGGTCAACGACATCATGGGCGGCATGTTCGGCGCCATCGCCGTGCTCGCCGCGCTGTTCGAGCGCCAGCGCAGCGGCCAGGGCCGCGAAGTGCAGAGCGCACTGTACGAGAACTGCGTGCTGCTGGCCGCCCAGCACATGCAGCAATACGTGGTCACCGGCGAAGCGGCGGCGCCGATGCCCAATCGCATCAGCGCCTGGGCCATCTACGACGTGTTCGGCTTTGCCGGCGGCGAGCAGATGTTCGTCGCCGCCACCGGCGACGGCCAGTGGCGCACCCTGTGCACCCTGCTCGGCCAGCACGACCTGATGAACGACCCAACCCTGGCGAGCAACAACGACCGGGTCCTGCAACGCCCGCGCCTGCTGGCCCATCTCGCGGAAATCTTCGCCACCCTGGATGCCCGGCAACTGGCAGCGCAACTGGAAGCCAACGGCATTCCCTTCGCGCCCATTCGGCGCCCGGAAGAGCTGTTCGACGACGAGCACCTGATCCACAGCGGCGGCCTGGCCCGGCTGGAACTCGAGGACGGCAGCCATACGGAAATGCCGCTGCTGCCGTTTTCCCTCGATGGCGAACGCCTGGGGCCACGCCGCCCCATCGCGCGGATCGGCGAGGACACCCTCGGGGTGATGCGCGGCCTCGGCTACAGCGACGACGAAATCGCCCGCCTGCGCGATGCCGGCGTGCTGCGCAGCGAACAATAGGAAGAGGACTGCAAGATGGCGATCTACGAATACGACGGCCAGCGGCCGGAATTGCACGACAGCGTGTACGTGGCCGAGGACGCCACGGTGATCGGCAAGGTGGCCCTCGGCCAGGGCGCCAGTGTCTGGCCCCAGGCGGTGCTGCGCGGCGACAACGAACTGATCGAGATCGGTGCCGGCAGCAATGTCCAGGAAGGTGCGGTGCTGCATACCGATCCAGGCTTCCCGCTGCGGGTCGGCAACGACGTGACCATCGGCCACCAGGTGATGCTGCACGGTTGCCAGATCGGCGACGGCAGCCTGATCGGAATCCAGTCGGTGATCCTCAATGGCGCGGTGATCGGCAGGAATTGCCTGGTCGGCGCCGGCTCCGTGGTCCCCGAGGGCAAGGTCTACCCCGACAATTCGCTGATCCTCGGCGTACCGGCCAAGGTGGTGCGGGAACTCACCGACGAAAGCATCCGCAGCTTCCACCGCAACGCCCATGATTATGTGGAGCGTGCACAGATCCACAAGCGGAGCCTGATCCGCATCGCCTGACCCGAAGCCGCCCTCGAAGGCGGCAAACACTCTCCGCACAATTACAAGAATGGAGAACACCATGACCACGTCCTCGACGGCGCTGGACCTTCCACGCGCCTCTGCACGCCTCGACGAACTGCTGCTGTACCGCCGGGTGGCCTGGCGGATCATGCCGCTGGCGATCATCTGCTTCCTGTTTTCCTATTTCGACCGCATCAATATCAGCTTCGCCAAGACCCAGATGCAGGCCGAGCTGGGCCTGAGCGATGCCGCCTATGGCCTGGCGGCAAGCATGTTCTTCATCGGCTACGTGCTGTTCGAAGTCCCCAGCAGTTGGGGCCTGAAGAAGTACGGGGCGCCGGCGTGGATCTGCCGGATCATGATTTCCTGGGGGCTGGCGACTGCCGCGCTGGTGTTTGCCTATACCCAGTACACCCTGTACTTCCTGCGGTTCCTGATCGGGGTGATGGAGGCCGGTTTCGGCCCGGCGATCCTGTTCTACCTGGCCTGCTGGTTTCCCAAGCGCTACCTGGCGCGGATCAACGGCCTGTGGTTCCTCGCCGTGCCCCTGGCCGGTGCGGTCGGCTCGCCGGCCGCCGGGCTGATCCTGGGCAAGATGGACGGCCTGCTTGGCCTGGCCGGCTGGCATTGGCTGTTCCTGTTGTCCGGCCTGCCCTGCGTGCTGCTCGGCCTGGCGGTGCTGTGGAAGCTGGACAAGGATATCGATTCGGCCAAATGGCTGAGCCCGGAGCAGAAGCACCAGTTGAAGGAAAACCTCAAGGCCGACCGCAAGCCGGACAGCAACGGCCACGGCTCGATCTGGCGGGTGCTGCTGACCTGGGAGGTGGGCGTGTTCGCGCTGATCTACTTCGTGATCAAGAGCGCCAGCTACGGCCTGAACTTCTGGATGCCCAACCTGATCCAGCTGTCCGGGGTACATGACCTGCTGATGGTCGGGCTGCTCAGTTCCTCGCCCTATATCGTTGCCTGCATCGGCATGCTGGTGGTGACCCGGCGCTCGGACAAGACCGGCGATCGCAAGAGCTACCTGCTCTGGTGCATGGTCGCCTCGGCCATCGGTTATCTCCTCGCCTGCGGTTTCTCCGGCAATCCGCTAGCGCTGATGCTGGCACTGGTGTTGGCGACGGCCGGCACCTTCATCGCCATCCCGGTGTTCTGGACCATTCCCCAATCCACCTTCTCCGGGCTGGGCATCGCCACCGGCACGGCGGCGATCAACTCCCTCGCGCAACTGAGCGGCATCGTCTCCCCGGCCATGGTCGGCTTCGTCAACGACCTGACCGGGATCAGCTACATGGGCATGCTCGCCATCGTGCCGTTGATCCTTGGCTGCATCGTGCTGATCGCGGTGTTCGTGAAGAACCCGGCAAAAGACTGAACCCCTGGTCGTCGGGCCGAGCCTCGGCCCGCACCGCTCTCGCAGGTAAATAACAATGACAACAAGCACCTTCTGGTGGGCTTGCGCCGTGGGCGCCGGCCTGGGTTTCACCCTGCTCGCCCCGCAGGCTTCGGCGGATTTTCTGGCCGACAGCAAGGGCAAGCTGGAACTGCGCAACTTCTACTTCAGCCGGGATTTCCGCGATGGGTTTCCCAGCCAGTCCAAACGAGAGGAATGGGCGCAGGGCTTTATTCTCAACTGGCAATCAGGCTTTACTCCGGGACCCGTGGGCTTCGGTGTAGATGCCATCGGCATGCTCGGGCTAAAGCTGGATTCCAGCCCGGATCGCTCGGGCACCGGATTGCTGCCGCGCAATGCCGAAGGTCGGGCCGAGGATGATTATTCGAAGATGCTCGTGACCGCCAAGCTGCGCTTCGCCAAGAGCGAGTTGCGCTATGGCGGGCTGAATCCGCTGCTGCCGCTGATCGCCTCGAACAACAGCCGGCTGCTGCCGCAGTACTTCAATGGCGGGCAACTGATCTCCCGGGATTTTGACGCCCTCTCCCTCCATCTCGGCCGGGTCGACAAGGTCAAGCAGCGGGACTCGGCGGACTCGGAAGCGCTGACCACCATGGCCCAGGTGGGTGCCTGGTCCACGGCGATCCACAGTGACAGCTACACCTATGGCGGCGTCGATTACCAGCCGCTTGCCGACCTGACCCTGAGCGCCCATGCCAGCGAGCTGGAGGACTTCTACCGGCGCACCTACCTCGGGTTGAAATACTCGCTGCCACTGGGGCCCGGCAAGGCGTTCACCGAGATCCGCCACTTCACCGCACGGGAAACCGGGGCCGCACGGATTGGCGAAGTGGACAACCAGGTGATCAGCAGCAACTTCGGCTACCAGCTGGGTGGGCACCGGTTCAGCGGCGGGTACCAGAAGGTCGCCGGGAATACGGCTTATGCCTATCTTGGCGGCACCGATACCTACCTGTTCAGCGAGCAGCAGGCGTACACCTTTTCCCTGCAGGACGAACGGGCCTGGCATGCGCGCTATGACTTCGACTTCGCAACGCTGGGTGTTCCAGGCCTGACCTTTACCCTGCGCTACGTAAAGGGCGATGACGTCGATGTCAGCCATGTGTCGACCCGCAAGGCCGCGTTATTGCGCGCTGCCGGCGAGGATGGACACGAATGGGAGCGCACCACGGACCTGGCCTATGTAATCCAGAGCGGGCCGTTAAAGAACCTCGGGCTGAGGTGGCGCAATGCAACGGCGCGGTCGAATCTGCAGGATGGGGTGGATGAGAATAGGGTGATTGTCAGTTATGAGATAGCGTTCTAGGTGAGCGCGCCGCGAACCCCGTGGAAGCTGGCTTGCCAGCGATTGGGCCCGACCTGACAACATTGTTGCTCAAGCCGGCCTCATCGCTGGCAAGACCAGCTCCCACGAGGTTTTGAGCCAACCCTGGAATCAGAGTCCACCGCGGACACTGTGGGAGCTGGCTTGCCAGCGATTTGGCCAGGTCCGGCAACATCATTGCCCTTGCCGGCCCTCAGGGTTCGCGGCGCTTACAGCATGTTGACTACGAGTTCAACCAGGCGCGCCAGCCGCCCCACTCGCTGATATCCTGCGCGCCCTCCAGCCCGTAGGCATCACAGACGAAGCCAGTCTCCCAGCGCCCATCTTCCAGTTCGACCTTGCCCAGCCCCAGCGGCGCCGGGATCTCGGCGAGAAAGGCGCCCAGCGCCGCGCTAGGCATCTGCCAGACCTCCAGCGCAATCGCCACACCATCATGGGCAACCCGCACCATACCCGGGCGCTGCACCGGCCCGCCCGCCAAGGCATACAGCCGGTAGTTCGGCGAGCTGCGGGTTGCCTCGACCAGCGTCGCGCCGCGCTGCTGCAACTGCCAGTTGAGCGCCAGTCCTTCCAGGTGAGCACCACAGACCACCACGCTAACGCGGTCATTGCGCGCCTCGCGGGCCGGCACTTCAAGGCCTTGATAAGCACTGGCCAGACTGAGCAGGTACTGATCGGTAAACGCCCGACCGAACAGGGTCACTCCCCACGGCAACCCGTTGCCCATGAACCCGCTGGGCAGCGCAACCGCCGCGTAGTCCAGCAGGTTCATGAAGTTGGTGTAGTAACCCAGCTCGGCATTGCGCAGCACCGGCTCCTCGGCCAGTTCGGCCAGGGTCACCGGACGGCCGATGGTCGGGGTAAGCACACACTCCAGCCCGGCCAGCAGCCGGTCGCATTCGGCCTTGAGCTGCTGCAAACGGTACTGGGCCCGGAAGGTATCGACGCCACTCACCTGCGGCGCCTTGGCCAGCACCGCGTGGATGACCGGCAACACCGCTTCAGGCTGGTTGCGCGCCAGCTCGCCGACCACGCTGTAGCGCTCGGCGACCCACGGGCCTTCGTACAGCAACCGGGCTGCCTCAAGGAACGGAGAAAGATCCAGGGTCACCGCCTCGCCGCCCAGCGCCTGCAAGCGCTCCACCGCTGCTGCGAACAGCGCCGGGCCTTCCTGGCAACCGAAGAATTCGAGGTCTTGCTGCCGTGGCACGCCGAAGCGAAACCTGCCCACGCGGCCAAAGGCGCTGCCCAGGTTCCACCCGGCGTTGGCCCGGCTGTATTCGTCATGCGGGTCCTGCACCGCCAGCAGTTGCAGCAGTTGGCTGGCCTCCGGGGCGGTGGCCGTAAAGGTGGTCACGCAATCCAGGGTACGGCAGGCCGGGACCACGCCAGCGGTGGAGATCAACCCTTTGCTGGCCTTGAGTCCAACCAGGTTGTTCAGCGCTGCCGGGACCCGGCCGGAACCGGCGGTGTCGGTGCCGAGGGCAAAGCTGGTCAGCCCCAACGCCACGGTCAGCGGCGAGCCGGCGCTCGAACCACCCGAGGGATAGTTTTCCAGCACGCTGTTGATACAGGCGCCATAAGGCGAGCGCGTTCCGTTGAGCCCGGTGGCGAACTGATCCAGGTTGGTCTTGCCCAGCGGCACCGCGCCCAGTTTGATCAACTGCTCCACCACCGTGGCCGAGCGCTCCGGCACGTAGGCGAATGCCGGGCAGGCCGCCGTGGTCGGGATGCCGGCGAGGTCGATATTGTCCTTGATCGCGAAGGGCACGCCGTACAGCGGCAGGCTCTCCAGCGAAGCGCCGTCCAGCGCTGCCAGATAGGGTTCCAGTTCTTCCGCGCTCAACAGATGAATGAACATGTTGAAGCGCGGATTCAGCTGCGCCGCCCGCTCGCGCAGGGCCAGGATCAGGTCCCGCGGAGAATGTTCACCAGCGCCATACGCCTGGCGCAGCGCGTCCAGTTGCAGATTCACCTTCATGCTTCACCTCCTTGCAGTACCACCACCCGTTGCCCCGCACGCACCGCCGAACCCGGCTCGACCCGCACTTCCCGTACCACACCCGCACAGGGCGCCAGCAGCGGGATCTCCATCTTCATCGACTCCAGCACCACCAGCGCGTCCCCTGCCGCAACCCGCTGACCGACCGCGACCTGCACCTGCCAGAGATTGCCGGCGATAGCGCTTTCCACACCGATCTGCCCCGCAGGCAACGGCGCTTCCTCGCCCGCTTCGGCCACGGCCTCGGTGGATTCGAAATGCGCTTGACCACTGTCGATCCAGCGCTGCCGCTCGGCGGCGAACGCCGCCTGCTGCTGGTCACGGAACGCCTGGATGCCCGATGCTTCCTCGGCCAGGAACTGCTGGTAGTCCGCCAGACACAACTGGCCAGGTTCGATCGCCAGATCGAAACGCCCCAGCGGAAAGTCCCGGCGAATGCGCTCCAGCTCCCCGGCACTGACCGGGTAGAAGCGGATCTGGTCGAAAAAGCGCAGCAGCCACGGCTTGCCATCGAAGGCCGCGACCTCGCGGTAGCGGTTCCACATCTGCAAGGTGCGCCCGACGAACTGGTAACCACCCGGCCCTTCCATGCCGTACACGCACATATAGGCGCCGCCGATACCCACCGAGTTTTCCGCGGTCCAGGTGCGCGCCGGGTTGTACTTGGTGGTGACCAGGCGATGCCGCGGGTCCAGCGGCGTAGCCACCGGCGCGCCGAGATAGACGTCGCCCAGGCCCATGACCAGGTAGCTGGCGTCGAACACCGTGCGCTGCACCTCGTCGAGGTTCGGCAGGTCGTTGATACGGCGGATGAATTCCAGGTTGCTCGGACACCAGGGCGCGTCCTTGCGCACGGTGGTCATGTATTTCTCGATGGCCAGCTGGCAGGCCGGGTCGTCCCAGGACAGTGGCAGGTGGACGATGCGCGACGGCACTTGCAGGTCCCTGGCGGCGCACACCGCCTGCCATTCACCGGCCACGATTTCCAGCAGCTGACCAAGCGGTAGGCTTTCCGGCTGGTAATGGACCTGCAACGAGCGGATGCCCGGGGTCAGGTCGATCACGCCAGCCAGGGCCCTGGCTTCCAGCGCCTGCATCAAGGCGTGGCCACGGAAGCGCAGGACCAGGTCCAGCTCGGCAGCGCCGATTTCCAGCAGCAGGTGGGTATCCCCCGCCAACCGCGCGACCAGGCGGGTATCGTCCACGCCGAGATCAAGAACGATGGGCGACAGCCATTGCTCTTCGCCGACGGGCTCGGCCGTTTCGGCCAGCAGCTCTGCACAAGCCAGTCGCCGTGCCTGTTCCAGGGACACGGGAACGAAGCGCACCTTGTCCCCCGCCTTGAGCTGGCCAAGCTGCCAGAGATCGGCCTCGATCACCGTTACCGGGCAGACGAAACCGCCCAGGCTCGGGCCATCCGGGCCGAGGATCACCGGCATGTCGCCGGTGAAGTCCACCGCGCCGATGGCATAGGGGTTGTCGTGGATGTTCGATGGATGCAGCCCGGCCTCGCCGCCATCGGCACGGACCCATTCCGGTTTCGGGCCGATCAGGCGCACGCCGGTACGGCTGGAGTTGAAGTGCACTTCCCAGTCGGTGGCGAAGAAGGTGCGGATGTAGTTTTCACTGAAGTATTCCGGAGCGCCATGCGGGCCATAGATAACCCGGACCTGCCGGGTGGCGGCCAGCGCCGCTTGCCCGGGCAGCGAGGCACCTGCCGATCTGTCGCTCAAGCACTCCAGGTGCAGCACATCCCCGGCCCGCAACGCACGACCGCCATGGCCGCCGAACTGGCCGAGCATGAAGGTACTGCGGCTACCCAGGTATTCCGGCACCTGGATACCGCCACGCACGCACAGATACGCCCGGGCGCCAGCACCGGCAATGGTGCCCAGGGCCAGCGTACTGCCGGCCTTGACCAGCACGCTGGTGTTCATGGCGATCGCCTGGCCGTCCAGGGTCAGCGGGATCACCGCACCGGTCACGGCGATCACCGCATCGGTATTGAAGCGCAAGGTCGGACCACTCATGGTCACTTCCAGCCCCGCTGCACCTTCCGGGTTGCCCAGCAATTGGTTGCCCAGGCGCAGGGCGCGGCTGTCCATCGGGCCGGACGGGGGCACGCCGACGGCCCAGTAGCCCAGGCGCCCGGGGTAATCCTGCACGCTGGTCTGGGTGCCGCCGCCGAGCACTTCGACGGTGGCGGCGCGGTAGGCCAGGCCTTCGAGGCAGCGGGTCCAGGGCTGGCCGCTGGCGAAGGGCGTGTCCTGGAGAATCTGGCGCAGGTAGTCGCGGTTGGTTTCGACGCCGTAGACCTGGCTGTCGCCGAGGGCACGATGCAGTTGCTCCCGCGCCTGCTCGCGGTCGTCGGCCCAGACGATCACCTTGGCGATCATCGGGTCGAAGTACGGCGGGATTTCACAGCCGGCACTGACCCAGGTGTCGATCCGCAGCGCCTTGCCGTCCGCCTCGGGGAAGCCGACGGCGGTGAGCAGGCCGGGGCTGGGCTGGAAATCCTTGCCCGGATCCTCCGCATACAACCGCGCCTGCACCGCATGGCCCACGGGTTCCAGGCCCGCGGCCAGCTGATGCAGCGGCGGCAGATCGCCGGCCGCCAGTTCGATCATCCAGCGCACCAGGTCCACGCCCCAGACCTGCTCGGTCACACCATGCTCTACCTGGAGACGGGTGTTCACCTCAAGGAAGTAGAAGCGTTGCGCATCGCTGTCGAAGACGAACTCGACGGTGCCGGCGCTGCGGTACTTCACGGCGCGAGCCAAGCGGATCGCGGCGTCGCACAGGGCTTCGGCCATGCCTTCGGGCAGGTTCGGCGCCGGGGTTTCCTCCAGCACTTTCTGGTTGCGCCGCTGCACCGAGCAGTCGCGCACGCCGAGCGCAATGACCTCGCCGGCGCCATCGCCAAACACCTGCACTTCAAGATGGCGGGCGCGCTCGATGTATTTTTCGATGAACACCCCGGCATCGCTGAAGTTGTTCTGGCCCAGGCGCTTGACCGCCTCGAAGGCCTCTTCCAGCTCCGCCGCCGAGCGGCATACGCGCATACCGATGCCGCCACCGCCTGCCGTGCTTTTCAGCATTACCGGGTAGCCGACCGCTTCGGCGGCGCGCCAGGCGTCGGCGAGGCTGTCGAGCAGACCGGTGCCTTCCAGCAGCGGCAGGCCTTGCTGGCGGGCAAGATCACGGGCGGTGTGCTTGAGGCCGAACAGGCGCAGTTGCTCCGGCGTCGGGCCGACGAAGACCAGCCCGGCAGCCTCGCAGGCTTCGGCGAACGCGGCGTTTTCGGAGAGAAAGCCATAGCCGGGATGGATGGCCTGCGCCCCGCTCTCTTTGGCGGCGGCGAGGATCTTGTCCACGGCGAGATAGGTACCGGCCGCAGCGCCCTGCCCCAGGCTGATGGCCTGGTCGGCCTCGACGAGGTGGCGGCTGGCGAGATCGGCTTCGGAGTAGACCGCGACGCCGCGGACCTTCAGCTCGCGCAGGGTGCGCAGGATGCGACAGGCAATGGCGCCACGGTTGGCGATCAGCAGTGTTTCGAACATGACAACGTCCCCGGAGGGGTGCGGGCCGTCCCGCAGTTGTTTGGAGGTCTCGGGGTCGTCCCCGGACGGCAGATCAGGGATGCCTGTCGGCATTCAACTGGCCGAAACGGGCCTGGCAGGCGCTGAAGAAGCACAGCCGGACCTTGTGCAAAAAGGCTTTCAGTTCCATATCAGCAGCTCCGCCGGGGTCGGGTTGTAGCCGTTGCAGGGGTTGTTCAGTTGCGGGCAGTTGGAGATCAGCACCATCACGTCCATCTCGGCCTTGAGCTGCACGTACTTGCCGGCAGCGGAGATGCCGTCCTCGAAGGTCAGGCCACCTTCGGGAGTGACCGGGACATTCATGAAGAAGTTGATGTTCGGGCTGATATCGCGCTTGCCCAGGCGGCCGTCGTGGCAGCAGGCGCGCAGGTAATTGTCGCGGCAGCTGTGCATATGGCGCTTGTCGAGGGCGTAGCGCACGGTGTTGCTTTCCTGGGCGCAGGCGCCGCCGAGGGTGTCGTGGCGGCCGCAGTTGTCCTCGACGATGGTCAGCATCGGCCGCCCCAGGTTGGAATACAGCACGCTGCCAACGCCCAGGTAGACATTGCCCTGGCGCCGCAGGGTGCGTTGCACGTCGTAGCGCTCGCGGGGGTTGGCGACGCTGTAGAACAGGGTGTCGATGGCCTGGTTGCCTTCCAGGTCGAGAATGCGCAGGGTCTGGCCGGCCTTCACTTCGGTGAGCCAGGGCTCGCCGGCCGGGATGGTGGCGCGGTAGATCGCGGTGTCGGCTTGCAGGGATGACGTCATGACGGGTCCTCAGGCGAACAGGCGTTGGGTGTTGAGGAAGCCGCGCTCGTTTTCCGGGCGCGAGGTGCGGCAGTGCTCGGCGACGCTTTCGTCGGCGCGGGCAAAGGTCAGTTGTACCGGCCTGGGGGCGTATTGCGCGGACGGGTCCATCGGGTGCTGCAGGGCGGTAACGATGAACAGGGTGTCCATCGGCGCATACAGTTCGATGGCATCGCCCGGCCGGGAGTTGTCCTCGACGAAATGCAGGCTGCCGTCGGCGCCCACGTCCACGCGGCTGAACAGGTTGAGGGGCATGGTCAGGTCGGACAGCTCCAGGCCCCACTTGCCCATTTCCACCAGCAGGTTGTCGGTGCCGTTGCGGTGGAAGCGGTTGCGCAGTTCCTGATAGCGCCCGGTGCCATATTTTTCCCGGACTTCCTCGGCGTTCAGCACACCGCCGATGCTGTCGCTCCAGCCGCAGGTATCGCGGGTGATCGCCGCCAGGACGCGGCCCATGTCCGAATACAGGCAATGCCCGCTGGTGAGCCTGGCGGTGTGCTGGCACTTGAGGCTGTCCGGCAGGTTCAAGCGTTCGCTTTTTTCATGGGCGTTGAACAGCATCAGGCTGACGTTGGCGCCGCCTTCCAGGTCGGTGAAGCGCACCTGCTGGCCGCGCTTGAGGACGAAGGACAGGTGGCCGCCTCCGGGCAGGAAGTCTTCGGCGAATACAGTGTTGTCGGTCATGGTTAACCTCTTGCGTACGATTGAAGAAGCTCGGGCAACGCGTCGGCCCGGGCCGCGAGGCGCTTGTCGTTGAGCGGCAGGTCGTAGGTGACCCGCGAGCCGAACGCCGCCGGCGCATGCGGGTCGTGGCGCACCTTGTCGAAGACCAGCAGGCGGCTGCCGAGGCTGAAGCCTTCGCTCAGGTCGTGGGTGACCATGAACACGGTCACCCCGGTTTCGCGCCACAGCTCAAGGAGCAAGGCATGCATGTCCTTGCGGATTCCCGGGTCGAGGGCGCCGAAGGGTTCGTCGAGCAGCAGCACCCTGGGCTTCATGATCAGCGCCTGGGCGATCGCCAGGCGCTGCTGCATGCCGCCGGAGAGCTGGCTGGCGTATTTGTCGAGGGCGTGGCCGAGGCCGACCTTGTGCAGCAAGGCGGCGGCCTGCTCCCGGGCTTCGCGCCTGGCGCTGCCGAACAGGCGGCCCAGCAGCTTCGCCCGGGGCAACTCAAGGCCAAGGGCGACGTTGTCCAGCACGCTCAGGTGCGGAAACACCGAATAACGCTGGAACACCACGCCCCGGGCCGGATCAGGCTCGGCAACCAGAGGCTGGCCATCGAGCAGGATCTGCCCGCGGCTCGGTCGTTCCTGGCCCAGCAGCAGGCGCAGGAAGGTGGATTTACCGCAGCCCGAAGCACCGACCATGGTGCAGAACTCGCCTTCGGCAATGCTCAGGTTCAGGCCTTCGAGTACCACGTGCTGGTCATATTCCTGCCAGACATTCCTTACCTGGATAAAGCTCATGCCCGTGCCCCCTCGTACCAGGGAAACGCACGGCGGGTCAGGGCCTTGAGCAGCCAGTCGGTGAGCCAGGCGAGCGCGGTGATCCACACCACGTAGGGCAGGATCACATCCATCGCCAGGTAGCGCCGGACCAGGAAGATCCGGTAGCCCAGGCCATCCTCGGAAGCGATGGCTTCCGCCGCGATCAGGAACAGCCAGGCCGACCCCAGCACCAGGCGCAAGGAGATCAGCAGGCGCGGCAGCAGTTGCGGCAGCACCACCCGCAGGATCAGGGTCCAGGAACTGGCGCCCAGGGTCTGCGCCTTGATCAGCAATTCGACGGGAATCTCGCGGGCACGCTGTTCCAGGTCACGGGCCAGGACCGGGGTGATGCCGATGACGATCAGCATCACCTTGGACAGCTCGCCCAGGCCGAAGACAATGAACAGGATCGGCAGGATCGCCAGCGGCGGAATCATCGACAGCACCACCAGCAACGGCGAAAGCGTTGCGCCGAACAACGGCAAGGTGCCCGAGGCGATGCCCAGGCACAGGCCGATCACGGCGCTGATGGCCAGGCCGACGCCAAGGCGCTGCAGGCTGGAAGCGGTGTCCTGCCAGAGCAGGTAGTTGCCGCTGCGCTTGTCCTCGACCAGCGCCATGCGTTCCACCGCCGCGCCCATCTGGGCCGCGCCGGGCAGCAGCTTGTCGTTGGGATTGTCCGCCAGGCGCTGCGCCGAGCCGAGGAAATAGGCACAGAGTACCAGCACGAACGGCAACAGCATCAGCAGCAGCCGCGACGGACGATCGGGATGGCGATTGATCAGGCGCATGTTCATTCCTCGCTTACAGCGAACCGTCGACGGCCATGCGTACGTAGGTCGGGTCGAAACGCAGCTTGAGGTTGTCGCGGTTGCCGACGATCACCTCGTTGGCAAAGCTCATGCCCACCGCCTTGCTGTCCTTGGCGCCCTCGCCCAGCAGGCCGTGGTCGAAGGAGAAGCTGGCGACCTTGTCCATGGTTCTGGGCAGCTCCGCGCTGCTGACGAAGGTCAGCGCCGCCTTGGGCGTATCGAACAGGTAGGTGGTGGAAAGCTGGCGCTCGAAACCGGCGAGGTCGGTGCCGGAGGCCTTGGCCATATGCTCCAGGGCCTTGGTGCGCTGCGGGGAGTCGCCGGCGATCAGGTCCATCACCTCGTACCAGGCGCCGGTCAGCGCCTTGCCCAGCGCCGGGTTGTCCTTGAGGGTCTGGGTGTTGACCACCATCAGGTCAAGGATCTCGCCGGGAATGCGGCTGGAGTCGAAGACCTGGGTCACGCCGGGCTTGCTGCGCACTTCTTCGAGCATCGGGTTCCAGGTGGTGACCGCCTGCACGTCGGGGGTATTGAAGGCGGCGGCGATATCGGCGTCGGAGGTGTTGATCACCTTCAGGTCCTTCTCGCGCAGGCCGGCGCTGTCCAGGGCGCGGGCCAACAGGTAATGCGAGACGGACAGCTCGACCAGGTTGACGTCCATGCCCTTGAGGTCGTTCACCGTCTTGCCGGTGCCTTTCAGGACCACACCGTCATTGCCGTTGGAGAAGTCGCCGACGATCAGCGCGGTACTGTCGACGCCGCCGGCGGCGGGGATGGTCAGGGCGTCCATGTTGGTCATCGAGCAGCCGTCGAACTGGCCGGCGGTGTACTGGTTGATCGACTCGACGTAGTCGTTGACCTGGGTGAGCTTGATATGGATGCCGTACTTGCTCGCCCACTTGTCGACGATGCCTTCGGCGGCGGCGTACTCCCACGGCATCCAGCCGGCGTAGATGGTCCAGCAGATATCGAAATCGGTCTTCGCTGCAGCGTTGGAGGCGGGGCTCGCGGACAGGGCCAGGCCGGCGGCGAGGAAGGCAGAAAGCAGGGACTTTCGCATGAAGTGACTCCAGTTGACGGCGGTTGACGGTGGACTGACCAGGGAGCAGCACGACACTCATTGCAGTGAGTGGTCTGTCTCCCGGGCTTTTATCCCGCCGTGTAACCTCGAACTGGAGGTCGTCGGCTCTCGGTCCAGACGCCCGCACAAGCGGACCGGAACCCTAGCCGACCTATTTTCAGGTTGTGGTGCAATCTAGCTCGCGCTACTCCCGCACGGAGGGAAGTAATGCCAGAGGCGTGCCAAGTGGTTGGAGGATGGGTTTTGCGGGGGTTCTGGGGGATGGAGACGGCGTGGACGCGCTAGTAACGCACGGTATTGGGGCGTTGTGCGCGCTGACGGGGCGTCAGCTGGCGGCTGGGAGGATGGTGTGAGCGAGGAAGGTGGCTGCAGGGGCGATCAGGGAGGCGAGGCTGGTTTCGGAGCTGGCCAGGGCGCCGCCGGAGAGTGCGGCTGCGACCAGGGAGATTCCGGCCCAGAGGCGGTGTCTGGGGGTTAGGCTGCTTTGAAGGTTCTTTAATCGCTTGACCATCTTGGTTCTGCTTTTCAGGAAACTAATGTGCGATGCAGTCTACCAGCCATTCGGGGATATCCCTTGCGCTATGTAAAACGCGCCAGACATCGACGTGGTCGCTGCGCTCAACATAGAACACCAAATACGGATATCCCTTTAATGGCCAGTGAAGCAATCCTGGCAAGTCCAGCTCGTGCGCATAGCGAGGCATCCCAGAAGCCGGATGACGACCAATGTGGTCATAAACACTTTTAAGAGCGCCAATGAAGCCAAGTGCAGCTTGCTCGGCCTGCTGCTCCAGGTAGTAATCGACAGCGGACTCTGCATCCTGGATGGCAGCCGATCGCGGAATAACTGGCTTTGCCTTCATCCACGCCTCTTGCGAACCCTGGCGCGCAGGGACTCAAAGTAGTCGTCAGTCACGGGGGCCGCCGGGACCGACTCTGCCCCGGCCAGAAGCAAGCCGCGCAGATGCTGACGGTCCTGATCCTTTCGAATCAGTTCCCGAACATACTCGCTGCTGGTGCTGTAGCCGCGCTGGCTGACCTGCTCATCGACGAATGACTTGAGAGCGTCTGGCAGAGAAATGTTCATGGTGCTCATGGTTTTGCCTGTCTTTGACAAAATTTGCCAAAGTATACACCTACCATCGTGCGCCGCCAGTCATCATGTCCCACGCTCCAATCTGGTATCGATGAGCAGGATGGAGGCGGTGGAGAAGGCGCTGAGTGCGCTGGGGAAGCGGTTGAGTATCCCGGGACAGGAAGCGGCCTGAACATATGCTTTCTGCCAAAACTATTGTTCACTGCCCTATAAACGCAAAAGCCCTGAAAAATCAGGGCTTTAATAGAAATATGGCGGAAGCGTAGAGATTCGAACTCTAGGATAGTTGCCCATCGACGGTTTTCAAGACCGTTGCCTTAAACCACTCGGCCACGCTTCCACTCTGTCATGCGGGCGCCATCATACCGAAATGAAACAAGCTGTCAAACTCTCTACATGGCCTGTTTCCAAGGGTCTGATATGATCTTTGCAACTCAACGTTTCAAACCCCACAGGAGTGTCGCCATGCGCGAACAGGATTATGCCGTCAATCACGGCCTGCAGGCCGAACAGCAGGAAGTCAGCAAGGTCCTGCGCAACACCTATGGTCTGCTGGCCCTCACCCTGGCTTTCAGCGCCGTCATGGCCTATGTCGCACAGCAGATGCGCGTCGGCTACCCGAACATTTTCGTGGTACTGATCGGGTTCTACGGCCTGTTCTTCCTCACCGCCAAGCTGCGTGACTCGGCCTGGGGCCTGGTTTCCACCTTCGCCCTGACCGGTTTCATGGGCTTCCTGCTTGGCCCGATCCTCAACCGCTACCTGGGCATGGCCGGTGGTGCCGAAGTCGTCAGCTCGGCCTTCGCCATGACCGCACTGGTGTTCGGTGGCCTGTCGGCCTACGTGCTGATCACCCGCAAGGACATGAGCTTCCTCAGCGGCTTCATCACTGCCGGCTTCTTCGTCCTGCTGGGTGCCGTGGTCGCGAGCTTCTTCTTCCAGATCAGCGGCCTGCAACTGGCGATCAGCGCTGGCTTCGTACTGTTCTCGTCGGTCTGCATCCTCTTCCAGACCAGCCAGATCATTCACGGCGGCGAGCGCAACTACATCATGGCGACCATCAGCCTGTATGTATCGATCTACAACCTGTTCGTCAGCCTGCTGCAACTGTTCGGCATCATGAGCTCGGACGACTGATCCAGGTGATGTAACGAGAAAGCCCGCTTCGGCGGGCTTTTTCATGTCTGTGAACAGACGATCCTGGATTTGCGAAATTGCGGTTGTGAATTCACTACTGCAATCGCTGCGGTTCGGCGGTCCGACAAGCCAGCTCCCACAAGGTCCGTGCCGTACTTCAGACCTGCTCCTTCCACCCCCGAATGCACTCCGCAAACACCGCCTCCCGTAAATACGCCACATTCAACCGCGTCCACGGCGTAACCCCCTTCTGATCCATCTGGAAGATCGCACCTGGCGCCAGCATCACGCCCCTGCCCTGCACCTCCCGGGTCAGTTGCGCCGAATCCTCGATCCCCGGAAATCGCGCCCATAGGTACAGGCTCTGCTGCGGCCGGCAGAACACCTGCGCCCCCAGTTCATCCAGCACCTGCAAACCGCCCTCGGTAGCCTCGCGCACCCGGTCCTGCAAACGCATCAGGTGCCGCAGAAAATGCCCTTCGCCAAGAATCACGTCCGCCGTACGTTCGCACAGCTCCGAGCAACTGGTGTGCAGCATCATCTGCAGATCCGCCAGCTCATCGATGATGTCCTTGCTGCCAGCGATATACCCCACCCGCAACGCCGCCGAGACCGACTTGGAGAAACTGCCGATGTACAGCGAACGGCGCAGTTGGTCCAGCGCCGCGACCTTGAGCGCGGAGCTGGGCTTGAAGTCGGCCAGGGCATCATCCTCCACCAGCAACAGGTCGTGCCGCTCGGCCAGTTGCAGCAAGCGATGGGCCTTGGCCGGCGAGATATCCGAGCCGGTGGGGTTGTGACAGACCGACTGGACGAAGAACAACCGCGGCCGCTCCCGCTGCAACAGCGCTTCAAGGGCATCCATGTCCGGCCCGTCGGGCAGGCGCGGGACACTGAGCATCCGCGCGCCCTGCATCTGTAACTTGCCGAACAACGGGTAGTAACCGGGGTTCTCCACCAGTACCGCATCCCCCGGCACCACGAAGCGGCGGATGATCAGGTCCAGCGCATGGTTGGCACCATGGGTGGTGACGATCTGCCGCGGCGTAGCGCTGATCGCGTAGCTGGCCAGCTTGCGCACCAGGCTCTGGCGCAACGCCGGGTTGCCCAGGCGATTGCCGTAGCGGAACAGGTTGCCGGCCCCGCTGCGCATCACCTGGCGGGTGAATTTGTCCAGGCGCATGTCCTGCAGCCAGGCCACCGGCGCAAAACCCTCGCCCAGCGGCGCCACCCCCGGCTCGCGCACGAACTGCTGGCGCATCATCCAGATGGTGTCCATGGCCCGGGTATAGGGCGGCGTTTCGTCCGCCTCGGCAGCCTGCACCAACACGCCGACGAAGAAGCCCTGCCCGTGCCGCGCCTCCACCAGGCCCTTGGAGGCAAGGATCTCGTAGGCGGTGATCACGGTGTTCTTCGAGTGCCCGTGCAGGCGCATGTATTCGCGCAGCGATGGCAGGCGGTCACCGGCCTTGAGCACCCCGGCACGGATCTGCTGCTCCACCGAATCGGCGACCTGCTGGGCAAGGGTGACACGGACCATCGGCACGCTCCTGGGCTGTCATGGGTACAGTCTGGGTACTGTTGGGCAAAACTGTACCTTTATCCAAGGGCACAGTGGCTGCACATTTAGCACCACGCCGGCGCCGCGCTCAAGCCGTCGCCCCAACAACAATGACTCCACAGGAGCCCCCATGAGCCTCGACTCCCGCCTGCCCGATTTCCGTAATCTATCCCCCGCTGCCCGCCTCGACCATATCGGCCGCCTGCTCGGCCTGGGCGGCGATGACGTCGCCCTGCTGGCCGACGCCGGTGCCCTGCCGATGGAGATCGCCAACGGCATGATCGAAAACGTCATCGGCAAGTTCGAACTGCCCTTCTCCGTGGCCAGCAACTTCCAGGTCAATGGCCGCGATGTGCTGGTGCCGCTGGTGGTGGAAGAGCCTTCGATCGTTGCCGCCGCCTCCTACATGGCCAAGCTGGCCCGGGCCAACGGCGGTTTCGTGACCTCCAGCAGCGCACCGCTGATGCGCGCCCAGGTACAGATCGTCGGCGTCGCCGATCCGCTCAATGCGCGCCTGAGCCTGCTGCGGCGCAAGGACGAGATCATCGAGCTGGCCAACCGCAAGGACCAGTTGCTCAACCGCCTCGGCGGCGGCTGCCGCGATATCGAGGTGCACACCTTCGCCGACACCCCGCGCGGCCCGATGCTGGTGGCCCACCTGATCGTCGATGTGCGCGACGCCATGGGCGCCAACACGGTCAACACCATGGCCGAGGCCGTGGCGCCGCTGATGGAGGAGATCACCGGCGGCAAGGTGCGCCTGCGCATCCTCTCCAACCTGGCCGACCTGCGCCTGGCCCGGGCCCAGGTGCGGATCACCCCGGAGCAACTGAAGTCCGCTGAGTTCAGCGGCGAAGCGGTGATCGAGGGCATTCTCGATGCCTACTCCTTCGCCGCCGTCGATCCCTACCGCGCCGCGACCCATAACAAAGGCATCATGAACGGCATCGACCCGCTGATCGTCGCCACCGGCAACGACTGGCGCGCCGTCGAAGCGGGTGCCCACGCCTACGCCTGCCGCAGCGGCCACTACGGTTCGCTGACCACCTGGGAAAAGGACGGCAACGGCCATCTGGTCGGCACCCTGGAAATGCCGATGCCGGTTGGCCTGGTCGGCGGCGCGACCAAGACCCATCCGCTGGCACAACTGTCGCTGCGCATCCTCGGCGTCAAGACCGCCCAGGACCTCGCGGAAATCGCCGTGGCCGTAGGCCTGGCGCAGAACCTCGGGGCCATGCGCGCCCTCGCCACCGAAGGCATCCAGCGCGGCCATATGGCCCTGCACGCGCGCAACATCGCCGTAGTGGCTGGCGCCCGTGGCGACGAGGTGGACTGGGTCGCCCGGCAACTGGTGCAGGACCACGACGTGCGCGCCGACCGCGCCGTCGAGCTGCTGAAACAGAAGCGCGGCGAATGACCATGCAGGTCAGGATCTTCGAGGTAGGCCCGCGGGACGGTTTGCAGAACGAGCCACGGCATCTGTCGGTGGACACCCGCCTGGCCCTGATCGGCAAGCTAGCAGCCACCGGCCTGCGGCATATCGAGGGCGGCGCCTTCGTGTCGCCGCGCTGGGTACCGCAGATGGCCGACAGCGAGGCGCTGTTCCAGCGTCTGCCGGAGGACGACGGGGTCAACTATTCGGCCCTGGTGCCCAACGGCCAGGGTTTGGACGCCGCGCTGCGCGCCGGTTGCCGGGAGGTGGCGGTGTTCGCCGCCGCCTCCGAGGCGTTTTCGCGCAACAACATCAATTGCTCCATCGATGAGAGCTTCGAGCGCTTCACCCCGGTGCTGCAAGCTGCCAAAGCTGCGGGTGTCCGGGTGCGCGGCTATGTATCCTGCGTGCTCGGCTGCCCGTTCAGCGGTGCAGTGGCGCCAGACGCCGTAGCAGCGGTAGCGCGCCGCCTGCATGCACTGGGCTGCTACGAGATCAGCCTGGGCGACACCATCGGCGCAGGACGCCCGGACGAGACCGCCCGCCTGATCGAGCACTGCGCCCGCGAGCTGCCGGTCGAAGCCCTGGCCGGGCATTTCCATGACACCTGGGGCATGGCCATCGCCAATGTCCACGCCGCGCTGTCGCAGGGAGTACGCACCTTCGACAGCTCGGTCGCCGGCCTCGGCGGCTGCCCCTACTCACCTGGCGCCAGCGGCAACGTGGCGACCGAGGACGTGCTCTACCTGCTGCATGGCATGGGTTTCGAGACCGGCGTGGACCTGGACGCAGTGGCCCGGGTCGGCACCTGGATCAGCGCGGAGCTGGGCATCGCCAACCGCTCCCGCGCAGGCAGGGCCCTGGCGGCAAGGAGCGCAGAACACCGCTGAACCCGATCCTGGCTCCCGAACAAAAACAACAAGCCCGCAAGGGCAGGAGAATTCCGATGACACTTGAATGCCGCCTGCACCCCCGCCCCACGGAGGTGGACCATGGCTGACGACAACCTCTACGAAGTCTGGGGCGACACCGTGGACAGCCGCCACCTGGTCGCTTCCATCGCCATCGGCGCCGCGTGCAGCCTGGGCATCTTCTTCCTCGCCGAGCACCTGCTGACCGGCTGGGTCGAGTCCGCCCAGATGGCCCGCGCCTACGCCATGCTCCTCGGCATCCTCGGCTCGCTGCTGGGCGGTGGCGTTAGCGCCTGCCTGTTCAAGCCCAAGCGCCATGTGGTGGAACACGTCGCCGACCCGGCGTGGCGCCAGCAGGTGATCGAAGAGCTGCGCAGCGAATACGGCGGTATCGGCCAACTCTCCGAGCTGCCGCCGGAAGTCCGCGCCGAGCTGCGCGAGCTGGGCCTGGAGCAGTTGTTCGATGAAGCCGAACCGGCCAGCCCGACCCGCACCGTCACCGCCCCTGCAGCCCTGAAGGGAGGTACCGCCTGATGGAAGCCCTGTTCGACCAGATCCTGATGGCCGCCCTGATGGGCGTGATCGGTGCCGTGGTGTTTTCCGCCATCGGCCTGATCTCCGGTAGCGACGAGACCACCACCCTGGCCCCGCTGACCCTGCTGGTGGTACTGCTCGGCGTTCCTGCCGCCGGAGTCTTCACCTTCTTCCTCGCCGGCGCCGTGGCCAAGCACATGACTCACGCCGTGCCCACTGCCCTGCTCGGTATCCCCGGCGACACCATGGCCACACCGCTGATGCGCGAGGCGAACTTCCTGCGCAACCTCGGCGTGCCACATATCGCCCTGCGCAAGATGATCTCCGGGGCGGTGATCGCCGCACTGGTGGCCGTGCCGCTGGCAGTGCTGTTCGCCGTGCTGCTGGCACCGTTTGGCGACGGGATCAAGCAGGCGGCGCCCTGGGTGTTCCTCGCCGCCGCGACGACCATCGCCTGGTTCTCGGCCGGCCGCTGGGCCTCGGTCCTGGCACTGCTGCCCTTCGTGCTGGTGATCATCGCCCTGCAGACCTTCACCGGCCAGCATGGGGTCAAGCTCAGCGTCAGCTACTTCCTCGGCATCGCCATCGGCCCGCTGATCGCCGCCTTGTTCGCCATGCTTGCCCCGGCCGAACGGGCGCGGATGAAGCGCAGCGAACCGCGGACTTTCTCCCTGTCGCCGGACGTGAAAAGCTGGGGCGGCTGGTTCCCCAACCCGCTGAAGGTCCTCGACCGCCGCCAGTCCGGCTGGACCCTGGCCACCGCCACGGTGTCCAGCGCCACCTTCGTATTCAGCCCGGTGGCGATGACGGTGATCCTTGGTGAAGTGGTCGGTGCGCGAATCAAGCACGCCTACCACCGCCTGACCTCGGTGATCAGCGTGCGCAACGGGGTGACCGAGTCCACCTATATCGCCGAGGCGCTGATCCCGCTGATCGCCTTCGGCCTGCCCCTGAGCCCGGTGGCCGCCGGCCCGGCCGCGCCGCTGTTCAACGCCCCGCCGCGCTTTACCGTGGACAGCGCCACCGGCCAGGTGAACAACCTGCACAACCTGCTCAGCGCCGGTGAGTTCCTTGCCTTCGGCATGCTCGCGGTGGTGATCGCTATCCTGATCGCCTACCCGTTCTCGA
This sequence comes from Pseudomonas bharatica, assembly GCF_048586865.1. NCBI lineage: Bacteria > Pseudomonadati > Pseudomonadota > Gammaproteobacteria > Pseudomonadales > Pseudomonadaceae > Pseudomonas > Pseudomonas bharatica. Next base: position 80,018 of record NZ_JBMAWR010000003.1, on the reverse strand, counting down.
TGAACTTCGCCCACCGCGCGGCTTCGTTCGTGTCGCGGCGCATCAGCCACGAGGCGGTAATCGCCACCTTCGTCGGCCTGATCCTGGTCATCGGCCTGTGGGAAGGTGGCCTGCTGGGCCTGCTGGTGATCCTTACCATCGGCCTGCTGGGGGGCTTCCTGCAGCGTTTCATCGGCTTCAACATCGGCGTGCAGTTCATGGGGTACTACACCGCCGTGCTCAGCGTGCCGGCCATCATCGCCCTGTTCGCCTGACCTTCCACCTTCTGCCACGCAGCCTCCGGGCGGCTGCGTGGTTTTACTCGCCCGCAAGAAAGGAACAACAACAATGAATATCCTTTGCTTCCCACGCCGTCTCCCGGCGGCCTGCGCCTGCCTGCTGTTCGGCGCCGGCACTGCCCAGGCCGCCGGTTTCGTCGAAGACGCCAAGGCAGGCCTGACACTGCGCAACTTCTATATCAATCGCAACTTCGTCGATCCGGCGTACCCGCAAGGCAAGGCCGAGGAATGGACCCAGAGCTTCATCCTCGATGCCCGCTCGGGGTTCACCGAGGGCACGGTAGGCTTCGGCCTGGATGTGCTGGGGCTGTATTCGGTCAAGCTGGACGGTGGTCGCGGCACGGCCAACACGCAACTGCTGCCGGTGCATGACGACGGTCGTCCGGCGGATGATTTCGGGCGTCTCGCGGTTGCCGGGAAAGCACGGATTTCAGCGACCGAACTGAAGGTCGGCGAGTGGTCGCCGATGCTTCCGGTGCTGCGCTCGGACGACGGCCGCTCGCTGCCCCAGACCTTCCAGGGCGCCCAGGTCACCTCCCGGGAAATAACCGACCTGACCCTCTATGGCGCGCGTTTCCGTGGCAACAGCCCGCGCAACGACGCGAGCATGGACGACATGTTCATGTCCGGCCGCCCCGGCGCCACCTCGGATCGCCTGGATATCGTCGGTGCCGAATACCTGTTCAACGACAAGGCGACCCTGATCGGTGTTTGGCATTCGGACCTGCGCGACATCTACCAGCAGCAGTACTACAACCTGACCCATCGCCAGACCATGGGCACCTGGACCCTGGGCGCCAACCTGGGCTACTTCACCGGCAAGGACAGCGGCCGCTCGCTGGCCGGCGACATGGACAACCGCACCGCCTCGCTGCTGCTCTCGGCGCGCACGGGCGGGCACACCTTCTACCTGGGCCTGCAAAAGGTCAGTGGCGACACCGGCTGGATGCGGGTCAATGGCACGGCGGGCACCAGCCTGGCCAACGACAGCTACAACTCCAGCTATGACAATGCCCATGAGCGCTCCTGGCAGGTGCGCTATGACCATGATTTCGCGGTTGATGGATTGCCGGGGCTGCAGTTCATGACGCGCTATATCAGTGGGGATCAGGTGCAGGTCGGTAGCGTGAAGGATGGCAAGGAGTGGGGGCGCGAGACGGAGCTGGCCTACACCGTCCAGAGCGGTGCGCTGCGCGACCTGACGCTGAGGTGGCGCAGCTCGACCTTGCGGCGGGACTTCAGCAGCAATGAGTTCGATGAGCATCGGGTGATCGTGAGTTATCCGCTTTCGCTGCTCTGAACAACCAACCTGGGTTATTGCTGATGGCCTTATCGCTGGCAAGCCAGCTCCCACAGGGAGCTGGCCGGCGATAAGGCCAGATCAGACAACACCCCTCTTCATGAATCCACATGAACAAGTGTTCATATTCACCCCTGGACGTCCTGGCAACGCGTAGCATCGCCGGCCCGCTGCCCGATACACGCCCATGCCACAACCGATCCCCCTCAAGGACCACGAAAAGGAACAGCATCTGGTCAACCGCCGGCTGGTAGCCTGCGCCATCCTGGTCCTGGCCCTGGTCGCCGTACTCGTGGGCCGCCTCTATGTCCTGCAGGTGCTTCAGCACGACCAGCAGACCGCCGTGTCGGAGAACAACCGCGTCCATATCCTGCCCATCCCGCCCGAGCGCGGGCTGATCTATGACCGCAACGGCGTGGTCCTGGCCGACAACAAGCCCAGCTTCGACCTGACCATGACCCGCGAGCGCGCCGGCGATTCGGCGAAGACCCTGGACACCCTGGCGCAGGTCCTGAACCTCGGCGAAGACGACCGCCGCCAGTTCGACAAGGACCTGCGCCGCGGCCGCAAGCCTTTCGAGCCGGTCACCCTGATGGTCGGCCTGACTGAAGAGCAGATCGCCCTTATCGCGGTAAACCAGTTTCGCCTGCCGGGGCTTGAGGTGGAGCCGCAGTTCATCCGCGAATATCCCCTGGCCGAGCATTTCGCGCACTCCGTGGGCTATGTCGGACGGATCAACGAGAAGGAAGCCAAGGTCCTCGACAGCACCCAGTACCGCGGTACGCAATCGATCGGCAAGACCGGGATCGAGCGCTTCTACGAGAACGAGCTGCATGGCCAGGTTGGCTATGAAGAAGTCGAGACCAACGCTCAGGGCCGGGTGATGCGGGTGCTCAACCATAAGGACCCGGTCCCCGGAAAGAACATCACCCTCAGCCTCGACGCGCATTTGCAGCTGGCCGCCGAGCACGCCCTGGGCGACCGCCGGGGCGCGGTGGTAGTACTCGACCCCGGCAACGGCGACGTGCTGGCGATGGTCAGCAACCCGAGCTTCGACCCCAACCTGTTCGTCAAGGGCATCAGCTTCAAGCAGTACGCTGCCCTGCGCGACTCCATCGACCGGCCACTGTTCAACCGCGTGCTGCGCGGGCTGTATGCACCCGGATCGACGGTCAAGCCGGAGGTCGCCATCGCCGGCCTCGACAGCGGCGTGACCACCCCGGGCAGCCGCGTGTTCGACCCGGGCTATTACGAGCTGCCCAACTACGACCACAAGTACCGCAACTGGAACCGCAGCGGCGATGGCTGGGTGGACATGTACACGGCGATCATGCGTTCCAACGACACCTACTTCTACGACCTGGCGCACAAGCTCGGCATCGATCGCCTGCACGACTACATGGCCCGCTTCGGCCTCGGCGAGAAGGTCTCGCTGGACATGTTCGAGGAAGCACCGGGCCTGATGCCCTCGCAGCAATGGAAACGCGCCACTCGCCGCCAGGCCTGGTTCCCGGGGGAAACGCTGATCCTTGGCATCGGCCAGGGCTATATGCAGGTCACGCCGCTACAGCTGGCCCAGGCCACCAGCCTGCTGGCCAGCAAGGGCAAGTGGCACCGGCCGCACCTGGCGCTCGAAGTCGGCGACACGGCGCCGGTCGACCCCAATCCCATGCCGGACATCGTGCTGCACGACAGCCATGCCTGGGACCAGGTCAACCAGGGCATGCAGATGGTCATGCACGACCCCCGCGGCATCGCCCGCGCCGCCGCCGCCGGAGCGCAATACCGCATCGCCGGCAAGAGCGGCACGGCCCAGGTGGTGGCGATCAAGCAGGGCGAACGCTACAACCGCAACAAGACTCTGGAGCGGCACCGCGACAACGCCCTGTTCGTCGGTTTCGCGCCTGCCGATCATCCCAGCGTGGTAGTGGCGGTGATGATCGAGAACGGCGAGGCCGGCGGCCGGGTGGCCGGGCCGGTGGTGCGGGAAATCATGGATGCGTGGCTACTGGACGATCAGGGGCACCTTAAACCCCAATACGCCGGCGGCCAGGGCCTGGCGCTGCATGCATCGGCACACCCCTAGATACCGTCAACCGTGCCAGCAACGGTACCAGCCATCCTGCTCGGTCAGGCGCAGGTCGGTCTGGTAAAGGGCGGACAGGCGTTCGCTGGTGAGCACGTCGGCCTTGGGCCCGTCGGCGACGATGCGGCCCTTGTCCAGCAGGACCACCCGCTCGATCTCCGGAATGATCTCGTCGATATGGTGGGTGGTGATGATCATCGCGTGCTCGGCACCGCAGAAGCGCCGCATCAGCTTGAGCATGCCCAGGCTGGCGCCCATGTCCAGGCCGTTGGCCGGCTCGTCGAGGATCAGTGCACTCGGCTGGTGGACCAGGGCACGGGCCAGCAGCAGGCGGCGACGCTGGCCGGTGGACAGGCGCTGGAACATGGTCTGTTCATGGCCGGACATCTCTACCACGGCCAGCAATTGGCGGGCGTTCTCCAGTTGCTCGGCGCTGGGCTGCAGATGGCCGTGGGCGCCGATGGAACCGAAGAAGCCGGAGACCACCACGTCCAGCGCCTGGGTGTAGGGGGTGTAGTCGTCCTGCAGGTCCTGGGAGACGAAACCGATGCGGCTGCGCAGGGCCCAGAGATTGACGGTGTCGCTGCCGAACAGGCGCAGGTGGCTGCCCTCGCGCTCCACCGGGTACAGCTCGCGGGTGATCAGCTTGAGCAGGGTGCTCTTGCCGGCGCCGTTGGGGCCGAGGATGGCGACCTTCTCGCCTTCGCCGATATGCAGGGAGAAACCTTCCAGGACTCGGGTATGCTGCTGGAAAGCGGTGACGTTATGGATATCGATCATCAGGGGGCTCTTGGCTGCCTTGTGTAACAGGAGTTTGCCAGAGGCATCGGGGAACCCGCTTGGTTTTTTGTTGTTCTTTCGGGCCCCATCGCCGGCAACGCCGGCTCCCACAAGGTTATTCACCTGCCACAGGACCAGTGTTCGACGCCATCTCTGTGGGAGCCGGCGTTGCCGGCGATGAGGCCCGCCAGGCCAACGCCTTGTACAACCCCACCGCATTCAGATAAGACGCCGTTTCCGCCCCCGCAATCGCCTGCCTTGTGCGCAACAGCTCGCGCTGACTCTCCAGCACCGCCTGATAGCTCCCGCCGCCGGCGTCATAACGCCGGCTGGCGATGGCGAACGCCGCCTCGTCATGCACGGCCGACTTCACCAGCTCCTGCAGATGCCGCTGCTGCTCGGTCAGTTCGACCACGGCGCCCTCCACTTCTTCCACCGCCACCAGCAGCACCTGCTCGAAGCGCGCGCCCTCGCCCTCCGAGCGCGCCTGCGCCGCCCTGAGGCGGGCCCGCACACTGCCCAGGTCCAGCGCCGGCCAGGTCAGCCCGGGGGCCAGTTCGAAGGCCCGCGAGGCACTGCCGAGATCGCCGTCGCGCAAGGCGAAGAAGCCGATAAAGCCTCCCAGGTTCAAGCGCGGATAAAGATCCGCCGTCGCCGCGCCGACGTCCTCGACCCGAGCCGCCAGCAAGCGCTCGGCGCGCACCACATCCGGGCGCTTGCGGATCAGCCGGTCGACATCGCCCAGCGGCAGTTGCCGGGCCAAAGGCAGCGGTGGCGCCGCACCCAACGCCAGCGCAAGACGGCCAGGACGCTGTCCGCATAACACGTCCAGCCGGTACAGGCTGCGCTGCAAAGCACTGCTCAAGGGTGCGATCGATGCCTCGGCCCGCAGCAGGTTGCTCCGCGCACTTTCCCGGTCTTCGGGCAGACCGCTGCCCGCCGCCAGCTGCGCCTCGACCATGCGCACCGTCTCGCCCCAGCTACGCACCTCGTCATGGGCCAGCACCAGTTGCCGTCGTTGTCCCTGGGCCTGGAACCAGGCTCGCGCCACCTCCGCGGCGATGCTCAACTGCACCTGCTCGAGGTCTGCCCGGGACGCCTCGACCCGCGCTTGCGCGGCACGACTGAGGTGATCGAGGCGGCCGAACAGGTCCAGTTCCCATTGCAGATCCAGCCCCGCCCGCCACGACTCGGCCAGGCTGCGCTGGGGCGCCGCGCCGTCCACCGCGCGCTGTTCAAGACTGCGCAGGTAACCGGCCTCGCTGGTGACCTGCGGATAGCGCTTGAGGTCCTGCTCGTCGAGTCCGGCGCGGGCCAGCAGCAGATTGGCGTGGGCCTGGCGCACATCGTTGTTCTGTACCAGGGCCCGCTCGATCAGGCGCGACAGTTGCGGGTCGTCGAAAAAGCCCCACCAGTTCGCCTGCGACTGCGCCCCGGTCGCAGCGAACTCCCCGGCCTGCGGACTGACCAAGGCGATCGGCGCCACATCCGGCTGCCGGTACTGCGGCCCGACACTACAAGCACCCAGGATCAACGCCCCAGCCAACACACCAAAAGACTTCATGGACATTCCTCAGCTCCCCAGCACGCGTTGGGCATCGGCCAGCTGTTGCTTGCGTGCACTTTCGACCCGGTGATCCCGGGCCAGCCATGAATAAAGGGTCGGCAGCACAAACAGGGTGAACAGCGTGCCCACCAGCATGCCGCAGACGATTACCACCCCCAGGCCGAAACGGCTGTTGGCCCCGGCCCCGCTGGCGAACAACAGCGGTACCACGCCGAAGGTCATCGCCGCCGTGGTCATCAGCACCGGGCGCAGGCGGACCTGCGCGGCGCGGATGATCGCCTCGCCACGGCCCAGGTTGTCGCGCACCTGGATCTCGTTGGCGAACGCCACCATCAGGATCCCGTGCTTGCTGATCAGGCCGATCAGGGTCACCAGGCCAATCTGCGTGTAGATGTTCAGGGTCGCCCAGCCCATCGCCAGCGGCAGCAGCGCACCGCAAATCGACAGCGGCACGGTGACCAGGATGATCAGCGGGTCCACCAGGCTTTCGTACTGGGCGGCGAGCACCAGGTAGATCACCACCAACGCGGCGAGGAAGGCCCACATCAGCGCCAGTCCTTCCTGCACGTATTGCCGCGACTCCGATTGCCAGTCATGGCTGAAGCCTGGCGGCAGCTCGCTGGCCAGTTGTTCGAGGAAGGCCACCGCCTGGCCTTGGGAAACACCCGGCGCGGGAATCGCCTGCAAGGTGCTGGCATTCTGCTGATCGAATTGCAGCAGGCGGTTCGGCGCCACGCCGATGTCCATGTGCACCACGCTGGACAGCGGCAGCAATTGCCCGTCATCCGCCCGCACATACTGGCGGGCCAGGGCCTGCGGGGTCAGGCGCTGGTCCTGGATGCTCTGCGGGATCACGTCGTAGGAGCGGCCGTACAGGGCGAAGCGATTGATGTACTGCTCGCCCACCAGCACCGCCAGCGAATCGCCGATGGCCTGCATGCCGATGCCGAGGCTGGCGGCCTTGGCCCGGTCGACATTCAGGCTGACCAGCGGGTTGTTGTAGTCCAGGTCGCTGTCCACCACGACGAACAGGCCGCTTTCCCGCGCGCGCTGCTTGAGCCCTTCCATGGTCTGGTACAGCAGCGGGTAGTCCTGGGCGCTGCGCAGCACCATCTGCACCGGCAGGCCACCACTGGAACCCGGCAGCGAGGCCACCTGGAAGGCGAAGATACTGCTGCCTTCGACCTCGCCCACGGCCTGTTGCAGTTCGGCCTGGACCTGCGCCGCCGAACGCTGGCGGTCACCCCAGGCACTCAGGTTGATGCCGCCGAAACTGCTGGCCGGGCCGTCGGTGCCATTGATGATCCAGGTATCAGTGGTTTCCGGGATGGCCTTCATCACCCGGTCCAGCCTGGCATTGAAATGCTCGGCGTATTCCAGGCTGGCATATTGTGGCGCCTTGATCGCGGCCAGTACCGCCGCCTGGTCCTCCGGCGGCGCCAGCTCGCGCTGCGCCTGCAGGTACAGCCAGGGCAGGCTCAGGCAGACCAGCACGGCGATTCCGCCGCTGATCCAGCGTCGCGCCAGCGATTGCTCCAGCAAACGGCCATACCCTCCGGCCAGGCCCCCGAACACCTTCTCCGCCAGTCGGGCCATCGGTCCCTCCTGCTGGCCGGGCTTGAGCAGCAACGAGCTCATCACCGGCGACAAGGTCAGGGCAACGATTCCGGAGATGATCACTGCACCGGCCAACGTCAGGGCAAATTCACGAAACAGCGTGCCGGTGAGACCGCCCATCAAACCGATGGGCGCGTACACCGCCGCCAGGGTCAGGGTCATGGCCACCACCGGCCCGGCGATCTCCCGGGCGCCCGCCAGCGCCGCAGCCACCGGCGTCTGCCCTTCTTCTATATGACGATGGACGTTCTCCACCACCACGATGGCATCGTCCACCACCAGGCCGATGGCCAGGACCATCGCCAGCAGGGTGAGCAGGTTGAGACTGAAGCCGAAAAACAGCATCAATGCGGCGGCGCCGAGCATCGACAGGGGAATCGCCAGCACCGGTATCGCCACGCTGCGCAGCGAACCCAGGCACAGCCAGATCACCGCGACCACGATCAGCATCGCTTCGAGCAAGGTGTGCAGCACTTCCTTGATCGACGCATCGATAAAGCGTGCAGTCTCGTAGGCCAACGCCACCTTCACCCCTGGCGGCAGGGTCTGCTGGATCTGTGGCAGGAGCTTGCGGATGCCGTCGACGATTACAAGCGGGTTGCCCGAGGGCGTGGGGAACAGGCCCAGGTGCACCGCGGGCTTGCCGTCCATGGTGGCGCTGGTCTGGGTCATGGCCGCGCTCAGCTCGACGCTGCCGATGTCACGCAGGCGCACGAGGTCGCGGCCGTCGTTGCGCACGATCAGGTCGCGAAAGGCCTCGACGCTGGTCAGGTCGGTGTCGACGCGGATATCCGCCAGCACATATTGCCCGCGCACCTGGCCCGGGGTGGCCTGGTAGTTGTTGCGCCGCACCGCCTCGGCCACGTCGCTGGCGGTGACCCCGCGCCCGGCCATGCGCTCGCTGTCCAGCCACAGGCGCATGGCCAGGTTCTGGCCGCCGAAGGTCTGCACCTTGACCACGCCGTCGATCCCCGAGAACTGTGGCTCGACCACCCGCGACAGGTAATCGCTCAATTCGGGGATCGACAGGGTCTCGCTGGAGAACCCGACATAGGCCACCGCGGTGGAGTCCCCCGCCGACAGCTCGACCACCGGATCGTAGGCCTTTTCCGGCAGGCGATAGCGCACCTGGTTGACCTTGGCCATGGCTTGGGTCAGGGCCTGGGTCGGATCGCGGTTGAGGGTCATGCGCAGGGTGATGGTGCTGCGACCCTGCACCGACGAGGACGCCAGGTAGTCGATGCCCTCCACCGAGGACACCGCCTGAGTGATCGGCTGGGTGACGAAGCCCTGCATCAACTCGGCAGATGCGCCGGGGTACTCGGTGGTGATGGTGATGGTCGAGCTTTCCAGCAGCGGGTATTGGCGGATCGGCAACTTGCCGAGGGCGAACAGGCCCATCAGGGTGATCAGCGCACTGACCACCAAGGCCAGCACCGGACGGCGGACGAACAGGTCGGTGAATCTCACGGCCGGCCTCCTTCATCCAGGCTGTTGCCGGCCACGGGTTCCACCGCCATGCCATCGCTGAGCTTGAGCTGGCCGGAAACCACCACCTGCTCGCCTTCGGCCAGGCCAGAGGTGATTTCCACCCGGCCCTGCCAGCGTTCGCCGGTGGTCACGCCGACCCGCGCAACCTGCAGGCCGCCCTCGACCTGCCGCACGACGAACACGGTCTGGCCGTAGGCGGTGTAGGTGACGGCGGTTTCCGGCAGCGACAAGACACTGGCCGGCTGTTGGGCGTCCACACGCACCCGGGCGTACATGCCGGGTTGCAGCTGGCTGTCCGGGTTGACCAGGGTGGCCTGCACCTGGACCAGGCGCGTGGAACTGATCATGGGGTCGATGGCGCTGATCCGCGCCGGGAAGCTCCGGTCCGCCAGGGCATCGATGCCCAGTTGCACGGCCTGTCCGGTACTCAGTTCGGCGACCGCCTGTTCGTTCAGGGAGAAATTCACCCGCAGCCGGTTTGGCTCGACCAGGTTGGCAACCGCGTCGCCCGCATTGAGGTACTGGCCCTGATGCACCCGGCGGATCCCGAGCTTGCCGGCGAATGGCGCGACGATAGCTTTCTGCGCAATCCGCGCTTCAACCTGTTGCAACTCGCCCCTGGCCATGTCGGCAGCGGCGCTGGCGTTGTCCAGTTGCTCCTGGGTGGTGACACTGGAGGCACGCAGCTTGCGCGTCCTCTCCAGCAATGATTCGGCATTGCGCAACTGTGCCCGCAGGCGCAGGCGCTCAGCTTGCTCCGGGGCATCATTGAGCTGGACCAGCAACTGCCCGGCCTTGACCGTCTGGCCCGAGTCGAAGGCAATGCGCGTCACCCGGCCGGCGCTCTCGGCGGCCAGCCGCACCTGATCCACGGCTTCCAGCTCGCCCACCGCGAAACGCTGCCGTGGCGCCGGCATCGACGTAACCCTGGCCAACGCCACCTTGGTTGTCGGCCATGCACCGCTGGCCTGCGCCGGCGGTGTCCGTGGCATGCCCACTACCAACACCAGCACACCCAGCGCCAGCGCCCCTCCCCCCAACAGCAGCCTTTTGCCCATGCTCCGCCCCGCTGATCGATGATGATTCCTGCACTTGCAGGAACGACGGGGCCGGACTATAAAACCTCAACTTTACTTGAGGTCAACAGGTATGGCGGGGAAAAACGCGGTGGACGGGACGCGCCTGCTCAGCGTCGGCGAAGTGGCGCGCCGCGCCGGGGTGCCGGTGTCGACCTTGCACTTCTACGAGGCCAAGGGGCTGATCGCCAGTACCCGCAATGCCGGCAACCAACGGCGTTTTCCGGCGCTGGTGCTGCGGACCATCGCGGTGATCAAGGTGGCCCAGCGCACCGGGATTCCGTTGGAGGAGATCAAGAATGCCTTTGGCCGCTATCCGCCGAACAGCAAGCTGACGGCGGCGCAGTGGGGGGAAATGTCCACGGCCTGGCGCGAAGACCTGAATGCGCGGATACGGACGCTGGAAGCATTGCGCGACAGCCTGGATGACTGCATTGGCTGTGGCTGCCTGTCGCTGGAGGATTGTCCGTTGCGCAACCCGGAGGACAGGCTCGGGTTGGAAGGGCCGGGGCCGCGGGTGCTGGAGGCGGCTTGTCGAGGGCATAAATAGTGCAACAGCACCGCGGGCCTTGTGGGAGCGGGTTCACCCGCGATTACAGTAGTGAATTCACCATCGCAATCGCGGGTGAACCCGCTCCCACAAGTTCCGCGAATCGCCCCTAAGACAGGCTACCGCAAACCTTCGTGCCCCCGTAGAATGCGCTCCTTTTTTTCCGGGGCATCCTTTCCATGAGCTCAATCGAACAAGGCCCGGCACAGGCCAATGAACTGGTCCTCGGCCTGGAAGACCGGCCGCGCCTGGTGATCGGCCTGCTGGCCGCGCTCCAGCATTTGCTGGCGATCATCGTGCCGATCGTGACCCCGGGCCTGCTGATCTGCCAGGCCCTGGGCGTTTCCGCCCGCGATACCAACCTGATCGTGTCGATGTCCCTGGTAATCTCCGGCATCGCCACCTTCGTCCAGTGCCGCCGCTTCGGGCCGTTCGGCGCCGGGCTGCTGATCGTCCAGGGCACCAGCTTCAACTTCGTCGGCCCGCTGATCGCCGGCGGTGCGCTGATGGTCAAGCAGGGTACGCCGGTGGAGGCGGTGATGGCGGCGATCTTTGGCGTGGTCATCGCCGGATCGTTCGTGGAAATGGGCATTTCGCGCATCCTGCCGTTCGTCAAGCGCCTGATTACCCCGCTGGTGACCGGCATCGTCGTGCTGATGATCGGCCTGACCCTGATCAAGGTCGGCCTGATCAGCATGGGCGGCGGTTTCGCCGCCATGGGCAACGGCACCTTCGCCAACGGCGAGAACCTGCTGCTGTCCGGCGTGGTGCTGGCGATCATCGTGGTGCTCAACCGCATCCCGCTGGTGTGGATGCGCAGTTGCGCCATCGTCATTGCCCTCGCCGTGGGCTATGCCCTGGCCGGGTACCTGGGCCGCCTGGATTTCACCGGCATGCATGAAGCGGCGCTGTTCCAGGTGCCGGTACCGCTGCATTTCGGGCTGGGCTTCTCCTGGTCGTTGTTCATTCCGATGCTGGTGATCTACCTGGTCACCTCGCTGGAGGCCATCGGCGACGTCACCGCCACCAGCAAGGTGTCGCGCCAGCCGGTGGAAGGCCCGCTGTGGATGCAGCGGATCAAGGGCGGGGTACTGGTCAACGGGGCCAACTCGCTGCTGGCCGGGGTGTTCAACACCTTCCCCAGCTCGATCTTCGCGCAGAACAATGGGGTGATTCAGCTGACCGGCATCGCCAGCCGCCATATTGGCGTATGGATCGCCCTGATGCTGGTCGTGCTGGGCCTGTTCCCGGCGGTGGCCGGGGTGATCCAGGCCGTGCCCGAGCCGGTGCTGGGCGGCGCGGCCATGGTCATGTTCGGCGCCGTCGCCGCTTCCGGGATCAACATCCTTGCCAGCATCAGCCTGGACCGCCGGGCCCTGCTGATCATCGCTGTGTCCCTGGCCCTCGGCCTGGGCGTGGCCCAGGTGCCGGAGTTCCTCGCCCATATGCCTTCGGCCCTGCGCAACGTGCTGGAATCGGGCGTGGCCACCGGTGGCATCTGTGCCCTGGTGCTGAACTGGTTCCTGCCCGAGGCCAGGCGCGAGGCCTGATCCGGGTCGTGCATCGGACAAGCCCGCAGCCTGCTGCGGGCTTTTTGCTTTATCATGCCGGGTGTTTTTCCCACAGGGCCTGCCATGAAGTTCGTCATCGCGGTTTTTTCCCCCGGCCACGCGCCCTCCTCGCGCCGCGCCTTGCTGTTCGCCCAGGCGGCTCTTGCCGGCGGTCATGAGATCGTGCGCCTGTTCTTCTACCAGGACGGTGTGCACAGCGCCTCGGCCAACGTGGTCACGCCCCAGGATGAAAACGACGTGCCGGCGCACTGGCGCGAGTTCGTCACGGCCCACCAGCTCGATGCGGTGGTGTGCATCGCCGCCGCCCTGCGCCGCGGTGTGCTGAACGACGAGGAAGCCAATCGCTATCAGCGCCCGGCTGCCAACCTGCCGGTACCGTGGGAACTGTCCGGCCTCGGCCAGTTGCATGAAGCCGCACAAAGCGCGGACCGCCTGGTCTGCTTCGGAGGCGATTGAAATGGCCAAGTCCCTGCTGATCATCAGCCGCCAGGCGCCGTGGAGCGGCCCGTCCGCGCGCGAAGCGCTGGATATCGCGCTGGCCGGCGGCGCCTTCGATCTTCCCCTGGGCATGCTGTTCCTCGATGACGGCGTGTTCCAGCTCGCGCCCAACCAGCAACCGGCGCTGCTGCAGCAGAAGAACCTCGCAGCCAATCTTCAGGCCCTGCCGATGTTCGGCGTCGAGGACCTGTTCGTTGCCGCCACCAGCCTGGCCGAGCGCGGCCTGGACCCCGATGGCCTGGGCCTGCCGGTGCAGGTGCTGGATGACGCCGGCCTTGCGGCCTTGATCGACCGTTTCGACCAGGTGGTAACCCTCTGATGAGCACCCTGCATGTCATTTCCCGCTCGCCGTTCGGCGACAACCGCCTGGCCAGTTGCCTGCGCCTGCTCGGCCCGCACGACGGCCTGCTGCTCTGTGGCGATGCGGTGTACGCGTTGAATCCCGGCAGCGTAACGGTAGCCGGGCTGACCACGCTCGGCCCGCGCCTGTATGCCCTTGCGGAAGACCTCGAGGCCCGCGCCATCACCGACACCGTCGCCACGGCCGTGGATTATCCGGCATTCGTCGAACTGTCCCTGAACTACGACAAGGTCAACAGCTGGCTATGAGCATCCTGCATGTCAACGGCCGTGATATCGCCCTCGACAAGGACGGTTACTTGGTGGAACTGGGTGACTGGTCCGAGGATGTCGCCCGGGCCCTGGCCGAGCGCGAGTCCATCGAGCTGAGTGCCGATCACTGGGAAGTGCTGGAGCTGCTGCGCCAGTTCTACCGGGAGTTCGAGCTGTCGCCGGCGACCCGGCCGCTGATCAAGTACACCGCGCTCAAGCTGGGCGCGGACAAAGGCAACAGCCTGCACCTTAACCGCCTGTTCAACGGTACTCCCGCCAAACTTGCCGCCAAGCTGGCGGGCCTGCCCAAGCCGACCAATTGCATATGACCGAGCCACGTCCCCTCGTTACCGAAACCCCGGCCGAACACCCTTTCGCCGAATTCGTCCGCATCCTCGGCAAGGGCAAGCGCGGAGCCCGCGGCCTGACCCGCGAGGAAGCCCGCGAGGCGATGGGCATGCTCCTCGACGGCGAGGTCGAAGAAACCCAGCTTGGCGCCTTCCTGATGCTGCTGCGGCACAAGGAAGAAAGCCCCGAGGAACTGGCCGGTTTTACCGAGGCCTTGCGTGCGCGCCTGGATGCCCCGGCGATCGCCGTGGACATCGACTGGCCGAGCTACGCCGGGAAGAAGCGCCACCTGCCCTGGTACCTGCTGGCGACGCGCTGCCTGGCGGGCAATGGCGTGCGCATCCTGATGCACGGCGGCGGCGCGCACACCGCCGGGCGCCTGTATACCGAGCAGGTACTGGGCCTGCTGGACATCCCCTTGTGCCGCAACTGGGGCGAAGTCAGGACAGCGCTGGACCGGCACAACCTGGCCTTCTTCCCGCTGCAGGACTGGGCGCCGCGCCTGCAACGGATGATCGACCTGCGCAACACCCTCGGCCTGCGCTCGCCGATCCACTCCCTGGCCCGGGTGCTCAATCCGCTGGGCGCCCGCTGCGGCCTGCAGAGCATCTTCCACCCCGGCTACCAGGCGGTGCACCGCGAGGCCAGCCGTTTGCTGGGCGATCGCGCCATCGTGATCAAGGGCGATGGCGGCGAGATCGAGGTCAACCCGGACGCGACCAGCCATCTCTACGGCACCGCCGAGGGTGCGGACTGGGATGAGGAATGGCCGCAGATGTCGGCGCAACGGCATGTGAAGCCGGCAAGCCTGGAGCCTTCGCACCTGTTGAGCGTCTGGTCCGGCGAGTCCCCTGACAGCTATGGCGAGATGGCGGTAGTCGCGACCATGGCCCTGGCGCTGCGAGGCCTTGGGCACAGCCAGGCCGACGCCTTCGCCAAGGCCCGCGAATACTGGGCTGCACGTCTGGCCTGAGACAATCCATCGACTCCATCGATCAAACAGGCGGGATCTTTGCGCTATTCGTTCGAACTTGAGCCCTTAGAATGGCTTCCAATTTCAAAACGAATTGCCAAGGAGCCTTCACCATGGGCCTGTTGATCGACGGACGCTGGCATGACCAGTGGTACCAAAGCAGCAAGGACGGCGCTTTCGAGCGCGAAAACGCGCAGCGCCGCAATGACTTGCCAGCGGCCGAAGCCGGACGCTATCACCTGTATGTATCGCTGGCCTGCCCCTGGGCCCACCGCACCCTGATCTATCGCAAGCTCAAGGGCCTGGAGAGCCTGATCGACGTGTCCGTGGTCAGTTGGCTGATGGGCGAGCATGGCTGGACCTTCGACAAGGGCCTGGGCTCCACCGGCGACAAGCTCGACGGCTTCGACTACCTGCACCAGCGCTACACCCGCGACGACCCGCACTACACCGGGCGCGTCACCGTACCGGTGCTGTGGGACAGGCAGGAGCAGCGCATCGTCAACAACGAGTCGTCGCAGATCATCCGTATCTTCAACAGCGCCTTCGACGGCTTGACCGGCAATCGCCTGGACCTGTACCCGGAGCCGCTGCGGGCAAAGATCGATGCCTTGAACGAGCGCATCTATCCGGCAGTGAACAACGGTGTCTACCGGGCGGGCTTCGCCACGTCGCAGAAGGCGTATGAGGAGGCGTTCGATGCGCTGTTCGCCGAACTGGATACCTTGGAGCAGCTACTGGATCGGCAGCGTTACCTGGCCGGGGAATACCTGACCGAAGCCGATATCCGCCTGTTCACCACCATCGTGCGCTTCGATGCGGTGTACTACGGGCACTTCAAGTGCAACCTGCGGCGGATTGCCGACTACCCGAACCTGAGCAACTGGCTGCGCGAGCTGTACCAATGGCCGGGAGTGGCGCAGACAGTGGATATGGAGCATATCCAGCACCACTATTACGCCAGTCACAAGACCATCAACCCGAACGGCATCGTGCCCAAGGGGCCGAAGCAGGACTTTGGCCAGGCGCATGATCGGGAACGGCTGGTTGGGCGGGGGATCTGGAAGAAAACCGGGCTCTAAAGGCCACCATAATCAATGTGGGAGCGGGTTCACCCGCGATTACAGTAGTGAATTCACTAACGTAATCGCGGGTGAACCCGCTCCCACAGGGTCCGAGCCCACCTGAAAGGTTTTACTGGGCGCCTTCGAACCAGGCCAGCTTGTCGCGCAGTTGCACCACCTCACCCACGATCACCAGGGTCGGCGCATGAACCTCATGCTCTGCCACCAGTTGCGGCAGGTCGGCCAGGGTGCCGGTAAACACCCGCTGGTTCTTGGTAGTGCCTTGCTGGACCAGCGCTGCCGGGGTGTCGGCGGCGCGACCATGGCGGATCAATTCGGAACAGATGGTCGGCAAACCCACCAAGCCCATGTAGAACACCAGGGTCTGCGCTGGCGCCACCAGATCGTTCCACGGCAGGTTGCTGGTGCCATCCTTCAGGTGACCGGTGACGAAGCGTACCGACTGCGCGTAGTCACGGTGGGTCAGCGGGATTCCGGCGTAGGCCGAGCAACCGCTTGCCGCGGTGATACCGGGCACCACCTGGAACGGTATGCCCTGCTCCGCCAGTTCCTCGATCTCTTCCCCGCCACGCCCGAAGATGAACGGGTCTCCACCCTTGAGCCGCAGCACCCGCTTGCCCTGGCGAGCCAGGTCCACCAACAGCTGGTTGATCTGTTCCTGGGGTACCGAATGATCAGCGCGGCGCTTGCCGACATAAATGCGCTCGGCATCACGCCGGCACATTTCGATGATTGCGGGCGCGACAAGACGGTCATACAGCACCACGTCAGCCTGCTGCATCAGGCGCAAGGCGCGGAAGGTCAACAGATCCGGATCACCCGGACCGGCACCGACCAGGTACACCTCGCCCGCCGTCTGCTCCGGCTTGCCCTCGACCTTGGCCTGCAACAGGCGCTCGGCTTCGGCGCCCTGCCCGGCCAGCTGGCGCTCGGCGATCGGGCCCTGGAACACCTCTTCCCAGAAACCCCGACGCTGGTTGACGTCGGGGTACAACTGCTTGACCCGGTCGCGGAAACGCGCGGCCAGCCCGGCCAGTTCGCCGTAGGCGGCGGGGATCCAGGTTTCCAGGCGGGCACGAATCAACCGCGCCAGCACCGGGGCATCGCCGCCGCTGGAAACCGCGACCACCAGCGGCGAACGATCGACGATGGCAGGGAAGATCACCGAGCACAGCGCGGGGGCATCCACTACATTGACCGGCACGCAGCGCTTGCGCGCATCTGCCGAAACCTGGGCATTGAGCGCCTGGTCATCGGTGGCGGCGATGACCAGTTGGCAATCGTCCAGGTCCTGTTCCTGATAGCCACGCTCCAGAAGCTGGCCACCACTGTGCCGGGCCAACTCGGCCAGTTGCCCTTCGATCGCCGGGGCGACCACGCGCAGCCGTGCTCCGGCATCGGCCAGCAGGCGGGATTTGCGCAAGGCAATCTCGCCGCCACCCACCACCAGGACCTGGCTGCCGCGCAAATTGTGGAACAGCGGCAGGAATTCCATTTAGCCGATGACCTCGATGCCGCCCATGTAGGGCTTGAGGACTTCCGGTACACGGATGGTGCCGTCGGCCTGCTGGTAGTTCTCCAGCACCGCGACCAGGGTCCGGCCTACCGCCAGGCCCGAACCGTTGAGGGTATGGACCAGTTCCGGCTTGCCGGTTTCCGGGTTGCGCCAGCGCGCCTGCATGCGGCGGGCCTGGAAGTCGCCGCAGTTGGAGCACGAGGAGATCTCGCGGTACTTGTCCTGGCTCGGCACCCAGACTTCCAGGTCGTAGGTCTTGGTGGCGCTGAAGCCCATGTCGCCGGTGCACAGGGCCAGCACGCGGTACGGCAGTTCCAGCGCCTGCAGGACGCGCTCGGCGTTGGCGGTGAGGCTTTCCAGGGCTTCCATGGATTTCGACGGCTCGACCACCTGGACCATCTCGACCTTGTCGAACTGGTGCTGGCGAATCATGCCGCGGGTATCGCGGCCCGACGCGCCGGCTTCGCTACGGAAGCACGGGGTGTGGGCGACGAATTTGATCGGCAGGTCCTTGGCGTCGACGATCTCGTTGGCAACGATGTTGGTCAGCGACACCTCGGCGGTCGGGATCAGGTAGAAATCGGCCTCGCCTTCGCGGCTGATCTTGAACAGGTCTTCCTCGAACTTCGGCAACTGGCCGGTGCCTTGCAGCGCCGGGGCCTGGACCAGGTACGGGGTGTAGGCCTCTTCGTAACCGTGCTCGTTGATGTGCAGGTTGATCATGAACTGGGCCAGGGCGCGGTGCAGGCGGGCAATCGGCCCGCGCAACAGGGCGAAGCGCGCGCCGGAGAGCTTGGCGGCGGTTTCGAAGTCGAGCCAGCCGTTACGCTCGCCGAGGGCCACGTGGTCCTGGATCTGGAAGTCGAACTGGCGCGGGGTGCCCCAGCGACGGACTTCGACGTTGCCGTCTTCATCCTCGCCGAGCGGAACGCTGGCATCCGGCAGGTTGGGAATGGTCAGCAGGATCTGGTCCAGCTCGGACTGGATCTGGTCCAGTTCGACCTTGCCGGCGGCCAGCTCGCTGGCCATGCGCTCGACGTCGGCCATCAGCGGTGCGATGTCCTCGCCCTTGGCCTTGGCCATGCCGATCGACTTCGAGCGCGCGTTGCGCTCGGCCTGCAACTGCTCGGTACGGGTCTGCACCGTCTTGCGGCGCTCTTCCAGGGATTCGATGCGCGCGACATCCAGGCTGAAGCCACGGGAGGCCAGGCGGTCCGCCACTTCCTGAAGTTGGCCGCGTAACAGTTTGGAATCGAGCATATCGTTCTCTCGTTATGTGTGGTGTTGGTTCAGATTCGGGTCAGCGCCAGGCCGGCCCAGGTTGCGAGCAGGCCGCCCAGCACGCTGGCTGCGGCATAACCGAAAGCCAGCGGCGCCTGCCCGCTTTCGAGCAGGCGCACGGTATCCAGTGAAAAGGATGAAAACGTGGTCAGGCCGCCGAGGAAACCGACGATCAGGCCGCCACGCAGTTCGACCGGCACGTACGGCCGATGCAGGAACAGTCCGTAGAGCAGGCCGATCAGCAGGCAGCCGACCAGATTGACGGCCAGCGTACCGAGATAAAAGTGGCGAGGCCAGTGGGCGGCGACCCAATTGCCGGTGGCAAAGCGCAACAGGGTACCGGCGATCCCTCCGGCGCTGACGGCGGCGACAAGGGCGATCACGGTTTTCTCCGTTGCCGGGGGCTGTTGCGGTCGAGCTCGGCCAGTTGCCGGAGCTTTTCACCGATCTTCAGTTCCAGGCCGCGGGGCACCGGCTGGTAGTACTGGCGCGGCTCGAGGTCTTCGGGGAAATAGTCTTCACCGGCGGCATAGGCGCCCGGCTCGTCGTGGGCGTAGCGATACTCCTCGCCGTAGCCCAACTGCTTCATCAGCTTGGTCGGCGCGTTGCGCAAGTGCAGCGGGACCTCCAGCGAACCGTGTTCCGCAGCTTCGCGCAACGCAGCCTTGAAGCCCATGTACACGGCATTGCTCTTCGGCGCGCAGGCCAGGTAGGTGATGGCCTGGGCCACCGCCAGTTCACCTTCGGGGCTGCCAAGGCGCTCCTGCACGTCCCAGGCCGACAGGCACAGGCTCAGGGCGCGCGGGTCGGCATTGCCGATATCCTCGCTGGCCATGCGCACCACGCGGCGAGCCAGGTACAACGGGTCGCAACCGCCGTCGAGCATGCGCGCGAACCAGTACAGCGCGGCGTCGGGATTGGAGCCGCGGATGGATTTGTGCAACGCGGAAATCTGGTCGTAGAAGGCTTCGCCACCCTTGTCGAAACGGCGACGGGTATCGCCGAGCAGGCTTTGCAGGAGCTCGGCACCGATCTCGCCGCCGTCTTCGGCCAGGTCCGAGGCGTTCTCGAGGAAATTGAGCATGCGCCGGCCATCGCCATCGGCAGCGGCCAGGAGCATGCTGAAAGCCTCGTCGGAAAGGCTCAGGTTACGCTTGCCCAGGCCGCGCTCCTCGGTGAGTGCGCGCTGCACCAGGCGGCGCAGGGCTTCTTCGTCGAGGCTCTTGAGTACGTAGACCCGGGCTCGCGAGAGCAGCGCGTTGTTCAGCTCGAAGGACGGGTTCTCGGTAGTGGCACCGATGAAGATCAGCGTGCCGTCTTCCACATAGGGCAGGAAGGCATCCTGCTGGGATTTGTTGAAGCGGTGCACTTCGTCGACGAAAAGGATGGTCCGCCGTCCGTACTGGGCCGCCTGCTGCTTGGCGACTTCCACCGCCTGGCGGATTTCCTTGACCCCGGCCAGTACCGCCGAAACCGTCTCGAAGTGCGCATCGCAGAACTGCGCCAGCAGCCGCGCCAGGGTGGTCTTGCCGACCCCGGGCGGGCCCCAGAAGATCATCGAATGCAGCGCGCCCTGTTCCAGGGCCTCGCGCAGCGGCTTGCCACGGGCCAGCAGGTGCTGCTGGCCGACGTATTCGTCCAGGCTGGCCGGGCGCATGCGCGCGGCCAGGGGCTGGGCAACCGGTTCACTGCGAAACAGGTCCATGGACGGCTAGGCGACCTCTTACTCTTTGATCACGTCCGCGCCCTTGGGCACGACGAACTCGAACTTGCTCGCCGGGATCGACTCGTTGGCCTTGACCCCGGTGAACATGATGTTGGTGCGCTGGCCAACGCTGTCGATCAACTGCATGTCGTTGATCAGGCCACCGCGGAAGGACAGGCGCAGGGAGTCGAACAGGGTGTCCTTGGTCTTGGGACGCAGAACGAAGTCCATCACCTCGCCCTGCTCTTTCGAAGTGATGTCATAGCTCTGACCGATCTTCGAGATATCGCCGGACAGCAGCAGCGCCGGGGTCTGGGTCAGGCGCTGGTCAAGCTTCTTGATGGTCGCCTGCTCCAGGTCCGGGTCCCACAGGGTGACGTTCTTGCCGTCGGACACCACCACCTGCTCCTGCGGCGCGTCGGTGTGCCAGTAGAACAGACCCGGGCGCTTGACCGCCATCTGCCCCTTGGTTTCCTGCAACTGGGTACCACTGGAATCCAGTGCCAGTTGAGAGAAGTTGGCGCTGATGGTCGTCGAGCGCTCGAGCAACTGGCTCAGGCGCGCCACGTCGGCTTCGGCGGCGAACACCGAGGCACTGGACAGGCTCAAAGCGGAAACCAACATCATGCGAATCAGGCGCATGGCAATCCTCGTTGCTGAATGAATGAAGCGGCGGGCGTCTTCGCCCACCGCCATTGAAGAGGGATCAGTCCCGCGCCTGCCCCGGCGCGATGACTTCACGTGATCCATTGGTATTCATCGGAGTGACCACACCGGCCATTTCCATCGCCTCGATCATCCGCGCGGCGCGGTTGTAGCCGATCTTCAGCTTGCGCTGTACCGCGGAGATGGAGGCACGGCGGCTTTCCAGGACGAACTGCACGGCTTCATCGTAAAGCGCGTCGGTCTCGGCATCTTCACCACCCTCGCCGCCACCGCCACCCTCGAAGCCACTGCCGGCTTCCTCGACGCCATTGAGGATGTCGTCGTTGTAGTCCGGTGCGCCCCGCAGTTTCCATGCCTCGACCACCCGGTGCACCTCGTCGTCGGAGACGAAAGCGCCATGGACACGGATCGGCAGGCTGGTGCCGGGCGGCATGTAGAGCATGTCACCGTGACCGAGCAGTTGCTCGGCACCGCCCTGGTCGATGATGGTCCGCGAGTCGATCTTGCTCGATACCTGGAACGCCATGCGCGTCGGAATGTTGGCCTTGATCAGGCCGGTGATGACGTCCACCGACGGGCGCTGTGTGGCCAGGATCAGGTGGATACCCGCGGCCCGGGCCTTCTGGGCGATACGGGCGATGAGTTCCTCGACCTTCTTGCCGACGATCATCATCATGTCGGCGAACTCGTCCACCACTACCACGATGGTCGGCAGGGTACCCAGGGTCGGCGGCACGTCGTCCATGCTTTCGCGACGGAACATCGGGTCGTAGATCGGCTCGCCGGCTTCCTCGGCGTCCTTGATCTTGCGGTTGAAGCCCGCGAGGTTGCGCACGCCCATGGCCGCCATCAGCTTGTAGCGCCGCTCCATCTCCGCGACGCTCCAGCGCAGGGCGTTGGCGGCGTCCTTCATGTCGGTGACCACCGGGCACAACAAGTGCGGGATGCCTTCGTAGATCGACAGTTCGAGCATCTTCGGGTCGATCATGATCAGCTTGGCGTCCTGCGGGCTGGACTTGAACAGGATCGACAGGATCATGGCGTTCACGCCCACCGACTTGCCGGAACCGGTGGTACCGGCTACCAGCAGGTGCGGCATCTTGGCCAGGTCGGTAATCACCGGCTTGCCGCCGATGTCATGACCGAGGGCCAGGGTAACCGGCGACTTGGCCTCGTCGTACTGCGGCGACGACAGCACTTCGGAGAAGCGCACGATCTGCCGGTCTTCGTTGGGAATCTCGATGCCCACGGTGGTCTTGCCGGGAATCACCTCGACCACGCGCACACTGGTCACCGCCAGGGAGCGTGCCAGGTCCTTGGCCAGGTTGGCGATGCGGCTGACCTTGACGCCGGCGGCCGGCTGGATTTCGTAGCGGGTGATCACCGGGCCCGGGTGGATCGAGTCCACCGAGACCTCGACGCCGAACTCCTTCAGCTTGATTTCCAGCAACTGGCCGACACCCGCCAGGGATTCGGGAGAGTAGTTGACCTTCTTCTGCTCGGCCGGGTCGAGAATCGAGATCGGCGGCAGCGTGCCTTCGACGGCGCTGTCGACGAACAGCGGCACCTGCTTCTCTTTCTGCACGCGCTTGCTCGGTTCGGGGGCCTTGGCCGGCGCGGGCATGATCACCGGCGGGGTCTTTTCCTCGCGCTCGGCGACATGCCTGGCCAACGCCTGGTCACGCTCGATGATGCGCTCGCGGGCCTTGGCCTGCTCGCGGCGGTCCGGCACCACCGGGGCCACCACTTCATTGACCTGCTCGTCGACTTCGCGCAGTTGCGCGACCAGTTGCTTGCGCTCGTTGCGCGCGCTCCACCAGCGGCTGGCGGCGCCCTGGATCAGTTCGAAGAGGTCGAGGGTGATCTTGCCGGTGATGTCCATCACCTTGAACCACGACAGATCGGTGAATACGGTCAGGCCGAAGAGGAACAGCGCGATGAACATCAGGGTACTGCCCTGCACGTTCAGGGCGTTCTTCGCCAGGTCGCCAAGGCTCTCGCCCAGTGCGCCGCCGGCCGAGGCCGGCAGGCTCGGTGCAGAATGGAAATGGATATGGGCCAGGGCCGCGCCGGAAAGGACCAGGAACACCAGGCCGATCAGCCGCCACGAGAACAACCAGCCGCTCCACTGCCACGGCTGGTGGCGTTCGCGAAAGATCTGCCAGGTCTTGATTGCCAGCAGCAAGGGGAAGATGTAGGCGAAATAGCCGAGCACCATGAACAGGACGTCGGCGAAGAAGGCACCCGCGCGGCCGGCAGCGTTCTGCACCTGTTCGACATTGCTGGTGTGGCTGAAGCCCGGGTCGGCCTGGTCGTAGCTCAGCAATGCCATCCACAGATAGAGGCACAGGGCGCCCATGGCAATCAGGGCACCTTCCTTGAGCCTGTAGTGCAACTGCTGGCGCCAGAGCGGCTGGGGGCTGGGTGTTGCTGTGTTTTTCTTCAAAACGGGTCTATTCCTGCGCGGATGCGCGTCCAACCGTGATTGACCGAGGGGCCCGGTCAACAAATCACTACTTTTAACATTACTGTCGATCCATCGCCATTGCACTCGGCGGAACGAGCCATGACAGGAGCAAATTCCAATACAACAATTTGAGCACGCATTTTCTTTTGTGACAAAGGCTTATGCGGGGTTTTTGCATGGTTGGGACAACTGCCCCGATATTAAGTTGCGCACAAGGCAGACGGCCATCATCCAAGCGCACCACACGCGCCAGGCAACGGGTTGTCCGCCGGGGCTTTTTCGGGTCATGCTGGGCGCCCTCCCCTGCCCCGACACACGCGACGGAACCCGATGCTGACCTGGCTGAACCGCAACACCCTGGATTTCCCGCCATTGGAAAAGGCCCTGCAGGAACCCAACGGCCTGCTCGCCGCCGGCGGCGACCTGCGCCCCGAGCGCCTGGTCCAGGCCTATCGCCATGGTTGTTTCCCCTGGTACCAGGACGGCCAGCCGATCCTCTGGTGGTCTCCGGATCCGCGCACGGTGATGTTCCCCGACGAGCTGCATGTCTCGCGCTCGCTGCGCAAGTTCATCCGCCAAGGGCATTACCAGGTCAGCTTCGACCAGGACTTTGCCGCCGTGATTGCCGCCTGTGCCGCGCCCAGGGCCTACGCCGACGGCACCTGGATCACCGACAGCATGCAGGCGGCGTACGTGGAACTGCATCGCCGGGGCCTTGCCCACTCCGTGGAGGTGTACCGGGACGGCGAACTGGTCGGCGGGCTTTACGGCCTGGCCATGGGCCGGCTGTTCTTCGGTGAATCGATGTTCAGCCGGGCAGACAACGCTTCCAAGGTCGGTTTCGTCGCGCTGGTCGAGCACCTGCGCCAGGCCGGTTTCGTCCTGATCGACTGCCAGATGCCTACAGAGCATCTGCACAGCTTGGGTGCCCGCGCCATCTCCAGGGCAACCTTCGCCGACTATCTGCGTCAATATCTGGACCAGCCCAATGACGCCACCTGGACCTGCACCCAGGCCGTTTGCTAGGCGAGTTTCCACAGCTGGCTTACAATTAGTAAAAATCTGCCGAGGGGTTGATCATGACTGAGCTGGCGCGGTTGAAGTTTTATGCCACTCAACCCCATGCCTGCAGTTACCTGCCTGACGAGCAGGCTACTACGCTGTTTCTCGACCCGAGCCAGCCAATGGACGCCACCGTCTACGCGGACCTGTCGGAAATGGGCTTTCGTCGCAGTGGCGACCACCTGTACCGTCCTCACTGCCAGAACTGCAATGCCTGCGTGCCGGCACGCATTCCGGCTGCGCGCTTCACGCCGAACCGGCAGCAGAAGCGCATCATCAAGCGCAATGCCGACCTGGTGGTGAGCGCTGCCCGCCCCGCCTTCAACGAAGAATACTTCGACCTGTACCGGCGCTATATCGAACAGCGCCACGCCGATGGCGACATGTACCCGCCAAGCCGGGACCAGTTTTCCACCTTCCTGGTCAGGGACCTGCCGTTTTCGCGCTTTTACGAATTCCGTCTGCTGGGGCGACTGGTTGCCGTAGCGGTCACCGACCTGCTGCCAAACGGCCTGTCTGCGGTCTATACATTCTACGAACCGACCGAAGAGCGGCGCAGCCTCGGCCGCTACGCCATCCTCTGGCAGATCGGCGAAACCCTGCGCCTGGGCCTGGACGCCGTGTACCTTGGTTATTGGATCAAGAACTGCAAAAAAATGAACTACAAGACCCAATACCGCCCTATTGAATTGCTGATCAACCAGCGCTGGGTCACCCTGAACTGAAATCCTTGGCTTGACCTCCCTTTTTCGGGCACAATGCACGCCACTTTTTGTAGCCGGGTGCTTCTGTGGCCGGCCATAACTGAACACCGAGGGCTTTACTGCATGTCGAAAGAAGACAGCTTCGAAATGGAAGGCACTGTCGTCGACACCCTGCCCAACACCATGTTCCGCGTGGAGTTGGAAAACGGGCACGTCGTAACCGCGCACATCTCCGGAAAGATGCGCAAGAACTACATCCGTATCCTGACTGGCGACAAGGTCCGCGTCGAACTGACGCCGTACGACCTGAGCAAAGGGCGCATCACCTACCGCGCCCGCTAAAAGTCTATACGAACGAAAAAGCCCGGCAGATGCCGGGCTTTTTTGTTTTTGCTGTTTTTGTGGTGAGGCCGAGGAACCTATCGCTGGCAAGCCAGCTCCGACAGGTACAGGACCCTGTGGGAGCTGGCTTGCCAGCGATGAGGCCCGTCTACCTCCACAAAATCTCCGGTCAGGCCATCTCCGCCGTGGTCTCGAAGTCGAAGACCAGTTCGCCATCGCGGATATCGACATGAACCACACCGCCATGCTCGGCCAGCTCGCCGAACAGGATCTCCTCGGCCAGTGGCCGCTTGATCTTGTCCTGGATAAGCCGGGCCATCGGCCGGGCCCCCATCTGGGCGTCGTAGCCACCGGTCGCCAGCCAGCTGCGCGCCGCGTCGGACACTTCCAGAAGAACACGCTTGTCTTCCAGTTGCGCCTGCAGTTCGGTGAGGAACTTGTCCACCACGCTCTTGATGGTTTCGTGAGTAAGGCGACCGAACTGGATGATGGTATCCAGGCGGTTACGGAACTCCGGCGTAAAGCTCTTCTTGATCACTTCCATGGCATCGGAAGAATGATCCTGGTGGGTAAAGCCGATCGAGGCCCGCGCCGCGGTTTCCGCACCGGCGTTGGTGGTCATGATCAGGATCACGTTGCGGAAGTCCGCCTTGCGCCCGTTGTTGTCAGTCAGGGTGCCGTGGTCCATCACCTGCAACAGCAGGTTGAAGACTTCCGGATGCGCTTTCTCGATCTCGTCGAGCAGCAACACGCAATGCGGCTGCTTGGTGATCGCCTCGGTGAGCAGGCCACCCTGGTCGAAACCGACGTAGCCCGGCGGCGCACCGATCAGGCGGGAGACGGTATGCCGCTCCATGTACTCGGACATGTCGAAGCGCACCAGTTCGACCCCCAGGGCCTTGGCAAGCTGCCGCGCCACCTCAGTCTTGCCGACCCCGGTCGGCCCGGAGAACAGGAAGGAACCGACCGGCTTGTCCGGCGCCTTCAAGCCGGCCCGGGACAGCTTGATTGCCGTGGCCAGCGAGTCGATGGCTGCATCCTGGCCGAACACCGTCAGCTTCAGGTCGCGCTCGAGGTTGCGCAGCAACTCCTTGTCGGAACTGGTGACATGTTTCGGCGGAATGCGCGCGATCTTGGCGACGATGTCCTCGACCTGCGGCACTTCGATGCGTTTGACCCGCGCCTCCACCGGCTGCAGACGCTGGAAGGCGCCCGCCTCGTCGATGACGTCGATGGCCTTGTCCGGCATATGCCGGTCGTTGATGTAGCGGGCTGCCAGCTCGGCGGCGGCACGCAAGGCCTCATCGCTGTATTCGATGCTGTGGTGCGACTCGAAGCGACCCTTGAGCCCGCGCAGGATACCCACGGTGTCTTCCACCGAGGGCTCGCTGACATCGACTTTCTGGAAGCGCCGCGCCAGGGCACGGTCCTTCTCGAAGATGCCACGGAACTCCTGGAAGGTGGTCGAGCCGATGCAGCGGATGTCGCCGGAGGACAGCAGCGGCTTGAGCAGGTTGGACGCATCCATCACCCCGCCGGATGCCGCACCGGCACCGATGATGGTGTGGATTTCGTCGATGAACAGGATCGCCTGGGGACGCTTGCGCAGTTCGCCGAGCAGCGCCTTGAAGCGCTTCTCGAAATCGCCGCGGTACTTGGTACCCGCCAGCAGTGCGCCCAGGTCCAGCGAATAGACGACGCTCTGGGCCAGCAGGTCCGGCACCTGGCCATCGACGATGCGCTTGGCCAGGCCCTCGGCGATGGCCGTCTTGCCGACACCGGCCTCACCGACCAGCAGCGGGTTGTTCTTGCGGCGACGAGCAAGGATCTGCGCGACGCGCTCGACCTCGGTTTCCCGACCGACCAGCGGATCGATGCGGCCCTGGCGGGCAAGCTCGTTGAGATTGCTGGCATAGGCGTCGAGCGGATTGCTCGAGGAAGAGGTTTCGCCTCCTTCCTCGTCCTGCATCTCCTGCTCGCCATCCTGGTGTTCACCATGACCTGGAACCTTGGAAATGCCGTGGGCGATGTAGTTGACCACATCGATGCGAGCCACGCTTTGCTGCTTGAGCAGGAACACCGCCTGGCTTTCCTGCTCGCTGAAAATGGCCACCAATACATTGGCGCCGGTCACTTCTCGCTTGCCGGAGCTCTGCACATGGAAGACGGCACGCTGCAGTACCCGCTGGAAGCCCAGGGTTGGCTGGGTTTCACGGTCCTCGTCATGAACGGGGATCAATGGCGTGGTGGAGTCGATGAACTCCTGCAGATCGTGTTTGAGCTTGTCGAGATTTGCCCCGCACGCACGCAAAACGGTGGCGGCGGCCTCGTTGTCCAGCAATGCCAGGAGAAGGTGCTCGACCGTCATGAACTCATGACGCTTGGAGCGCGCCTCCTTGAAGGCCAGATTGAGGGTGACTTCGAGCTCGCGGTTTAACATAGCTTCACCTCATACCCAAGTGGTCGGCGATTAACCGTCCTTCTCGATTTCACAGAGTAGCGGATGCTGGCTTTCCCTGGCGTATTGGTTGACCTGCATGGCCTTGGTTTCGGCGATGTCGCGGGTAAACAATCCGCAGACTGCCCGTCCTTCGGTATGGACGGCCAGCATGACCTTGGTCGCCAGCTCGCGGTTCAGGTTAAAGAACACTTCGAGCACTTCGACGACGAAATCCATCGGCGTGTAGTCATCGTTGAACAAAACCACCTTGTACATCGGTGGCGCCTGCAGCGCCGGCTTGGCTTCCTGTACTGCCAACCCGGAGCCATCGTCCTCATGCGATTGCGGGCGATCCTGATTGAATGTTAGTCGAATCTGGCTATGTGCATGCATGGAAAGAATTTCATCATTTCGACAGGTTAAGGTTGTGGGTTGGCCGCTGGAACCGGCGCGGATTACGGCCCGTCGCCTGACCTTGACTATCGGTAAAACGGTGTTACAACCAATAAGAACCCACCGTGGTCAATTAGATCCGCGCAGTCAACCAGGAATTTCGCAGGTTCGTATGCGGATGGAGTGGATGATACTCCAGTGATGGAGTCCTTTGCAGAGGGATATGAGGATGGCAAGCGGTAAAGTCAAGTGGTTCAACAATGCGAAGGGTTACGGCTTCATCAATGAAGACGACAGCACCGAAGACCTCTTCGCACATTACTCGGCGATCCAGATGGATGGTTACAAGACCCTGAAAGCGGGTCAGTCGGTCATCTTCGAGGTCATCCAGGGCCCCAAGGGCAATCATGCGGTCAACATCCATGCCGCGCCCGTCACTGTGGAGGCCAGGGTCCCGACCAACTTGACCATGAACGCTTGATCCATTTCGGTATTACGAACGAAGGCCCGCCTCATTTATATGAGGCGGGCCTTTTTTCTTACATGTGCTTGATCAGCGCCTCGCCGAAGCCCGACGACGAGACCAGGGTTGCCCCGTCCATCAGCCGCTCGAAGTCATAGGTCACGGTCTTGGCGCGGATCGCACCATTGGTGCCCTTGATGATCAGGTCGGCCGCCTCGGTCCAGCCCAGGTGGCGCAGCATCATTTCCGCGGAAAGAATCACCGAACCCGGGTTGACCTGGTCCTTGCCGGCGTACTTCGGCGCGGTGCCGTGGGTCGCCTCGAACATGGCCACGGTGTCGGACAGGTTGGCGCCCGGGGCGATACCGATCCCGCCCACTTCCGCCGCCAGGGCGTCGGACAGGTAGTCTCCGTTGAGGTTGAGGGTGGCGATGACGTCGTACTCCGCCGGGCGCAGCAGGATCTGCTGGAGCATGGCGTCGGCGATGGCGTCCTTGACGATGACTTCACGACCGGTCTTCGGATTCTTGAATTTCATCCACGGGCCGCCATCGAGCAGTTCGGCGCCGAATTCATTCTTGGCGACCTCGTACCCCCAGTCCTTGAAGGCGCCTTCGGTGAATTTCATGATATTGCCCTTGTGCACGATGGTCAGCGACTTGCGGTCGTTGTCCACCACATACTGCAAGGCCTTGCGCACCAGGCGCTGGGTGCCTTCCTTCGACACCGGCTTCACGCCGATCCCGCAATCCTGGTCGAAACGGATCTTGGTAACGCCCATTTCCTCCTTGAGGAACTTGATGACCTTGTTGGCCTCGGGCGAACCGGCCTTCCATTCGATACCGGCGTAGATGTCCTCGGAGTTCTCGCGGAAGATCACCATATCGACGTCGCCTGGCTTTTTCACCGGGCTGGGCACGCCATCGAACCACACCACCGGGCGCAGGCACACATACAGGTCGAGCTGCTGGCGCAAGGCGACGTTGAGGGAGCGGATGCCGCCACCGACCGGCGTGGTCAGCGGGCCCTTGATGGAAACCACGTAATCCTTCACCGCATCGAGGGTTTCCTGGGGCAGCCAGGTGTCCTGGTCATACACCTGGGTGGCCTTTTCGCCGGCATAGACCTCCATCCAGGAGATCTTGCGCTTGCCGCCGTAAGCCTTCTCGACCGCAGCGTCGACCACCTTGATCATGACCGGGGTGACATCGACGCCGATGCCGTCGCCTTCGATGAACGGGATGATCGGATTGTCTGGAACATTGAGAGAATGGTCTGCGTTGACGGTGATTTTGTCGCCGACTGCCGGAACCTCGATTTTCTGGTATCCCATGCTGCACTCCGCTTTTTCTTGGTTTGAAGTCATGCAATCCATTGAGCCTAACCCAGTTGGCGAAGAACGGAAACCTTGGCGAAAAAACCGTCACAAAGCCGAAAAAAGCTCTACATCTTTCGTCTATAAATGCTCATCCGCCATGTTCGCCTTGCTGATTAGGACCAAGGAATTGGTATACTGCGCGCCGGTGACCCAAGGGTCACTCGGGGCGAGACGTCCGCCACAGGACCCACGGCCCCCGACAAGACTGAACTGTTACAGCAGTGCAGCCGTTTGACACTCGACTGATGCAACCCACCATCACAGCCTGGAATCCTCGACTTTCCGCTTATGGATGTGTCTGAGCGAAGCGCTTACCCTGCGCGCCCTACCGAGATTCCGAGCACGCTCAGCAAAACAGAGAGTTAACCCGAATATGTCCACCCGTTCGAAGATCATCTACACCTTCACCGACGAAGCGCCCGCCCTCGCCACCTTCTCCCTGCTGCCCATCGTCGAAGCCTTCACCGCTACCGCCGAAATCTCGGTAGAAACCCGGGACATCTCTCTCGCCGGCCGCATCCTCTCCGCCTTCCCAGAACAGCTCGGCGCCGACAAGCAAGTGGCCGACCACCTGGCGGAACTGGGCCAACTGGCGACCACGCCCGAAGCCAACATCATCAAGCTGCCGAACATCAGCGCCTCGGTTCCCCAACTGAAAGCCGCGATCAAGGAACTGCAAGGCAAGGGCTTCAACGTCCCCGACTACCCGGACACCGTGACCACCGACGCCGAGAAGGAAGCCCGCGCTCGCTACGACCGCATCAAGGGCAGCGCCGTGAACCCGGTCCTGCGTGAAGGCAACTCCGACCGCCGCGCCCCGCTGTCGGTCAAGAACTACGCGCGCAAGCATCCGCACAAGATGGGCGCCTGGGCCGCCGATTCGAAGTCCCACGTCGCTCACATGAGCAGCGGCGACTTCTACGGCAGCGAAAAAGCCGCCCTGATCGAAGCCGATGACAGCCTGCGCATCGAACTGCTGGGCAAGGACGGCTCCACCACCGTTCTCAAGGAAAAGACTGCCGTCAAGGCTGGCGAAATCATCGACTGCGCCGTGATGAGCACCAAGGCCCTGCGCGCCTTCGTCGCCGCCGAGATCGAAGATGCCAAGGCCCAGGGCGTGCTGCTGTCGGCACACCTGAAAGCCACCATGATGAAGGTTTCCGACCCGATCATGTTCGGCCAGATCGTCGCCGAGTACTACGCCGACGCGCTGAACAAGCACGCTGCCGTCCTCGAAGAGATCGGCTTCAACCTGAACAACGGCATCGGCGACCTGTACGCCCGCATCAAAACCCTGCCGGCCGAGCAGCAGGCGCAGATCGAAGCCGACATCCAGGCCGTCTACGCCGTCCGTCCGGCCCTGGCCATGGTCAACTCCGACAAGGGCATCACCAACCTGCATGTGCCGAGCGACGTGATCGTCGACGCCTCGATGCCGGCGATGATCCGCGACTCGGGCAAGATGTGGAACGCCCAGGGCGAGCTGCAGGACACCAAGGCGCTGATCCCGGATCGTTGCTACGCGACCATCTACCAGGCCGTCATCGAAGACTGCAAGAAACACGGCGCCTTCGATCCGACCACCATGGGCAGCGTGCCCAACGTCGGCCTGATGGCACAGAAAGCCGAAGAGTACGGTTCCCACGACAAGACCTTCCAGGCCAAGGCCGACGGCACCATCCGCGTCCTGGACAGCAAGGGCAACCTGCTGCTGCAACAGGAAGTGGAAGCGGGCGACATCTTCCGCATGTGCCAGACCAAGGACGCGCCGATCCGCGACTGGGTCAAGCTGGCCGTCAACCGCGCCCGCGCCAGCGCCACCCCGGCGATCTTCTGGCTCGACCCGCAACGCGCCCACGACGGCGTGCTGATCGAGAAAGTGCAGAAGTACCTGCAGGACCACGACACCACCGGCCTGGACATCCGCGTCCTGGCACCGGTGGAGGCGATGAAGGTTTCCCTGGAGCGCATTCGCGCCGGCAAGGACACCATCTCGGTCACCGGCAACGTGCTGCGCGACTATCTGACCGACCTGTTCCCGATCATGGAGCTGGGCACCAGCGCCAAGATGCTGTCGATCGTTCCGCTGATGAACAACGGCGGCCTGTTCGAAACCGGCGCTGGCGGTTCGGCACCGAAGCACGTCCAGCAACTGGTCGAGGAAAACTTCCTGCGCTGGGACTCGCTGGGTGAATTCCTCGCCCTGGCCGCTTCCCTGGAGCACCTGGGCAACGCCTACGCCAACCCGAAAGCCAAGGTACTGGCTGCCACCCTCGACCAGGCCACCGGCCAGTTCCTGGACAGCAACAAGTCCCCTGCGCGCAAGGTCGGCGGTATCGACAACCGCGGCAGCCACTTCTACCTGACCCTGTACTGGGCCCAGGCACTGGCTGCCCAGACCGAAGACGCCGCCCTGCAGGCACGCTTCGCCCCGCTGGCCAAGACCCTGACCGAGAACGAAGCGACCATCGTCGCCGAGCTCAACGCAGTCCAGGGCAAGCCAGCCGAAATCGGTGGCTACTACTTCACCGACGTCGAGCTGACCAGCAAGGTGATGCGTCCAAGCCAGACCTTCAACAACGCGATTGCCGCGCTGTAAGAACGCCAGCTTAAAGCAATAACGGAAAACCCCGGCCACGCACCGGGGTTTTTCTATATCAGCTACACGCTGAACCCTGTGGGAGCTGGCTTGCCAGCGATGACTATGGTGAATTCACTGCAGTCATCGCTGGCAAGCCAGCTCCCACAGGGTTCGGCGCCACCAAAGGACCGAACATGACCTGGCAACCCCACATCACCGTCGCCACCGTCGTCGAAGACCAGGGCCGCTTCCTCTTCGTCGAGGAGTTCAAGGCCGGCAAGCACGTCTTCAACCAGCCCGCCGGGCACCTGGAGGCCAATGAAACCCTGCTCGAAGCGGCCTTGAGGGAAACCCTCGAAGAAACCGCCTGGGACGTCGAGCTGACCGGCGTGGTCGGCATCTATCTCTACACCGCCCCCAGCAACGGCGTGACCTACCAGCGCATCTGCTTCGCCGCCAGGCCCGTCAAGCACCACGCCGAACGCGCCCTGGACAGCGATATCGTGCGCGCCGTGTGGCTGACCCGCGAAGAACTCCTGGCCGACCCGCAACGCTGGCGCAGCGAACTGGTGCCACAATGCCTCGACGACTACCTCGCCGGGCCGTTGCACAGCCTCTCGCTGATCCGTAACTGAGCGCGCCTTTCGCCTTGCAGGGCGCAGCCTGATAGAATCGTCGTCTTTTTCCAGATACGCATCCCATACCTATGTCCGAAACAGCTCTTCCAGCTCCCGAAAAGACGCGCGTCATCGTCGGCATGTCCGGCGGCGTGGACTCTTCCGTTTCCGCCCTCCTGCTGATGGAGCAGGGCTACCAGGTGGAAGGCCTGTTCATGAAGAACTGGGAAGAGGACGACGGGACCGAATACTGCACCGCCCGCGAAGACCTGGCCGACGCCCAGGCCGTGTGCGACCGCATCGGCATCAAGCTGCATACCGCCAACTTCGCCGCCGAGTACTGGGACAACGTCTTCGAACACTTCCTCGAAGAGTACAAGGCCGGACGCACGCCGAACCCGGATATCCTCTGCAACCGGGAAATCAAGTTCAAGGCGTTCCTCGACTACGCGCTGTCCCTTGGTGCCGACCTGATAGCTACCGGCCACTACGTGCGCCGCCGCGATATCGACGGCCGCACCGAGCTGCTCAAGGGCCTGGATCCGAACAAGGACCAAAGCTACTTCCTCCATGCCGTCGGCGGCGAGCAGATCGCCCGCACCCTGTTCCCGGTGGGCGAACTGGAGAAGCCGGAAGTCCGCGCCATCGCCGAGAAACACGGCCTGGCCACGGCGAAGAAGAAGGACTCCACCGGCATCTGCTTCATCGGCGAGCGCCGTTTCAGCGACTTCCTCAAGCAATACCTGCCGGCCCAGCCCGGCGAGATCCAGACCACCACCGGCGAAGTCATCGGCCGCCATCACGGCCTGATGTACCACACCATCGGCCAGCGCCAGGGTTTGGGGATCGGCGGCTTGAAGGATGCCGGCGACGAACCGTGGTACGTGCTGGAAAAGGACCTGGCGCGCAATGTGCTGGTGGTCGGCCAGGGCAATGAACATCCATGGTTGTTCTCCCGCGCTCTGCTCGCCTCGGAAATCTTCTGGGTCAACCCGATCGACCTGTCGGCGCCGCGCCGCCTCACCGCCAAGGTGCGCTACCGCCAGAGCGACCAGGACTGCACCCTGGAGCGCACCGGAACCGGTTATCGGGCGGTATTCGACGAACCGCAGCGGGCCGTCACTCCAGGCCAGTCGGTGGTGTTCTACGACGGCGATATCTGCCTCGGCGGCGGTGTGATCGAAATCGCCGAACCGTGGAGCGTCCGCGAATGAACCAGACCCAGGAGCAACTGATCGCCCTCGGCGGCGTGTTCCAGGCCGCCGTACTGGTGGATCGCATCGCCCGCACCGGCACCGCCAGCGAGGCCGATGTCGGCTGCATGCTTGGCAGCCTGCTGGTACGTGACCCCAAGGACACCCTGGAAGTGTTCGGTGGAGACGATCTGAACCTGCGCGACGGCTACCGCGCCCTGGCCAGCGCCCTGGAGCGCGACCCCGGCAGCCTGCAGCGCGAACCCCTGCGCTACGCCCTGTCGATGCTCGGCCTGGAGCGTCAGCTGGCCAAGCGCGGCGACATGCTGGAAACCATCGGCAACCGCCTGCCGCAGATCCAGGCCCAGGCCGACCACTTCGGCCTGGTTCACGAAAACGTCATCGCCTCCAGCGGCGCGCTGTACCAGGATACCTTGAGCACCCTGCGCCAGCGCATCCAGGTCCATGGCGACATGCGCCATCTGCAGCAGACCAACAATGCCTCGAAGATCCGCGCCCTGCTCCTGGCCGGCATCCGTGCCGCGCGCCTTTGGCGCCAGCTCGGCGGGCATCGCTGGCAACTGGTGTTCAGCCGCCGCAAGCTGTTGCGCGAGCTCTACCCGATGCTTCGCGGCT
This sequence comes from Pseudomonas bharatica, assembly GCF_048586865.1. NCBI lineage: Bacteria > Pseudomonadati > Pseudomonadota > Gammaproteobacteria > Pseudomonadales > Pseudomonadaceae > Pseudomonas > Pseudomonas bharatica. Next base: position 44,742 of record NZ_JBMAWR010000003.1, on the reverse strand, counting down.
GATAAATACCTTTTGTCAGCCACCCGACCCGGGCGCGATTTTCATGTATGATATGCGCCCTCTTAAAAGCCTGACTGTCCGAGAACACCCCATGCAGCTCTCCTCGCTCACTGCGGTTTCCCCTGTAGACGGCCGCTACGCCGGCAAAACCCAGGCCCTGCGCCCCATTTTCAGCGAATACGGCCTGATCCGTTTCCGCGCCCTGGTCGAAGTCCGCTGGCTGCAGCGTCTGGCTTCCCACCCGCAGATCGCCGAAGTCCCGGCCTTCTCCGCCGAAGCCAACGCACTGCTCGATGGCCTGGCCAATGAATTCGCCCTTGAACACGCCGAGCGCGTCAAGGAAATCGAACGCACCACCAACCACGACGTCAAGGCCATCGAATACCTGCTCAAGGAGCAGGCGGCGAAGCTGCCGGAACTGGCCAAGGTCAGCGAGTTCATCCACTTCGCCTGCACCAGCGAGGACATCAACAACCTGTCCCACGCCCTGATGCTGCGCGAAGGCCGCGATACCGTGCTGCTGCCGCTGATGCGCCAGATCGCCCAGTCGATCCGTGAGCTGGCCCACCGTTTCGCCGAAGTGCCGATGCTGTCGCGCACCCACGGCCAGCCGGCTTCGCCGACCACCCTGGGCAAGGAACTGGCCAACGTGGTCTACCGCCTGGAGCGTCAGATCGCCCAGGTTGCAGCCGTACCGCTGCTGGGCAAGATCAACGGCGCCGTGGGCAACTACAACGCCCACCTGTCGGCCTACCCGCAGATCGACTGGGAAGCCAACGCCCGCGCCTTCATCGAGGACGAGCTGGGCCTGGTGTTCAACCCCTACACCACCCAGATCGAGCCGCACGACTACATTGCCGAGCTGTTCGACGCCATCGCCCGCTTCAACACCATCCTCATCGACTTCGACCGTGACGTCTGGGGCTACATCTCGCTGGGCTACTTCAAGCAGAAGACCGTTGCCGGCGAAATCGGCTCCTCGACCATGCCGCACAAGGTCAACCCGATCGACTTCGAGAACTCCGAAGGCAACCTGGGCATCGCCAACGCCCTGTTCCAGCACCTGGCCAGCAAACTGCCAGTTTCCCGCTGGCAGCGCGACCTGACCGACTCCACCGTGCTGCGCAACCTCGGTGTCGGCTTCGCCCACAGCGTGATCGCCTACGAAGCCAGCCTGAAAGGCATCGGCAAGCTGGAAATCAACACCGCGCGCATCGCCGACGACCTGGACGCCTGCTGGGAAGTCCTGGCCGAGCCGATCCAGACCGTGATGCGTCGCTACAACATCGAAAACCCCTACGAGAAGCTCAAGGAGTTGACCCGTGGCAAGGGCATCAGCCCGGAAGCCTTGCAGACTTTCATCGAAGGCCTGGACATGCCTGCCGAGGCTCGCGAAGAGCTGAAAAAGCTCACCCCTGCCAGCTACATCGGCAACGCTGCCGAGCAAGCCAAGCGCGTCTGATCCACACCCCGCGTTTTAACGCCCGGCCGAGCCGGGCGTTTTTATTCCTGAAAGAAAATTGTGTTTTTTCAATAGGTTAACCATGAATCCTGATATCCCACTGCAACTTCTCGGCGGTTTGACTGCGCGCCAGTTCATGCGCGACTACTGGCAGAAAAAACCGTTGCTGGTCCGTCAGGCCTTTACCGATTTCGAAAGCCCCATCGATGCCGACGAACTGGCCGGCCTCGCCCTGGAAGAAGAGGTCGAGTCGCGACTGGTGCTTGAACACGGCGAAACCCCGTGGGAGCTGCGCCGTGGCCCGTTCACCGAAGACACCTTCGGCACCCTGCCGGAACGCGACTGGACCCTGCTGGTGCAGTCGGTCGACCAGTTCGTCCCGGAAGTCGCCGAGCTGCTGGAGCACTTCCGCTTCCTGCCGAGCTGGCGCATCGACGACGTGATGATCAGCTTCGCCGCACCAGGCGGCAGTGTCGGCCCCCACTTCGACAATTACGACGTGTTCCTGCTACAGGGCCATGGCAAGCGCAACTGGAAAGTCGGGCAAATGTGCAATAGCGACAGCCCGCTGCTGGAACACGCCGACCTGCGCATCCTCGCCGACTTCGAGCAGAGCGACGAATGGGTACTGGAGCCGGGCGACATGCTCTACCTGCCACCGCGCCTGGCCCACTACGGCGTTGCCGAAGACAACTGCCTGACCTACTCGGTCGGCTTCCGCGCGCCAAGCGCCGCCGAGGTGCTGACCCACTTCACCGATTTCCTCGGCCAGTTCCTGACCGACGAAGAACGCTACAGCGACGCCGACGCCCAGCCGGTCAGCGACGATCCGCACCAGATCCAGCATGACGCCCTCGGTCGCCTGAAGTCCCTGCTCAACGAACACATGGGCGACGAGCGCCTGCTGCTGACCTGGTTCGGCCAGTTCATGACCGAGCCGCGCTATCCGGAACTGGTCAGCGGTGAAGAACTGAGCGAAGAAGAGCTGGTGGACAGCCTGGAACAGGGCGCGATCATCATCCGCAACCCGAGCGCACGCCTGGCCTGGTCCGAGGTGGACGATAACCTGCTGCTCTTCGCCAGCGGGCAGAGCCGCCTGCTGCCGGGCAATCTGCGTGAACTGCTGAAGCTGATCTGCTCGGCCGACGCCTTGCATATCGACAACCTGGCCGACTGGCTGGGCGACGAAGTCGGCCTGGAACTGGTTTGCCAGTTGGTCAAGCAGGGAAGCCTGGGGTTCGCCAATGAATAAGATCAAGGTCCGTCTGGCCGACTGGCACAAGGACAATGCGGACATCCGCCGCATCCGCGAGGCAGTATTCATCGCCGAGCAGAGCGTACCGCCGGAACTGGAATGGGACTCGGACGACAACCAGGCCATCCACTTCCTGGCCATGGAAGACGACTACGCCATCGGCACCGCCCGCCTGCTGCCAGACGGCCAGATCGGCCGGGTATCGGTACTCAAGGACTGGCGCGGCCTGAAAGTTGGCGACGCGTTGATGCAGGCTGCGATCGTCGAAGCGCAGAACCGCGACCTGCGCCAGCAAATGCTGACGGCACAGGTGCATGCCACGGCGTTCTACGAGCGCCTGGGGTTCCGGGTGGTCAGCGAGGAATTCCTGGAAGCGGGCATTCCTCATGTCGACATGGTGCGCGACTCGAAACCGTTGTGACCCCAATCGCTGGCAAGCCAGCTCCCACAGGGATCGTGTGTGGGAGCTGGCTCGTCGGACCGCCGCACCGCAGCGATGAGGCCCGCAAATCCACAGCAAATCCTCCCGACCGCAAACAATCTTTGCCATCATGTCCACTCCACCCGCGGAGATCATGGACATGCCGCTACGCCCCCTGCTCGCCTCCCTGCTTCTGGCCTTCAGCCTCAACGCTGTCGCTGCCACCGAAGTCCTGCCCCTGAACCACCGCACCAGCGCGGAAATCCTGCCCACGGCCCAGGCCTTCATCGGCAGGGACGGCACGGTCAGCGCCTTCGAGAACAAACTCATCGTCAAGGCCGAACCCGGCAAGATCGACGAACTTCGCACCCTTCTGCGCGATCTGGACACTGCTCCGAAACGCTTGCTGATCAGCGTCGACAACGACGACAGCAATGTTCAGGACAGCCGTGGCGATGCCCGGATAATCCACTACGGCACCGCCAATCGCGACGGTGGCCTGCAACAGGTCCAGGCCAGCGAAGGCACTCCCGCACTGATCCAGATAGGCCAGAGCATCCCCATCACCAGCACCCAGACCGACAGCTACGGCCGCCTGCAAAGCCAGACCGAATACCGCAACGTCACCCAGGGCTTCTACGTCACCGCCAGCGTCTCGGGTGAAACCGTTCACCTGGCCATCAGCACCAACAATGACCGGATGAGCCAGGAACGTCCCGATGTAGTGAAAGTACAAAGCACCGACACGAAAGTCACCGGCAGGCTGGGTGAGTGGCTTACCCTGGCAGGATTCAATCAGCAGAGTCAGGCCAACCGCTCTGCTTCGGACATCTCCTACTCCACCCAACGCGGTGAAAACATGACTTTGCGGGTAAAAGTCGACGTTCTGGACTGAACCCAGGGAAATCAAGGCCTCGACCAAAGGCCTTGAAACTGACTGAGGAGTCGCATTAGACCAAAGATGTAGTGGAGTGAAAAAACCACTACAAAACATTTGACGCCCTCGGATCGCAGAGGCATGATGGCCCCGCTCCCGCTAATCAGGGGCCCTGGCAAGGGCCTTCGGGTCGCGCTTCGATCTACCCCCGAGGCCGATTCGTGTCTGTACAGCCCACAAGGCGCGTTGGACGTGATCACGACTGGAACGAGGTTGTCCCGAGGGACGGAAGCGCATCAAACGGTACATGGCACACCCTGATCGAAGCAGCACGGCAACCACGAGCCAACCTGCCCGACGGACGCCCGCACCTGCTCACTTCCCCTCCGAGCCCCATCGTTCACCGTCGCGATTTCGCCCGACCGGACTGATTCAACGCCAGCGTCCCTGAGCTGCGAGCATTCGGTGCTGCCCCTGTACGACACAGCGCAGCCGACAGAGCGAACACTTTTCACCAAGACCTATGCGACGAGGTTTATTTCCATGGCACTGACACGCGAACAGCAAATTGCAGCCCTCGAAAAAGACTGGGCCGAGAACCCGCGCTGGAAAGGCGTGACCCGTACCTACACCGCTGCCGATGTCGTCCGTCTGCGTGGTTCGATCCAGCCAGAGCACACCCTGGCTCGCCTGGGTGCGGAAAAACTGTGGAACCTGGTGACCAAGGGCGCACACCCGTCCTTCCGCCCTGAGAAAGATTTCGTCAACTGCATGGGCGCCCTGACCGGCGGCCAGGCAGTACAGCAGGTCAAGGCCGGCATCCAGGCCATCTACCTGTCCGGCTGGCAAGTGGCTGCCGACAACAACTCGGCCGAATCCATGTACCCCGACCAGTCGCTGTACCCGGTGGATTCGGTTCCGACCGTGGTCAAGCGCATCAACAACTCGTTCCGTCGCGCCGACCAGATCCAGTGGAAAGCCGGCAAGAACCCGGGCGACGAAGGCTACATCGACTACTTCGCGCCAATCGTGGCTGACGCCGAAGCCGGTTTCGGCGGCGTACTGAACGCCTACGAACTGATGAAGAACATGATCGAGGCAGGCGCCGCCGGCGTTCACTTCGAAGACCAGCTGGCATCGGTGAAGAAGTGCGGCCACATGGGCGGCAAGGTACTGGTTCCGACCCAGGAAGCCGTACAGAAGCTGACCGCTGCCCGCCTGGCAGCCGACGTTGCCGGCGTACCGACCATCATCCTGGCCCGTACCGACGCCAACGCCGCTGACCTGCTGACCAGCGACTGCGACCCGTACGACCAGCCGTTCGTGGTCGGCGACCGCACTCCGGAAGGCTTCTACAAAGTCCGCGCCGGCCTGGACCAGGCGATCGCCCGTGGCCTGGCCTACGCTCCATACGCCGACCTGATCTGGTGCGAAACCGCCAAGCCGGACCTGGACGAGGCCCGTCGCTTCGCCGAAGCGATCAAGAAGGAATACCCGGACCAGATCCTGTCCTACAACTGCTCGCCTTCCTTCAACTGGAAGAAGAACCTGGACGACGCGACCATCGCCAAGTTCCAGCGCGAACTGTCGGCCATGGGCTACAAGCACCAGTTCATTACCCTGGCCGGTATCCACAACATGTGGCACGGCATGTTCAACCTGGCGCACGACTACGCCCGCAACGACATGACTGCCTACGTCAAGCTGCAGGAGCAAGAGTTCGCTGACGCGTCGAAGGGCTACACCTTCGTCGCCCACCAGCAGGAAGTCGGCACCGGCTACTTCGACGACATGACCACCGTGATCCAGGGTGGCAAATCTTCGGTAACCGCCCTCACCGGCTCCACCGAAGAAGAGCAGTTCCACTGATCTGACCGATCGGTGACTTTCGGGTAACACCTGCGGCCCGGGACCTGTGATGGGGTTCCGGGCCGCGGCTTTTTGCCTCACTCCTATGCAAAATTCACGGCTATGCTTGCCCGCACAGCACCGGACAAGGATAGGCCATGACCCGCCCCGCAGCGCTTTGCACCTTTGCCGTAGCCGGCTGCGCTCTCTATATATATGCAGCGAACAGCGGCGCCGCCTGGCTGGCCTTCGCGAGCAAGCCGGTGCCCGTGCTGGCCATGATCCTCTGGCTTTTCGACGCACCCGCCGGAACCTACCGGCGCTGGATCCTGATCGGCCTGGGCTTTTCGATCCTGGGCGACCTGGCCCTGGCCTGGCCAGCCGACCTGTTCATCATCGGTCTCGCCGCCTTCTTTTGCGCGCACCTGGCATACCTGCGTGCCTACCTGGATGACCAGCGAAAAACCGCCCCATGGGCACTATTGATTGCTGGCACCTGCGGCGTCGGGCTATTCACCCTGCTGGCCTGGCACGACCTGGGCGACCTGCTGGTTCCGGTGGCGGCCTATGCCCTGGTCATCAGCGCAATGCTCTGGCGCGCCCTTGCCTGCGCAGGCTTCGCCGCCATTGGCGCCATCAGCTTCGTACTGTCGGACAGCCTGATCGGCATCGACCGTTTCGTCAGCCAGTTCGGCGCAGCTCCCACGCTGATCATCCTGTTCTACTGGCTCGGGCAATGGGCGATCAGCGCTTCGGCGCAGCGCCAGCAATCCACCACACCCTTGACCCATGACCGGACGCCAGCGACCAAAAGCGTCTAGAACGCAGATTGCCGATAACTTTCAGGAAGAACGCCGATGAACTTCTTGGTTGACTTGAACAGTAGGAATAACAGCAGATCAACAAATGATATCAATTATCATTTCGAAACTTGCGATTCTTTACAGCCTGCAAGAAACATAATTAACGAAAGCGCGGCGAATCCCCGAAATACAAGGGCTACAGGGAGTTACGAGGTTTTTTTGTTCTTAATCCTACGAATAAATTTGCCGTAGAAATTTTACTTGCACCGGCTTTACCCATAAAATCAGCGCGATAGATCCAGCTGCGACATATCGTCACTGCTCCAACTCTTTTACGCTCAGAGACCACCGTGCTCTGTTAAGGATTCTCAGCATGCCCGATTCGACCGGACTGATCGCCCACAACTGGGGTTTCGCCATTTTCCTGTTGGGTGTCGTCGGCCTCTGCGCCTTCATGCTCGGCCTGTCCAGCCTGCTCGGTAGCAAGGCCTGGGGTCGCAGCAAGAACGAGCCGTTCGAATCCGGCATGCTGCCTACCGGCGGCGCCCGCCTGCGCCTGTCGGCCAAATTCTATCTGGTCGCGATGCTGTTCGTGATCTTCGATATCGAAGCCCTCTTTCTCTTTGCATGGTCTGTGTCCGTCCGCGAAAGCGGCTGGACCGGATTCGTCGAAGCTCTCGTTTTCATAGCAATTCTGTTGGCAGGTCTTGTCTACCTTTGGCGGGTCGGGGCGCTCGATTGGGCTCCCGTGGGTCGCCGCAAGCGGCAAGCGAAGCTGAAACAATGAGGCTTTGGCAATGCAATACAATCTCACCAGAATCGATCCGGACGCGCCCAACGAGCAGTACCCAATCGGAGATCGGGAAACCGTCTCCGATTCGCTGCTAGAGGACCAGGTCCACAAGAACATCTTCATGGGCAAGCTCGAGGATGTGCTCAACGGTGCGGTCAACTGGGGTCGCAAGAACTCCCTCTGGCCCTACAACTTCGGCCTTTCCTGCTGCTACGTGGAGATGACCACGGCGTTCACCGCGCCGCACGACATCGCCCGTTTCGGCGCCGAAGTGATCCGGGCATCTCCGCGTCAGGCCGACTTCATGGTCATCGCCGGCACCTGCTTCATCAAGATGGCGCCGATCATCCAGCGCCTGTACGAGCAGATGCTGGAACCGAAGTGGGTCATTTCCATGGGTTCGTGTGCCAACTCCGGTGGCATGTACGACATCTACTCGGTCGTCCAGGGGGTCGACAAGTTCCTCCCCGTGGATGTCTACGTACCTGGCTGCCCGCCTCGCCCTGAAGCATTCCTGCAAGGCCTGATGCTTCTGCAGGAGTCGATTGGCCAGGAGCGACGCCCTCTTTCCTGGGTCGTCGGCGATCAAGGCGTGTACCGCGCCGAGATGCCGGCCCAGAAAGATCTGCGTCGTGAACAGCGCATGCAGGTGACCAACCTGCGCAGCCCCGACGAAGTCTGATCCAGCGACCTGCCGCCCGTTCCCCGGAACCGGCGGCCTGGCTTCATTCTCTACGTTGACCGAAAGCGACCGAGACCATGACAGCGGACACCGCTATTTACATTCCGCCTTACAAGGCTGACGACCAGGATGTGGTCGTCGAACTGCACAACCGTTTTGGCGCCGAGGCGTTCACCGCCCAGGACACCCGCACCGGCATGCCGGTACTGTGGGTCGACCGCGCCCGCCTGATCGAAATCCTGACGTTCCTGCGCAACGTCGCCAAGCCGTACAGCATGCTGTACGACCTGCATGGCGTCGACGAGCGCCTGCGCACCCAGCGCCGCGGCCTGCCGGGCGCCGACTTCACCGTGTTCTACCACCTGCTCTCGGTGGAACGTAACAGCGACGTGATGATCAAGGTTTCCTTGAGCGAAACCGACCTGAGCGTACCGACCGTCACCGGCATCTGGCCCAACGCAAATTGGTACGAACGCGAAGTCTGGGACATGTTCGGCATCGACTTCCCGGGCCACCCGCACCTGACCCGGATCATGATGCCGCCGACCTGGGAAGGTCACCCGCTGCGCAAGGACTTCCCTGCCCGCGCCACCGAATTCGATCCGTTCACCCTGAACCTCGCCAAGCAGCAACTGGAAGAAGAAGCCGCGCGCTTCAATCCGGAAGCCTGGGGCATGAAGCGCCAGGGCGCGAACGAGGACTACATGTTCCTCAACCTTGGCCCGAACCACCCCTCGGCCCACGGTGCCTTCCGTATCGTCCTGCAACTGGACGGCGAAGAGATCGTCGACTGCGTCCCGGACATCGGCTACCACCACCGTGGCGCCGAGAAGATGGCCGAGCGCCAGTCCTGGCATAGCTTCATCCCGTACACCGACCGTATCGACTACCTCGGCGGGGTGATGAACAACCTGCCGTACGTCCTTGCCGTCGAGAAGCTGGCCGGGATCAAGGTGCCGCAGAAGGTCGATACCATCCGCGTCATGCTTGCCGAGTTCTTCCGCATCACCAGCCACCTGCTGTTCCTGGGGACCTACATCCAGGACGTCGGTGCCATGACCCCGGTGTTCTTCACCTTCACCGACCGTCAGCGCGCCTACACCGTGATCGAAGCCATCACCGGCTTCCGTCTGCACCCGGCCTGGTACCGCATCGGTGGCGTCGCCCACGACCTGCCGCGCGGCTGGGACAAACTGGTCAAGGACTTCGTCGAATGGCTGCCCAAGCGCCTGGACGAGTACGAAAAGGCCGCGCTGAAGAACAGCATCCTGAAGGGCCGCACCATCGGCGTTGCCCAGTACAACACCAAGGAAGCACTGGCCTGGGGCGTTACCGGTGCCGGCCTGCGGGCCACCGGCCTGGACTTCGACCTGCGCAAGGCGCGTCCTTACTCCGGCTACGAGAACTTCGAGTTCGAAGTGCCGCTGGCCCACAACGGCGATGCCTATGATCGCTGCATGGTCCGTGTCGAGGAGATGCGCCAGAGTATCCGCATCATCGACCAGTGCCTGCGCAACATGCCGGAAGGCCCGTACAAGGCGGACCATCCGCTGACCACGCCGCCACCGAAAGAGCGCACCCTGCAGCACATCGAAACCCTGATCACCCACTTCCTGCAGGTTTCGTGGGGCCCGGTCATGCCGGCCAACGAATCCTTCCAGATGATCGAGGCGACCAAGGGCATCAACAGTTACTACCTGACGAGCGACGGCGGCACCATGAGCTACCGCACCCGGATTCGCACGCCGAGCTACCCGCACCTGCAGCAGATCCCGTCGGTGATCCGCGGCAGCATGGTCGCGGACCTCATCGCGTACCTGGGCAGTATCGACTTCGTTATGGCTGACGTGGACCGCTAAGCATGAACAGCACGCTTATCCAGACTGACCGTTTCGTCCTGAGCGAAACCGAACGCTCGGCCATCGAGCACGAGATGCATCACTACGAGGACCCGCGCGCGGCGTCCATCGAAGCCCTGAAGATCGTCCAGAAGCAACGCGGCTGGGTGCCGGACGGCGCCATCCATGCGATCGGCGAGATCCTCGGCATTCCCGCCAGCGACGTCGAGGGCGTGGCCACCTTCTACAGCCAGATCTTCCGCCAGCCTGTCGGCCGCCACATCATCCGCGTGTGCGACAGCATGGTCTGCTACATCGGCGGCCACGAGTCCGTGGTCGGCCAGATCCAGAGCGAGCTGGGCATCGGCCTGGGCCAGACCACCGCCGACGGCCGCTTCACCTTGCTTCCGGTGTGCTGCCTGGGCAACTGCGACAAGGCCCCGGCGCTGATGATCGACGACGACACCTTCGGCGACGTGCAGCCAGCCGGTGTCGCCAAATTGCTGGAGGGTTACGTATGACCATCACTTCCTTCGGCCCGGCCAACCGCATCGCGCGCAGTGCCGAGACCCATCCGCTGACCTGGCGCCTGCGCGACGACGGCGAGCCGGTGTGGCTCGACGAGTACCAGGCCAAGAACGGCTACGCCGCCGCCCGTACCGCACTGGCGCAGATGTCCCAGGACGATATCGTCCAGACGGTCAAGGACTCCGGCCTCAAGGGCCGCGGCGGCGCAGGCTTCCCCACCGGTGTGAAGTGGGGCCTGATGCCGAAAGACGAATCCATGAACATCCGCTACCTGCTGTGCAACGCGGACGAAATGGAGCCCAACACCTGGAAGGACCGCATGCTGATGGAGCAACAGCCCCATCTGCTGGTCGAGGGCATGCTGATCAGCGCCCGCGCCCTCAAGGCCTACCGCGGCTACATCTTCCTGCGTGGCGAATACACCACGGCCGCGCGCAACCTGAACCGCGCCATCGACGAAGCCAAGGCCGCCGGCCTGCTGGGCAAGAACATCCTCGGCAGCGGCTTCGATTTCGAGCTGTTCGTGCACACCGGTGCCGGCCGCTACATCTGCGGTGAAGAAACCGCCCTGATCAACTCGCTGGAAGGCCGCCGCGCCAACCCGCGCTCCAAACCGCCCTTCCCTGCCGCCGTGGGCGTGTGGGGCAAGCCGACCTGCGTCAACAACGTCGAGACCCTGTGCAACGTCCCGGCCATCGTCGGCAACGGCGTCGACTGGTACAAATCGCTGGCCCGCGAAGGCAGCGAAGACCACGGCACCAAGCTGATGGGCTTCTCCGGCAAGGTGAAGAACCCGGGCCTGTGGGAACTGCCATTCGGCGTCACCGCCCGCGAGCTGTTCGAAGACTACGCCGGTGGCATGCGCGACGGTTACACGCTCAAGTGCTGGCAGCCAGGCGGAGCCGGTACCGGCTTCCTGCTTCCCGAACACCTGGATGCACAAATGTACGCCGGCGGAATCGCCAAGGTGGGCACCCGGATGGGTACCGGCCTGGCCATGGCGGTGGACGACAGCATCAGCATGGTCTCCCTGCTGCGCAACATGGAAGAGTTCTTCGCCCGCGAGTCCTGCGGCTGGTGCACCCCGTGCCGCGACGGCCTGCCATGGAGCGTGAAGATGCTGCGTGCCCTGGAAAAAGGCCAAGGCAAGCGCGAGGACATCGACACCCTGCTGCAACTGGTGAACTTCCTCGGCCCTGGCCGGACCTTCTGTGCTCACGCACCAGGTGCCGTCGAGCCGCTGGGCAGTGCCATCAAATATTTCCGCTCCGAGTTCGAGGCCGGTGTCGCCGCCAATCCTGGTGGCGAAACCCTGCGCCCGAACCTGGCGCAGCCGATTGTGGTCGGCGCATAACAAGATGAAAAAGCGGGTGGTCCGTGCCATCCGCCAGCCACGCAGGCTCGCCCGATCGATTCGCGCGGGCCGCGGGTACACCGATTTCCATTAGCCACACCCGCTCACGCGGGCCAACGAAGAACTTTGAACCATGGCCACTATCCACGTAGACGGCAAAGCGCTCGAAGTCAATGGTGCGGACAACCTGTTACAGGCTTGTCTGTCGCTCGGCCTCGACATCCCCTATTTCTGCTGGCACCCGGCGCTCGGTAGCGTCGGCGCCTGTCGCCAGTGCGCGGTCAAGCAGTACACCGACGAGAACGACACCCGTGGTCGCATCGTCATGTCCTGCATGACCCCCGCCTCCGACGGCACCTGGATTTCCATCGACGACGAAGAATCCAAGGCGTTCCGCGCCAGCGTCGTCGAATGGCTGATGACCAACCACCCGCACGACTGCCCGGTCTGCGAGGAAGGCGGTCATTGCCACCTGCAGGACATGACGGTAATGACCGGCCACAACGAGCGCCGCTACCGTTTCACCAAGCGTACCCACCAGAACCAGGACCTCGGCCCGTTCATCGCCCACGAGATGAACCGCTGCATCGCCTGCTATCGCTGCGTGCGCTACTACAAGGACTACGCCGGCGGTACCGACCTGGGCGTCTATGGTGCCCATGACAACGTCTATTTCGGACGCGTCGAGGACGGTGTGCTGGAGAGCGAGTTCTCCGGCAACCTGACCGAGGTCTGCCCGACCGGTGTATTCACCGACAAGACCCACTCCGAGCGCTACAACCGCAAGTGGGACATGCAGTTCGCCCCGAGCATCTGCCATGGCTGCTCCAGCGGCTGCAACATCAGCCCCGGTGAACGCTACGGTGAATTGCGCCGGATCGAAAACCGCTTCAACGGCTCGGTGAACCAGTACTTCCTCTGCGACCGCGGCCGCTTCGGCTACGGTTACGTCAACCGTACCGACCGCCCACGCCAGCCGCTGCTGGCCGACGGCACCAAGCTCAGCGTGGACGCTGCCCTGGACAAGGCCGCCGAACTGCTGCGCGGCCGCAACATCGTCGGTATCGGCTCGCCCCGCGCCAGCCTGGAAAGCAACTATGGCCTGCGCGAGCTGGTCGGTGCCGAGCATTTCTACTGCGGCATGGAAGCGTCCGAACTGGAGCGCGTGCGCCTGGTCCTGCAGGTGCTGAACGACAGCCCGCTGCCAGTCCCGACCCTGCGCGACATCGAGGACCACGACGCCGTGTTCGTCCTCGGCGAAGACCTGACCCAGACCGCTGCCCGCGTCGCCTTGGCCGTGCGCCAGGCCACCAAGGGCAAGGCCGAGGCCATGGCCGAAGCGATGAAAGTCCAGCCATGGCTCGATGCCGCGGTGAAGAACATCGGCCAGCACGCCCTGTACCCGCTGTTCATCGCCAGCCTGGCCGAAACCAAGCTCGATGACGTTGCCGAAGAATGCGTGCATGCCGCGCCGGACGACCTGGCCCGCCTCGGTTTCGCCGTGGCCCACGCCATCGACCCGAGCGCCCCGGCGGTCGAAGGCCTGGACAGCGAAGCAGCCGAACTGGCCAAGCGCATCGCCGATGCTCTGGTGGCCGCCAAGCGTCCGCTGGTCGTCTCCGGTGGATCGCTCGGTTCCAAGGCGCTGATCGAAGCCGCCGCCAACATCGCCAAGGCCCTCAAGCTGCGTGACAAGGCCGGCTCGCTGAGCCTGGTGGTTCCAGAAGCCAACAGCATCGGCATGGCCATGTTCGGTGGCGACTCGGTGGATGCCGCGCTGGACGCGGTGATCGCCGGCAAGGCCGATGCCATCGTCGTGCTGGAAAACGACCTGTACAGCCGCGTCCCGGCCGCCAAGGTCGATGCCGCCTTCGCCGCCGCCAAGGTGGTCATCGTCGCCGACCACTCCAAGACCGCGACCAGCGACCGTGCCCACCTGGTGCTGCCGGCCGCCACCTTCGCCGAAGGCGACGGTACCCTGGTCAGCCAGGAAGGCCGCGCCCAGCGCTTCTTCCAGGTGTTCGATCCAACCTACCTGGACAGCAGCATCCTGGTTCATGAAGGCTGGCGCTGGATGCACGCCCTGCGCGCAACGCTGTTGAACAAGCCGGTGGACTGGACCCAACTGGACCACGTCACCAGCGCCTGCGCCAGCGTTGCCCCGCAACTGGCCGGCATCGTCAACGCCGCACCGTCCGCTGCGTTCCGCATCAAGGGCCTGAAGCTGGCCCGCGAACCGCTGCGCTATTCCGGTCGTACCGCCATGCGCGCCAATATCAGCGTGCACGAGCCACGTACCCCGCAGGACCAGGACACCGCCTTCGCCTTCTCCATGGAAGGCTACTCGGGCTCCGCCGAACCGCGCTCGCAAGTGCCGTTCGCCTGGTCGCCAGGCTGGAACTCGCCGCAAGCCTGGAACAAGTTCCAGGACGAGGTCGGTGGTCACCTGCGCGCAGGCGACCCGGGCACCCGCCTGATCGAGTCCCAGGGCGATCGCCTGCAGTGGTTCGCCAGCGTACCGGGCGCCTTCGCCCCGGCCCGCGGCACCTGGCAGGTGGTGCCGTTCTACCACCTGTTCGGCAGCGAGGAGACTTCTTCCCGCGCGGCGCCGGTGCAAGAGCGCATTCCGCAGCCTTACGTTGCGCTGGCCAAGTCGGAAGCCGACCGCCTGGGCGTCAACGACGGCGCCCTGCTCAGCCTGAACGTAGCCGGCCAGACCCTGCGCCTGCCGCTGCGCATCAATGAAGAACTGGGCGCTGGCCTGGTCGCCTTGCCGAAAGGCCTGGCCGGTATTCCGCCAGCCATCTTCGGTGCATCCGTCGAAGGCCTGCAGGAGGCAGCACAATGACCTGGTTCACCCCCGAAGTGATCGATGTGATCATCGCCGTCGTCAAGGCCGTCGTGGTCCTGCTGGCGGTGGTGGTCTGCGGCGCGCTGCTCAGCTTCATCGAGCGGCGCCTGCTGGGCTGGTGGCAGGACCGTTACGGTCCGAACCGCGTCGGCCCATTCGGCATGTTCCAGATCGCTGCCGACATGCTGAAGATGTTCTTCAAGGAAGACTGGAACCCGCCCTTCGTCGACCGCATGATCTTCACCCTGGCACCGGTGGTGGCGATGAGCGCCCTGCTGATCGCCTTCGTGATCATCCCGATCACCCCGACCTGGGGTGTCGCGGACCTGAACATCGGCCTGCTGTTCTTCTTCGCCATGGCCGGCCTGTCGGTCTACGCCGTGCTCTTCGCCGGCTGGTCGTCGAACAACAAGTACGCCCTGCTCGGCAGCCTGCGCGCCTCGGCCCAGACCGTGTCCTATGAAGTGTTCATGGGCCTGGCGCTGATGGGCGTGGTGGTCCAGGTCGGCTCCTTCAACATGCGCGACATCGTCGAGTACCAGGCGCAGAACCTGTGGTTCATCATTCCGCAGTTCTTCGGCTTCTGTACCTTCTTCATCGCCGGCGTGGCCGTGACCCACCGTCACCCCTTCGACCAGCCGGAAGCGGAACAGGAACTGGCCGACGGCTACCACATCGAGTATGCCGGCATGAAGTGGGGCATGTTCTTCGTCGGCGAGTACATCGGCATCATCCTGGTGTCGGCGCTGCTGGTGACCCTGTTCTTCGGCGGCTGGCACGGCCCGTTCGATCTGCTGCCGCAGGTCCCGTTCCTGTGGTTCGCCCTGAAGACCGGTTTCTTCATCATGCTGTTCATCCTGCTGCGCGCCTCGATCCCGCGCCCGCGCTATGACCAGGTGATGGACTTCAGCTGGAAGTTCTGCCTGCCGCTGACCCTGCTCAATTTGCTGGTGACCGCTGCGATCGTGTTGCTCAACACGCCAGCTGTTGCGGCCCAGTGAGGATCTGACCCATGTTCAAATATATTGGCGACATCGTGAAGGGCACCGGCACCCAGCTGCGCAGCCTGGTGATGGTGTTCTCCCACGGGTTCCGCAAGCGCGACACCCTGCAATACCCGGAAGAGCCGGTCTACCTGCCGCCCCGCTACCGTGGCCGCATCGTCCTGACCCGCGACCCCGATGGCGAAGAGCGCTGCGTAGCGTGCAACCTGTGTGCCGTGGCCTGCCCGGTGGGTTGCATCTCGCTGCAGAAAGCCGAAACGGAAGACGGACGCTGGTATCCGGAGTTCTTCCGCATCAACTTCTCGCGCTGCATTTTCTGCGGCCTCTGCGAGGAAGCCTGCCCGACCACCGCGATCCAGCTCACTCCGGATTTCGAAATGGCCGAGTTCAAACGTCAGGACCTGGTGTACGAGAAAGAAGATCTGCTGATCTCCGGCCCCGGCAAGAATCCCGACTACAACTTCTACCGTGTTGCAGGTATGGCCGTTGCCGGCAAGCCGAAGGGCGCCGCGCAGAACGAAGCCGAGCCGATCAACGTGAAGAGCTTGCTCCCTTAAGGAAGAAAGATGGAATTCGCTTTCTATTTCGCATCCGGCGTTGCCGTGGTGTCCACCCTGCGGGTGATCACCAATACCAACCCCGTGCACGCCCTGCTCTACCTGATCATTTCCCTGATCGCCGTGGCGATGACCTTCTTCGCACTCGGCGCGCCGTTCGCCGGTGCCCTGGAAGTGATTGCCTACGCCGGCGCCATCATGGTGCTGTTCGTCTTCGTGGTGATGATGCTCAACCTGGGCCCGGCGTCGGTCGCCCAGGAGCGCGGCTGGCTGACCCCGGGCATCTGGCTCGGCCCGGTCGTGCTGGCCGGCCTGTTGCTGGCCGAACTGCTCTATGTGCTGTTCAGCACCGAGAGCGGCGCTGCCATCGGCCACACCACCGTCGACGCCAAGGCGGTCGGCATCAGCCTGTTTGGTCCTTACCTGCTGGTGGTGGAACTGGCCTCCATGCTGCTGCTCGCAGCGGCGGTCACGGCCTTCCACGTCGGCCGCAACGAGGCGAAGGAGTAATCACATGCCTGCAATCCCGTTAGAACACGGCCTGGCCGTCGCCGGCATCCTGTTCAGCCTCGGTCTGGTCGGCCTGATGGTCCGCCGCAACATTCTCTTCGTACTCATGAGTCTGGAAATCATGATGAACGCCTCGGCACTGGCGTTCATCGTCGCGGGCGCCCGCTGGGCCCAGCCGGATGGACAGGTGATGTTCATCCTGGTGATCAGCCTGGCAGCGGCCGAGGCCAGTATCGGCCTGGCGATCCTGCTGCAGCTGTATCGCCGCTTCCACACTCTCGATATCGATGCAGCCAGTGAGATGCGCGGATGAACCTTCTCTTTCTGACTTTCGTATTCCCCCTGATCGGCTTCCTGCTGCTGTCGTTCTCCCGCGGTCGTTTCTCGGAGAACCTCTCGGCGCTGATCGGTGTCGGTTCGGTCGGCCTGTCGGCAATCGTTGCCGCCTGGGTGATCTGGCAGTTCAACGTGGCGCCGCCGGAAAACGGCGTGTACACCCAACTGCTGTGGCAGTGGATGTCGGTCGACGGCTTCGCCCCGTCCTTCACCCTGCACCTGGACGGCCTGTCGGTGACCATGCTCGGCGTGGTGGTCGGCGTCGGCTTCCTGATCCACCTGTTCGCGTCCTGGTACATGCGTGGCGAAGCGGGCTACTCGCGCTTCTTCTCCTACACCAACCTGTTCATCGCCAGCATGTTGTTCCTGATCCTGGGCGACAACCTGCTGTTCATCTACTTCGGTTGGGAAGGCGTGGGCCTGTGCTCGTACCTGTTGATCGGTTTCTACTACAGCAACCGCAACAACGGTAACGCCGCGCTGAAGGCCTTCATCGTTACCCGTATCGGCGACGTGTTCATGGCCATCGGCCTGTTCATCCTGTTCCAGCAGCTCGGCACCCTGAACATCCAGGAACTGCTGGTGCTGGCCCCGCAGAAGTTCCAGGCGGGCGATACCTGGATGGTCCTGGCGACCCTGATGCTGCTCGGCGGTGCGGTCGGTAAATCGGCCCAGCTGCCACTGCAGACCTGGCTGGCCGACGCGATGGCCGGTCCGACCCCGGTTTCGGCACTGATCCACGCCGCAACCATGGTCACCGCGGGCGTCTACCTGATCGCCCGTACCCACGGCCTGTTCCTGCTGGCGCCGGACGTGCTGCACCTGGTCGGCGTGGTCGGCGGTGTCACCCTGGTCCTGGCCGGCTTCGCCGCCCTGGTACAGACCGACATCAAGCGGATCCTCGCCTACTCCACCATGAGCCAGATCGGCTACATGTTCCTCGCCCTCGGCGTTGGCGCATGGGACGCAGCGATCTTCCACCTGATGACCCACGCCTTCTTCAAGGCCCTGCTGTTCCTTGCCTCCGGTGCGGTGATCGTTGCCTGCCACCACGAGCAGAACATCTTCAAGATGGGCGGCCTGTGGAAGAAACTGCCGCTGGCCTATGCCAGCTTCGTGGTCGGTGGTGCCGCCCTGGCCGCCCTGCCGTTGGTCACCGTGGGCTTCTACTCCAAGGACGAGATCCTCTGGGAAGCCTTCGCCAGTGGTAACACCGGCCTGCTGTATGCCGGCCTGGTCGGTGCCTTCATGACCTCGCTGTACACCTTCCGCCTGATCTTCATCGCCTTCCACGGCGAAGCCAAGACCGAGGCCCATGCCGGCCACGGCATCTCCCACTGGCTGCCGCTGGGCGTGCTGATCGTCCTGTCGACCTTCGTCGGCGCCTGGATCCACCCACCGCTGGCCGGCGTACTGCCGGAAAGCGCGGGCCATGCCGGCGGCGAAGCCAAGCACAGCCTGGAAATCGCCTCGGGCGCCATCGCCATCGCCGGTATCCTGCTGTCGGCCCTGCTGTTCCTTGGCAAGCGCCGCTTCGTGACCGCCGTTGCCAACAGCGGCATCGGTCGCCTGCTCTCGGCCTGGTGGTTCGCGGCCTGGGGCTTCGACTGGATCTACGACAAGCTGTTCGTAAAACCCTACCTGCTGATCAGCCACATCCTGCGCAAGGACCCGGTGGACCGCACCATCGGCCTGATCCCGCGCATGGCCCGTGGCGGCCACGCCGCCATGAGCAAGACCGAAACCGGTCAGCTGCGCTGGTACACCGCGTCCATCGCCGTAGGTGCCGTACTGGTACTCGGCGCTGTCCTGATGGCTGCGGTCTGATATGAACCTTGCGACTTTGCGAAAGGAATTGAGCCCGTCATGATTTTGCCTTGGCTGATCCTGATCCCCTTCATCGGCGGCCTGCTGTGCTGGCTGGGTGAGCGCTTCGGCGCCACCCTGCCGCGCTGGATCGCGCTGCTGACCATGTCCCTGCTCCTTGGTATCGGCCTCTGGCTGTGGGCCAACGGGGACTACACCCTCGCCCCTGCCCCGGGCGCCGATCCACAGTGGACCGTCGAGTTCAAGGTCCTCTGGATCGAGCGCTTCGGCATCAGCCTGCACCTGGCCCTCGATGGCCTGTCGCTGCTGATGATCCTGCTGACCGGCCTGCTCGGCGTGCTGTCCGTGCTCTGCTCGTGGAAAGAGATCCAGCGCCACGTCGGCTTCTTCCACCTCAACCTGATGTGGATCCTCGGCGGCGTGGTCGGCGTGTTCCTCGCCCTCGATCTGTTCCTGTTCTTCTTCTTCTGGGAAATGATGCTGGTGCCGATGTATTTCCTCATCGCGCTCTGGGGTCACAGCTCCTCCGACGGCAAGAAGACCCGGATCTACGCTGCAACCAAGTTCTTCATCTTCACCCAGGCCAGCGGCCTGATCATGCTGGTGGCGATCCTTGGCCTGGTGCTGGTCAACTTCAACAACACCGGCGTGATCACCTTCGACTACAGCCAGCTGCTCAAGGCCGAGCTGCCGGCCGGTACCGAGTACCTGCTGATGCTGGGCTTCTTCATCGCCTTCGCGGTGAAGCTGCCGGTGGTGCCGTTCCACTCCTGGCTGCCTGATGCTCACGCCCAGGCCCCGACCGCCGGTTCCGTCGACCTCGCCGGTATCCTGCTGAAGACCGCGGCCTACGGCCTGCTGCGTTTCGCCCTGCCGCTGTTCCCGAATGCCTCGGCGGAGTTCGCACCGATCGCCATGACCCTGGGCCTGATCGGCATCTTCTACGGCGCCTTCCTGGCCTTCGCCCAGACCGATATCAAGCGCCTGATCGCGTTCTCCAGCGTTTCGCACATGGGCTTCGTGCTGATCGGCATCTACTCCGGCAGCCAGCAGGCACTGCAGGGCGCGGTGATCCAGATGCTGGCCCACGGCCTGTCGGCCGCCGCGCTGTTCATCCTCAGTGGCCAGCTGTACGAGCGCCTGCACACCCGTGACATGCGCCAGATGGGCGGCCTGTGGCACCGCATCGCCTACCTGCCGGCCATCAGCCTGTTCTTCGCGGCGGCTTCGCTGGGCCTGCCGGGCACCGGCAACTTCGTCGGCGAATTCCTGATCCTGATCGGCAGCTTCGTCAGTGCCCCGTGGGTCACCGTCATCGCGACGTCCGGCCTGGTGTTCGGCTCGGTCTACTCGCTGATCATGATCCATCGCGCGTACTTCGGCCCGGCCAAATCGGAAGAAGTCCTGGCCGGCATGGACAGCCGCGAAATGATCATGGTGCTGGGCCTGGCGGTCCTGCTGATCGTGCTGGGCGTCTACCCGCAGCCGTTCCTCGACACTTCCGCCGCCACCATGAGCGGTGTGCAGCAATGGCTCGGCTCCGCCTTCACTCAACTCGCTTCGGCCCGGTAAGAGCGCTATGGACCTGACGATTCAACACTTTATCGCGCTTGCGCCACTGCTGATCACCACCATCACCGTTGTCGTGGTGATGCTGGCGATCGCCTGGCGCCGCAACCACTCGCAAACCTTCCTGCTGTCGACCGTGGGCCTGAACCTGGCCCTGCTGTCGATCCTGCCGGTCCTGAAAATCGTGCCCCTGGCGGTGACCCCGCTGCTGACCGTGGACAAGTTCGCCTGCCTGTACATGGCGCTGATCCTGGTCGCCACCCTGGCCTGCGTGACCCTGGCCCATGCCTACCTGGGTGACGGCGGCTCCGGCTACCCGGGCAACCGCGAAGAGCTGTACCTGCTGATCCTCATGGCGGCCCTCGGTGGCCTGGTGCTGGTCTGCGCGCAACACCTGGCCGGCCTGTTCATCGGCCTGGAACTGCTCTCTGTACCGGTCTACGGCCTGGTGGCGTATGCCTTCTTCAACAAGCGTTCGCTGGAAGCCGGCATCAAGTACATGGTGTTGTCCGCCGCGGGTTCGGCCTTCCTGCTGTTCGGCATGGCCCTGCTCTACGCCGACGCCGGCAGCCTGGCCTTCGACACCATCGGCAAGGCCCTGGCCGCTACAAGCATGCCAAGCCTGCTGGCCCAGCTGGGCCTGGGGATGATGCTGGTCGGCCTGGCCTTCAAGCTGTCGCTGGTACCGTTCCACCTGTGGACCCCGGATGTATACGAAGGTGCTCCGGCGCCGGTCGCCGCCTTCCTGGCCACCGCCAGCAAGGTCGCGGTATTCGCCGTGGTGGTACGGCTGTTCATGCTCTCCCCTGCTGCCAGCAGTGGCGTGCTGACCACCGTGCTGTCGGTGATCGCCGTGGCTTCGATCCTGGTCGGCAACCTGCTGGCCCTGACCCAGAGCAACCTCAAGCGTCTGCTGGGTTACTCGTCGATCGCCCACTTCGGTTACCTGCTGATCGCCCTGGTAGCGAGCAAGGGCCTGGCCCTGGAAGCAATCGGCGTATACCTGGTCACCTACGTGATCACCAGCCTCGGCGCCTTCGGCGTGATCACCCTGATGTCCTCGCCGTACAACGGCCGTGATGCGGACGCCCTGTACGAGTACCGCGGCCTGTTCTGGCGCCGTCCATACCTGACCGCCGTACTGACCGTGATGATGCTGTCGCTGGCCGGCATCCCGCTGACCGCCGGCTTCATCGGCAAGTTCTACATCATCGCCACCGGCGTCGAATCGCAACTGTGGTGGCTGACCGGTGCGCTGGTCCTGGGCAGCGCCATTGGCGTCTTCTACTACCTGCGCGTGATGGTCACGCTCTACCTGATCGAGCCGAACCTGCGTCGTCACGATGCACCGTTCAACTGGGAGCAACGTACCGGTGGCGTCATGCTGCTGGCCATTGCCATCCTGGCCTTCGTTCTCGGCGTTTATCCGCAGCCATTGCTGGACCTGGTGCAACACGCTGGCCTGCAACTGGTCAGCTGATTCACCTGGCAAGAACACACCCCGCTTCGGCGGGGTGTTTTTTTTCCAGCACAGGCCTTGCCAGCCCGTTTACCGTTCAGGGCTCTTGATTTTCCTGTCTTGGGCGCAAAGCGGCGCGCCTCAGATCGCTGTCAGCATGTGGCAAATGAACATCCGGGTTCGGCATGCCACTTGGCGAGAGTTCGTGGGTCATTTCGAATTCTGCACGTACCGACCAGCCACAGGCTTCCGTAGTGCATTGCAGGTACGCCACGCGCAGGAAGATATGGCGCCCCTCGCTGGTACGTATGCGCATCCGGCTCTGGCAGTGGGGACATACGAGTTTATAAGTACTCACTGCTGACTCCTTGCCGTGACACCGTTCCAAGCCGGAAGCAGCGCACACTGCGGCGATTTCGATAATTCATTCCTATTCCAATCTCCTGTAAGCTCAAAACAGTCAAGCCGAGGAAATTTCCCATGATGCGGCTGGAAATTTCTGACATTTAATTTCCCAAACGAGTAGTGCTCAATATTGCAAAGAGAGAGAATGCGTTTCGCGTATTTTTTGGCCGAACATTATATCAGCATGCCTTGGGATTACTCGTTATGAGTATTAATGGATTTGCAGCGGTACTGGCTCGCATGAAGCTCGTCACCCAGTCGGCTACCGACTCAGGGCTCTCGGCAGCGCTTGGCGTGAGCCCTCAAACCGTTAGCAGCTGGAAGGGCCGGGACAGTATCCCGTATGCAATATGCGTTGATCTGGCCAATAAACATGGCATTTCCCTCGACTGGTTGCTGGTTGGCGAGGGGCCCCGATTCCGCGCCCATAGTCATCAGGCCATGAGCCATAACGCCGACCCTGACTGGGAAACCCAACTGCTCGCCGAATTGCGCCTGCTCAGCCCTCAGGATCAACGTGCCATTGTTCTGGCCATTCAGGAAAAACAGCGCCTGCGGGAACTGGAGCAGCAGCTCGAAGAGATCAGCAGCCTGCTCTCGCAACTTCACAATCCGGCTTCATGAGCCGCGCAAACGCTGAATGATGTCGCGCAATTCCGCGCCGTCCAGCCAGATCATCACCTTGATCACGATCGGTATCACCACCACCGCACCGATGAAGGCGGCCTCCCCTCCCGACAGAAACGGCCCGATCGAACGCATCAATGGCGTGAACAGATAACCTACTCCCGCCGACAACAGCAGGGACCCGATACGTTGCCAGGCTTTCAGGAAGCCCCGCGTACTTGCCACCAGCCAGGCACCGAGCAGCGCTCCGAACACCATGTCGCCCTCCACCGCCGGCAGGGATGCAGCAAGCCCCAGCCCGATGAACAGGCTGGACAGACTTGAGGTTGTAGGATCACTCATGGATAACACGCCTCAGCTCTCGTCGGATTGGTGCCGGAGGATGCCGTAGCGCAAGGCCTTGATCACGGCGGCTACCCGGGAATGAACCGATAGTTTGCGAAGTACGTTGCTGACATGAAAGTTCACCGTAGACTCCTTGCAGGCAAGGATCTGCGAAATTTCCCAAGATGTTTTCCCACAGGAACACCAATACAGAATCTCCTTCTCCCGACGGGTCAGGGTAGGCGGTGCCACGCCGGCAGCAGGGGTGGTAACAGCAGAAGCGGTTGACATCCATAGTCTCCTGTAAAGAGGCCCCGGGCTCGCCCGGGCCGGTTGACGATGGGCAAACGATACGGACCAGCCTTGCTGTAGGACCAGTCGTACAACCTGTAGCCAGCGAAGCTACAAATCACAGGAAGGGGTCACGCAAAAACGTCAGAAAAACGTGGTGATTTCAGAGCACGATCGTTCGTCTGACTTCACATTTCCTGTCAGAACAACCTCGTTGGAGCTGTAAGATGCCGTCACCGCTGTCCCTGCGCTCTTCTCTGTGCCTGCTGGGCCTGACCCTGGCCGGCAGTGCCGGGGCCCAGCAACCGGAGAGCATCAAACTGGAGAGTATCGAACTGGAGCAGGTACTCATCCAGGAGCAGGACCAGGATGACCTCCAGGTTGCTCGCGAGCGCCTGGAGCAGGTGCCCGGCGCTACCAACCTGATAGACATGAAGCGGGTCGAGCAAGGGCGCGTCGCCAGCAACCAGGATGTCCTCGCCTACCAGCCCGGGGTGTTCGCCCAGTCCGCCGGCAATGACGGTATTCGCCTGTCGATCCGCGGCTCGGGAATCAACCGGGCGCCAGGTGCCCACGGCTCCGGGACCTACGTCATGTTCGACGGCCTGCCCCTGACCGGCCCCGGCGGCACGCCCTACGAGCTGTTCGAACCCCTGTGGCTCAATCGCGCGGAAATCCTGCGCGGGGCCAATGGTTTCGACCGTGGCGCCCTGGCCCTGGGCGGTGCCATCAACTACCTGACCCATACCGGCTACGACGCCGCGCCCTTGCAATTGCGCTATGAAGCCGGCAGCCGCGGCTACCAGAAACGCCATATCAGTTCCGGCCAGGTGCTCGGCGACTTCGATTACTACGTGGCCCTGACCGACACCGGGTACGACGGCTACCAGGATCACAGCAGCGGCAGCGGCAAGGGCGTTGCGGCGAACTTCGGCTACCGCTTCAATCCTGACCTGGAGACACGCTTCTACCTGCGTTACCGGGAAACCGACAATGACCTGGCCGGGCGCCTGACCAAGGACCAGATCAAGCATCACCCGCGGGCCGCCAACCCGGCCTACCTGAGCCGCAACGACAGTCGGCCGCAACCCGGGTCCACGTGGCTGGCGAACAAGACCACCTTCTATCTCGACGACGATTCACAACTGGTCGCGGGCCTGGTCTGGCACGACTATCCGATGGATCTGCGCGAAGGACCGATGCGTCTGAAGGTGGCCTACGCCGATGTCAGCGGCACCCTGGACTATCAACGCCGACATACCCTGTTCGGCCATGACAGCAAGACCACCGTGGGCTGGCGCACCACCAAGCATTTGCCCAATAGCGGCGCCTCGCAGTATGCACGGGCAAACGACATCGTCGGCGCCAGGACCCGGGACTTCTCCTACCAGGGCTCGGATACCGTGCTGCATATCGGCAATGAACTGGAGCTGGTGCCCGACCTATGGCTGAGCAGCGGCCTGGCAGCGATCTATACCCGCCGGGAAAGCGATGTGACCTACAGCAACGTCACTTCGGGGCCGGGGGGCAAGGTCAGCCTGCACGACTGGGACTACGCGCCGCGTATCGGCCTGCGCTATGACGCCAGCCCGAGCCTGCAGCTGTACGGCAACCTGAGCCGTTCGGTGGAACCGCCACACCCGTGGTCGCTGATCTGGAGCGCACCTACGCAGTACCAGCCCATCGAGTTGAAAAACCAGACCGCTACCACGCTCGAGCTGGGCGCCCGTGGCGACTCGGACCTGGGCCGCTGGGACCTGTCCTGGTATTACTCGGCCGTGCGCCATGAACTGCTGATGGTCGAAATCCAGGCCCCCATCCGCAGCGAAAGCAACGCCAGCCCGACCATCCACCAGGGTATCGAGGCCAGCCTTGACAGCACGCTATGGCAACGTGGCGATGTCGGCCGGCTGTCCCTGCGCCAGGCCTACACCCTCAACGACTTCCACTACCGCAACGACAAGGTCTTCGGCGACAACCGCCTGCCGGGCATCCCGATGCACTACTACCAGGGCGAGCTGCGTTTCGACCTGCCCAGCGGTTTCTACGCCGGGATCAACACCACCATGGCCTCCAAGGTGCAGGTCGATTACGCCAACAGCTACGACGCCGATGCCTACGCGATTCTCGGCGCAACCTTCGGCTACAACGCACCGAAGCAGGACTGGCAGACCTGGCTCGACCTGCGCAACCTGACCAACAAGCGCTACGCGGCGATCGTCGTTCCGGGCTACAACGACAACGGCGCGGATGTGGCCAGGTCGTTGCCCGGCGAAGGCTTCGGGGTCTATGCCGGCGTGTCTTACACCTTCCACTGAGAGCGCCTGAAAACTCTGTGAGGTGGGTCAGGCAAAGCGTGGAATTGTCCACCATACTGGCTGGGTCGCGCTGACCGGGCCATGCCCGAGCGCCCCTATTCCAGGAGAAACGACGATGGCCATATTCGCGCCCGGGCAACTGCATATCGAACGACATGCGCTGACCCCGAAGGACGTCAGCTACAACCTGAAGATCAGCTACGAGGTCACCCAGGACCCGAAACAAGGCAAGGGCATCCAGTTCAGGATGCACGGCAGCATCCAGGACAGGAACGTGGACGAGACCTTCTGGTTACCCAAGGAGGACGCCTACAACTTCGCCCGCAACGTCACGCAGATCGCCGAGCGCTACGGGATTCCCAAGGAACTGAGCAGCATCGGCTCGCAGCACAAGCACTACGATCTGATGTTCGAAGACATACGCCAGAAGCTGAACATGCAGTCCGGCGATGCGGTGGATGTCCGCCATTTCGAATGACGCCCACCGCGAGGCATGCCCGGCCTGTCAAGGCGGAAGCTGCACCTGCGGCCGGGTATTGGTGAAGATCCCCCAACTGGACACGAACAGCGCGGCGATCAACGGCCCGATGACGAAGCCGTTGAGCCCGAACACCGCCAGGCCGCCGAGGGTCGAGACCAGGACCAGGTAATCCGGCAGACGCGTGTCCTTGCCCACCAGCAGCGGGCGCAGCAGGTTGTCCACCAGCCCGATCACGCAAACGCCGAAGGCGGTCAGTACCACGCCCTGCCACACCGCACCAGTGAACAGGAAATACACCGCCACCGGCCCCCAGACGATTCCCGCGCCCACCGCTGGCAGCAAGGACAGGAAGGCCATCAGCACGCCCCACAGCAGTGGGCTCGGTACATCCAGCACCCAGAAGATCAGGCCGCCCAGGGCACCCTGGGCGATAGCCACCAGCAGATTGCCCTTGACCGTGGCGCGTACCACCCGGTTGAACTTCAACTGCAGGCGGCGCTTCTGCTGCTCGGCCAGGGGGATCGCCGTACGGATCCGCCGTACCAGCTCCGCACCATCGCGCAGGAAGAAGAACAGCAGGTACAGCATCACACCGAGGCTGACCACCAGGTCGAAGGTGCCCTGGCCGAAGCTGTAGGCCTGGCTGGCGAAGAACTGGCTGCCCTCCATGGCGCCCTTGGCGACCTTGTCGCGCAGGC
Source organism: Pseudomonas bharatica (assembly GCF_048586865.1). Classification (NCBI taxonomy): domain Bacteria; kingdom Pseudomonadati; phylum Pseudomonadota; class Gammaproteobacteria; order Pseudomonadales; family Pseudomonadaceae; genus Pseudomonas; species Pseudomonas bharatica. Next base: position 17,624 of record NZ_JBMAWR010000003.1, on the reverse strand, counting down.
CGTCGAGGTCTCCGATGCCAAGGCGCTCCAGACCATGCTGGACGATGGGCGGCAGCACTTCCTTGAAGCGCTCGACATAACCGGCGATATCCAGTTCGCCACTCTCGATGCGCTTGTAGATCATCCCGCCTTCCTGCACCAGCAGGCCGCTGACGACGATCACCGGCAAAACCACGATCAACAGGCAAACGAGCAGGGTCAACCCGGCAGCCAGGCTGCGTCGCTGGTTAAGGCGCAGCAGCAGGCGCCGCTGCATGGGTGCAAAGAGCACGCCAAGAATCACGGCCCAGAATATGGCCCCGTAGTACGGCAGGAGGATCCAGAAAAAGGCCACCGTGACCAGGACCAGCAACCCGATGAGGGTTCTTTTTTGCAATGCGGTTTCGCTCATGTCGGCCCTTTGATCAATACAACACTCATGGACTGAGCGCGGACCTTGTGGGAGCGGGTTTACCCGCGATTGCAGTGGTGGATTCACCGACGTAATCGCGGGTGAACCCGCTCCCACAAGGTCCGCGTGATCATTAGTGCTCTGCGCCACGCAGAAAGTGCCGTTGCTCCAGATCAATAAATCGAAACCGCCCCTGCCGTAGCATCCGCGCCTTTTGCCCCGGTGCACCGACCATGACCAAGCCCGAACTGCTCGCCCCCGCCGGCACCCTGAAGAACATGCGCTACGCCTTCGCCTATGGCGCCGATGCCGTCTATGCCGGCCAGCCGCGCTACAGCCTGCGGGTGCGCAACAACGAGTTCGACCACGCCAACCTCGCCCTCGGCATCAAGGAAGCCCAGGCCCAGGGCAAACGGTTCTACGTGGTGGTCAACATCGCGCCGCACAACGCCAAGCTCAAGACCTTCCTCAAGGATCTGGAGCCGGTGATCGCCATGGCCCCGGATGCGCTGATCATGTCCGACCCGGGGCTGATCATGCTGGTGCGCGAGCATTTCCCGCAGATGCCGATCCACCTTTCGGTGCAGGCCAATACGGTGAACTGGGCCAGCGTGAAGTTCTGGAAGGGCCTGGGCCTGACCCGGGTGATCCTGTCGCGCGAGCTGTCCCTGGAAGAGATCGAGGAAATCCGCCAGCAGGTACCGGAGATGGAGCTGGAAGTCTTCGTCCATGGCGCACTGTGCATGGCCTATTCCGGGCGCTGCCTGCTGTCCGGCTACCTCAACCGCCGCGACGCCAACCAGGGCAGTTGCACCAACGCCTGTCGCTGGAAATACACCGCCAGCGAGGCCACCGAGAACGAAACCGGGGATATCGTCCGCGCCTTCGAGCCGGAACCGACCCTCGGTCTCGGTGCCCCCACCGAGCAGGTTTTCCTGCTCCAGGAAAGCAATCGCCCGGACGAAGACATGCCGGCCTTCGAGGACGAGCACGGCACCTACATCATGAATGCCAAGGACCTGCGCGCCGTGCAGCATGTCGAGCGCCTGGCGCGCATGGGCGTGCATTCGCTGAAGATCGAGGGACGCACCAAGTCGCATTTCTACTGCGCGCGCACCACCCAGGTGTACCGCCAGGCCATCGACGATGCGGTGGCCGGACGCGAATTCGACCGCTCGCTGATGCTCGACCTCGAATCCCTGGCCCAGCGCGGCTACACCGAAGGCTTCCTGCGCCGCCACGTGCATGACGAATACCAGAACTACCAGCGCGGCAACTCGGTGTCGGAGCGCCAGCAGTTCGTAGGCGAACTGACCGGTGAACGGGTCGACGGGCTGGCGCAAGTCCTGGTGAAGAACCGCTTCGCCCTGGGCGATCACCTGGAGTTGATGACCCCGGCTGGCAACTTCCACTTCGACCTGGCCGAACTGCGCGACCGCCACGGCAAACCGCTGCAGGTCGCCCCCGGCGACGGCCATGTGGTCTACCTGCCAGTACCCGGGCAGGCCGACCTGGCCTACGGCCTGCTGATGCGTGATGTCAACGGCTGACAGCGGCCTCACTCGGCAGCGGTTCGCCGATCGACTGCGTGCGGTACTGCGGATCGGCCTTGATCTGCGCTTCGGTGAAGGGTGTCGCGTGCCACTGACCAGCCGAGAACGCGCGGGTCTGGTCGCTGGCATGAGGCGAAGCGGCCTCGCTGGACTGCGAGAACACCAGCAGACCCTCGGCCTGCGGCCCCTTGTCGTCGAACGTCACCAGTTGCAGATAGCTGGTGCCGCTGACCACCCGGCGCTTGCCCGGCGCACCGTCGACGCTCTGGATCGCGTTGTACACGCCGAGATTGGCCGGGCCGCCGTGGATCGGCGTGCCGTCGGCGGCCTGCTGGATCTGGCCCCAGCGGGTCGCTTCGTCGGCACCGGCCACCCGCGCTGCCGAGGCCAGCGCTGCTTCGCGCAACATCTTCGCCACTGCGGCACGCTCCCAGGCCAGGCCACGCGGGGTGTGCATCGGATCGGCCGGATTGAATGCGACCCGCCAGAAGCCGCCTTTCTCCTGCAATGCCTGCATGATGATCTGGAAATGCACCAACCCAAGGCCGCTGTCCAGGCGGGCCCGGCCATCCCATCTGGCCAGCGAGGCACAGACGTTTCGCAGATTCGGATCGTCCCCCACCCCGGAACACCACTTGAGCAGATCCGGCAGCAACATCTCGGCCAGGTAGACCTGATCGTCCATCACCATCTGCTTGAGGTCTTCGGCTCCGAGCTTGCCCGGTTGCTGAAGACGGCTCAGGGCGAAGCGTGTGCGCGGACCAAGGGGAATCCCGTCCCGACTGACCAGCGGCGAAAAACCGGTCAACGGCTGTGCCGGATTGACCAGCCAGGCGCTGTCGTTGGCATGCTGGACGAAATCCCCGCGGCTTAACTGCGGCTGCATCTGCGCCGGGAAGATCCCCGGCTGCACGGCACGGGCGTCGACCTTCCAGTCGCAGGCGCTGCGCGAGCCGTCGAGCACGATCATCTCGGCGCCGGCCTTCGGGTCGCTGCAGCGGCCCAGCAGTTCGGCGTCAACGTAGGGCACCACCGACTGGTTGAGGTACAGGGTGCGGCCACCGGCATCGGTGGCCAGGGTGTTGACCCACGGAATACCCTGCAAACGCTGCACCGACGCCTGCAGGGCCGCGAGACTGTCGGCCTGGTTGAGCGCATGCCACTGTTGCAGCACCCGGGTGTTGCCGAGGTTGGCGTCCTGCACGCTGAAGGCCACGCCGGGCGTCCAGTCCAGGCGTCCCGGCCACTGCACCACAGGGCCGAAACGGGTGCTGAACAGTTCGCGGCTGATCTCGCGCAACTCCCCGTCTTCGCCCTTGACCGTGACCTTCAGCGTCTGCCGGTCCATCGGCAACGAGCGGCCATCGAACAGGTAGCGGGTCGGATCCGCCGGATCGAGTTGCAGGCGATGCAGGGTGAAATGTCGCGAGGCGTCCACGGTGTGGGTCCAGGCCAGATGACGGTTGAAGCCGATATTCACCAGCGGCAGGCCAGGCAGCGCCGCGCCCATGACGTCGAGCTGGCCCGGGATGGTCAGGTGCATCTGGTAGAAGCGCATGCCGCCATTCCAGGGGAAATGCGGATTGGCCAGGAGCATGCCGTGCCCCGTGCGCGATCGCTCGCTGCCCAGGGCAACGGCATTGCTGCCGCGCTCAAGGGCGAAGCGGCGCTGGTTTTCCAGGGCGACCTGCAGATCCTTAGGGTCGAACCGGGCGACCGTGCCCGGCGGCGTGGCACCTGCCACTGCTTCGGCGAACTGGCCGACCCCGCCCTCCACCAGCAGACGCCGGGTCAACCTGACCAGATCGAACGCAGTAATGGGGCGCAGCCACTCGGCTTGCTGGCATTCAGCCGGCAGGCCCTGTTCGCGACGCTCGGCCAGGGCACGGTTGAAGCCTTGGGCATAACCTTCCAGCAACGCCTGGATCGGCGCCGGCTGGGCTTGCCAGAACGCCGACACGGACTGCGGCGTGTTCAGCCAGGTGAAGAACAGATCGCTGGAGAGATTGCGCCGCTGTTCCAGGGTCCGCTGCTGCGGCCCGAACCAGCGCGAGCGCTGGCCGTTGACCGTGACGACCTCGTTGGCCAGCAGGCACAGGTTGTCCTGCCCGTAGGCATAGCCGATGCCATAGCCGAGGCCGCGCTCGTCGCGGGCAAGGATATGCGGCACACCGAAGGTGGTACGGCGGATTTCGGCGGAAACCGCCCCGGGATTGTCCCGGGCCTGGGCACACAGGCCGATACCGGCCAGCAGCAGGGCCAGGCAGAGCCTGGAGGAAGGGGGAATGGCGATCACGGGAACTCCTGCCGGAATCAGGCATAGCAAGGACATCCTGATAGAACGAAGTCCGGATGAAAAATTTACGGTAAAGGGGTGGCTGCTTCGTTACAGGTAGAAAGGCGGAATTTTTTTCCGCTCCAATTGCAGATTTGTCGCTCTCATTCGTCTTATAGGTTGGGAGCGTCATTTGAACGCAGGACAGACAGGCTCTGAAAAGGGAGTTTTTGCATGTACGACCAGCAACCGCAACCACCCCAGCCACTTCGCTTCAGACGCAGGACCAACGCCACGCTGCCGGCCAGGAACGAGGCAGCGGAAACCGAGGAACGTGCCGGCAACGAGCAGATCCGCGAGTTGCTGCGGGTATTCGGCCTGCGCACCAGCCTGATCCGCCTCAAGGTGATCGATGCCTTGCACACGGCCGATCGCGAAGGACGCGCCATTGGTGTGCGCGGCATCCACAGTCAATTGGAAAGGCTCGATATCCCGCTGTCGTTCCTGAGCGTTCGCGAGGTGCTCAAGCGCCTTTGCGTCGAAGGCGTGATCAGCATGGGCAGCGACAAATGCTACAGCCTCAACCCCCAGGCCCGCGCCGTTCTGGAGCAGGCCCCTTCGCGTTGAGCGACCGGCCGGCGTTGCGCCGGCCGCCCTGCTCTGCTCGGTCAGGGCTTGACCTTGCGCCGCAGAATGCCATTGATGACCACGAAAACCACGGCCAGGCCCATGGCGATGTACTGGAACATCTGCTCGGTGATCACCCCCTGCTTCTGCAGCCACGACAGGCCCAGCATGGCGGCCAGCAAGACCAGGGTCATCAGGATCGAGTATTTCAGGCGTTGCCCTTGAGTCATTGGAAAATCCTTGCAGCGATGGTGAAGGCCGATGAGCGACCGGGCGCAATGATACATCGCAGCCTCGCTCCGGAGGATCTTTTCCCTGTTTTTTCCGCAGGCACCAGCTGAAACCATGCTCGGCTCCGGGCCCAGGCCCTTCCCCGCGAGCCTTCATATCATGTCCTTGCGCACCCTTCTCGGCAGCCTGGTGCTGTCTACCTGCCTCGGCGCCCAGGCGCTGGAAACCGAAAACCGCAGCGAAACCGAGCTGATCGCCCTGGCCAGCAGCCTGGCGCAGACTGCCGGCAGCAGCCAGTGGCAGTTGCTTTGGCAGCGCAGCCGCGAAGCCGGACACCTGACGCCAGGCAAGGCGGCGCATTTCGTCGTGTCCCAGCAACGCATCGACGAACTGACCCGGGCCACCCTGTCGCGTCCCGATTCGGCGAGTGCGCAAAACCTGACCCGCGTGCAATACCGGCGCGACTTCCAGCCGCTGGTGGTCGGCAAGCTAGGCGGCACACCCCTTAGCGCCCTGTGCCTGACGGTCGACTGGCGCACCTTCCCCGAGGGGACTCGCGGTGACCCCGGGCCATGGATGGGCCAGGTCAGCCTGCTGGTCAGCCAACCTTGCCCTTGAGTCAGCCTTGAGCAACCACGCGCCCCTCTATCCGAGGGGCGCGCGAAGGGGCAGGGGCTACAGGCTCATCAGCAGGTTTCTGCCTACTTGATGTAATCACGATACTTACAGTGCTTTGACTTCTTGGCTACCGCTCCTGACCTGCTTGCTACCTAGCGACCACTGCAAGGCTGGTCGAGAATCGATCCCACGCCACCTGGCCAGCCCAGTGCTCGCTACCCATCCTGCACAACGCTCAAGCCTCGCCTGGCCCAGACAGAGACCCTTTTGCTCACGCCAGAAAAACAAGGACGTCAACATGCAATCATGTGACCTGAAGCGAATCGATATCGAGCAGCTCCCTCAATCCCTGCAGATGCTGATCGAGTGCATCGGCATCGAACATGCCTACCGCCTGACCCATATCTACGGCGGCCGACCCAAGTACATACCCAAGCATCGCGAACGCACTTCGCTGGCCGAGATCCTCCCGGCCGACGCTCTGGAAGCCCTGATCAAGCGCTATGCCGGCATGGCCCTGGAAATTCCCAAGTGCGACCACTTCAACCGCCAGTTGCGCAACCAGCAGATCCAGGAGGAAAGCTCCAACGGCCTGTCGCGCAGCGTACTGGCCAATAAATATGGGCTGAGCCTGCGCCAGATCGGCAACATCCGTCGCCAGGAAGCGCACTCACGCTAGAAAACCACTGCAGGGCACACGTTCGTGCCCCGCAGTCACCGCGCACTTTCGCGCAAGCAAGAGAAGGAATTCTTGAATGTCCATCGATAGCAGCCTTATCGGCTCGGTAATCAACGCACTGCCCCTGGACCGGATGATTTCCGGCCCCCTGCAAGCCATGATCCAGGCCCAGGTCACCGCCAGCAAAAGCTACGCGGACTTCCTCCTGGGGGTCTGTGTCAAGGACGGCAAGGCGGTCTCGATCCAGTTCGACTATGACGAGGCCATCACCGACGAACAGGGTGTCTACAAAGGCACCATGTCGCGCAAGATGCAGATCCCGCTGCTGGCGGCGGTTGCCCACCCGAACATCGTGATCGAGGAAGGCACCATCGACTTCGAGCTGACCATCAGCCAGAGCGCCGAAGACACCAAGGAAACCGCCGGTTCCGCGGAGTTCGGCGCGTCCCTGGGCTGGGGCCCGTTCAAGCTCGAGGTCAAGGGCCAGGTCAGCCACAAGTCGGCACAGACCCGCAAGACAGACACCCGGGCCCGCTATGCCATCAGTACCCGCATCGCCCGCCAGGATCCACCGGAAGCGTTGATGCGGGTGATCGACTTCCTCACCGAGGCAGCGACCAAGCCGATCACCTTGCCCAACAGCGAGACCAGCAACCCGGACGCACCGCCGACCGACAACGCGCTGCCTGATCCGAAGACCCAGGCAGCGCCGCCTGCCTGATCAGCATCCTCCGAACACGCACCACCGCCCCGCCTAGTGCGGGGCAACCTTTCATCCAAGCCAAGGAATGCCGCCCGTGGACCAGACGCCCCCGAAGGAACCCATCGCCACCAGTGACCTCTGCGATATCACCCGCGGTCTGCAGGAGGCCGCTTCCGCCACCACCGGGCTGATCGCCCAGCAGTACATCAGGCTGTTCGACCAGTTTTTCGACTACGACAGCCAGCAACTGGGCGCGCCGATGAAGGCGAAGATGGTCGAAGTGGCAATGGATGACCGGCACACCCTGAAGATCCCGCTGATCACCCTGGTTGCACCACGCGGACTGGCGCTGGAGCGGATGCAGGTGGACCTCTCGGTGAGGATCCAGAATACCCGCCCTGCCCCTGGCCAATGCAGCGACTCCGCGCACCAGCGCTTCTTCGTCAAGGTCGGCCAGCAGAACCGCCGCCAGGGCGAGGCGCGCGATCCGGACGAGGTACAGATCCGCATGCAGTTCCAGGCCTGCGAGCCGCCCGAAGCGCTGAACCGGCTGATCGAGGAGTACACCAACCTGATCTCGCCGTTCCGCCAGTCCGCCCCTGCCGACGGCCCGCCAACCTCCAGCAACGAGTTCATAGACGCCGCCACCGTGCGCTGAGCTAGAAATCCCGCTTGTAGAACAGGTCCAGGGAGCTGGCCACGCCACTGGCCGCTTCCAGGTACAGGCGCTTGCTCAGCAAATACCGCAGAGCGATGGTATTGGCCGGCTCGAACACGCCCACGCCGTAGCGCAAGCTCAATTTCTCGGTCAGGTTGCCGCTGGCTACCACAGCGGTGCTCTGCCCGCTGCCTTCGGTATCCAGCTGGAAGTCCTCGATGCCGAGGCTCGATGCCAGGCTGCCGGTGATTCCCGCACTTCCCGCCAGGCCAAGCCCCAGCGCCGCTTGCGCCAGCATATTGTTGTCCTCGCCGGTAGTGCTCAGCGGACGCCCCAGCACCAGGTACGACAGCGCCTGCTCCTGGCTCATCGCCGGTTCCGAGAACACCGTGGTGGTAGGCTGCTCGGCGCTGCCGGTGAGGCGGATGCCGGCGATGATATCGTCGGTCTTGCGGATCGCTTCGATGTCCAGGTAGGGCTGGTCGATAGGGCCGGCGAACAGCAGCCGGGCGCGGCGGATGGTCAGGCGCTGGCCGTAGGCACGATAGCGACCGTCGGCCAGGCTCAGTTCGCCGCGGGTATCGAGGTTATCGCCGATATGCACCTGGCCGAGCAGGTTGGCGGTCAGGCCGAAGCCGCTGAAGGCCAGCTTGTCCTGGCCGACCTGCACGTCGATATCCATCGCCACCTGCATCGGTGCCTTGCCTTCCTCGGTCTGCTGGCCAACGATCACCGTGTCCTCCGACACCTTGACCGTCGACGGGGGCAGCTCGCGTACGGTAATCGTGCCCTTGGGTACCAGCACCTTGCCGCTGACCGCCAAACGCTCGCCCTGCAGGCTGATCTTCAGGTCCGGCGCCACTTCCAGCGCCGCATAGGGCTCGACGCTGACCGGCAGGCGCTGGCCTTGCAGGGCCAGGTTGACCCTCAACGCCTGGCCCCAGCCGATCTCGCCACCCAGGCGGCCCTGGCCCAGCTCGCCGCTTTTCCAGTCGCCATTCAATTGCACCTGCTCGCCGGCGATCTGCGCCCGTACGCTCAGGTCACGCAGGCTGAGCGGCAGCTCGGCCCCTGCTACCTCGCCCCCCGACAGCACCAGGTTGCCATTGACCAGCGGCGCCAGCAGCGTGCCGGAAATCCGTCCGCTGCCATTCAACTGCCCGGCCAGGCGCTCGACCATCGGCACGAAGGGCCGCGCCACCGCGAGGTCAAGGCCGCTGAGGCTGAAATCGCCAATCAACGGTTTGTTGCGCGCCAGCGGATCGATACGTGCATTCAGGCTCAGCTCACCCAGGCGACCGCCACGGAAGTCCAACCGGGTATCGACCCGACGTGGGCCAAGGGTGCTGTCCAGGCGCAGGGCCTGGTAAGGGAAATCGACCCACTGGCCCTTCTCGCGGATGCGCAGGGTGCCACCACTGGCATCCACCTGCACCGAACCTTTCGGGCCACTGGCCGGCAGGTCGAGATTGATATCGGCATTCAACCGGCCCTGCCAGGCGAAGTCCTTCGGCAGCCATTGCGCCAGGCTTTCCAGCGGGAATTCCTTGAGGTGATAGCGAATCCGCGGCTCCGGTGCCAGGCGCTGCGGATCGCCACACAGGCTGGCCGGCCCGGAGCGCCAGCAGTGGGCACCGAAATCGATCTGCCCGTTGGCCAGGCGCTGCAAGGTGGCCGGCGCCTGCAGGCGCCAGTCCTGACCGCCGGCCTTGATTTCGCCCCTGGCCAGGCGTCCGCGCCAGTCGCCTTTTTTCTGGTCCAGTTGCCCGTCCAGGCCGAGGTCCAGCTTGAGTTGCGGACCATCGAGGGCAAGTTGCAACTGTTGCTGGCGGATATCGCCCTGGCCCTTGGCGGTCAGGGTACCCAGTGCCGTTTCGCCGGCGCGGATGCCGCTGGCATCGAGGTTGATCAGGGCTTTTTGTGCGCCATCGAGACGGGCGTCGAGATCGAGGGATTGCAGACGGTTTTCTGCCTGCGCCAGTTGCGTGCCTTGCAGTTTCAACTGACCTTGCGGCGCCTTGAGGGTGCCGGAGACATCCAGCCGCCCCTTGACCTGCCCTTGCAGTTGCGGCCAGAGCTGGCCGAGGCGCGGCAGGTTCAGGTCGATCTGCCCGGCGAGGCGCTGTTGCAGGCTGCCGCTGCCATTGATCCGGTTGTCGCCCAGGCGCACTTGCAGGGTGCCCAGGGTCCACTGCTCGCCCGCGCCTTCGGCCTTGAGCTGCAGCAGCGCAGGCTGGCCGCGCAGGCGGCCCTTGAGGTCGAGGTCAGCGTTCAGCGAGAGTTTTTCGTTCTTCAGCTCGCCCTTGCTGCGCAGCGGGCCGGCAAGCGTGCCGGGCATCTCCTTGAGCCAATAGGCCGGGTCGAGATTGGACAGATCCAAGGCCGCGTCCCAGGCCACGCCATCCGCGAAGGCCACGCTGACACTGCCGGCGGCCTTGCCCTGCCCCGCGTTCAGCACCAGTTGCGGCAGGCTGATGCGGCCAAGGTCACCCTTGAACGGACTGCTCAGGGTGAAGGCGCCGGCCGGCCCGTCGAGCTCGCCACTGAAATCGCCTTCATAGCTGCCATCGCGGTACTGCACTTGGGCCTTCAGGCGATGCAGCACTACCTGCGGCGCCTCGTCCAGCGGATAAAGACGCAGCCAGGGGAAATCCTGCCAGTCGAGGGTGGCCGTGGCAGCGAGGGCGTTTTCCCAATTGGCCGTGGCGGTCAGGGCCAGGCGCTGCTCGGCGCTGGCGGTCAGGTCCAGCCCGGCCACTTCGGCGCCCTTGGCATCGACCCGGCCACGCAGGGCCAGGTTGATCGGGCCGTCCCGAGCGGCGAGATTGCCAGCGCCAACCAACTGGTAACCGGCCTTGAGATCACCATGGGCAGTCAGTTCCAGTTGCTGGAACAGCAAGGTGTCCGGCAGGCTGGCGGCAGCCTTGAAGTCCCTGGCGCTGAGATGGACCTGGGCCGGCAGGTTTTCCGCCAAGGGTTGCAATTGGCCGCTCAGGCGGCCTTGCAGGTAGCCACTGCTGTCGGCCTGCAGGTCGAGGCTCTTCTGCAGATCGCCTTTGACCTGCAACGCCAGTTGCCAGGCCTGGCCATCTACCGCCGGCAACTGCAACTGGCCCTCGGCCTGCAATGGCCAGTCGCCGCTGGGTTGCAGCAGGCCTTGCAGGGTCAGGTGCAGGTCGTCGCGCTTGAGGTCGAGGCTGTCGATCTTCAGGCCTTCGCGGGTCCAGTGGGCGGCGAGGGTCAGGCCACTGAGTTGCTCGGCGCCGTCAAGGCGCAACACACCGACCTGGACTTCGCCCAGCTCGATGGCCAGCGGCAGATCGAGGTCCGGCAGTTTCAGCGGACCGCTGTCCGGATCGGTTTCGGTGGGCGCGAAGGCCAGCTCGATCTGCGCGGCGTGCAGCTTGTCCACGCACAGAGTCCGGCGCAGCAGGCAGCCGGGCGTCCATTCAAGCAGCGGCGCGGTCAGTTCGACGCGGTCCTCACCGGACTGCCAGACCAGCTTTTCCGCCTGCCACAAACCGGCCAGACGCCCCTGGAAACCGTCCACCTGCAAGCCGGGCACCAGGCCCAGGGCCCAACGGCTGCCCGCTTGCGTACCCAGCACCAGGCCCAAGGCCAGGGTTATCAGAACCAACACTGCGAACAGGCTGATCGCACTCCATTTCGCTACCCGTTTCACAGCTCTGGTCCCATCGAGAAGTGCAGTCGAATCCCGCCGTCGTCGTCCAGCGCCTTGGCCAGGTCCAGACGCAGCGGCCCCACCGGGGAAATCCAGCGCACGCCGAAGCCGACGCCGGTCTTGAGGCTGGGGAGTTCGAGATTGTTGAAGGAGTTGCCCTGGTCGACGAAGGTCGCCACCCGCCACTTATCGGCGATCTGGTACTGGTATTCGGCACTGGCCGCGACCATGTAGCGACCGCCGATGCGATCGCCGTCGCTGTTGGTCGGCGACAGGGTCTGGTAATCGTAGCCGCGCACGCTCTGGTCGCCACCGGCGAAGAAGCGCAGGGATGGCGGTACGGATTTGTAACCGTTGGTGGCGCTGCCACCGAACTGGGCACGACCGAGGAAACGGTGCTTGTCCGCAAGGGTGGTCAGGCCCTTGACCAGCACCGTGCCGTTGAGCAGGTTGGTGTCGGACATCAGCCCTTCCTTGGCCACCCGCGCATCGAATTGCAGGCGGTAGCCGTTGTGCGGATCGATACGGTTGTCGCTGCGCAGGTAGCTGTAGCTGACGCCGGGCATCAGCAGCGTACTCAGCCCGGAATCGTCACCCAGGCGATATTCCTCGCGCTGCCATTTCAGCGACAGCACGCGCTGCCAGCCGCTGGGCAGCTTGCTGTGCCATTCCGGGCCGACGGTGAGCAATTTACTCAAGGTATCGGTGCCGGCGATCTCTTCATATTGATAGCCGCCGGCATAGCGCAGCTTGTCGGTCAGCGGCGGGTCGAGGGGCACGTCGTACCACAGGCCGATATTCTGCCGAGGAGCCGAAACCTCGCTTTCGATCCCGTAGCTGTGGCCTTGCGGGTTGACCCAGTGGCGAGTCCAGTTGGCCTTCACCCGCGGCCCGACGTCGGTCGAATAGCCAAGGCCGAGGCCCATGGTTCGCGGCTTGCGCGCCTGCACGTCGACGGCCACCGGGATACTCTGGCCTTGCGCCGCCGTGGGTGCGGCATCGACCCGCACGCCTTCGAAGTAACCACTGGATTGCAGGGCGTTGTTCAGTTCGGCGATCAACTCGGAGTCGTAGGGCGTGCCTTCCTTGAACGGCACCATGCGTTGCAGAAGGTCTTCATCGAAGGGCGAATCGCCGTCGAACGTCACCTTGCCCAGGCTATAGCGCGGGCCGCTATCGTAGACCAGTTCGATATCGGCGACCCCGGCGGCAGGGTCCACCGCCAGGCGATTGCTGGTGAAGTGGCCCTTGAAGAAGCCATAGCGCGAGGCCTGGTTCTGGATCAGGCGCTTGGCGTCCTCGTAGCTGCCATGATTGAGCACCGCGCCGCTGCGCAGCGCCTTGCTGTCGGGGATGCGAAAGGCCTTGAGCTGGCTGGCCGGGCCGTCGATGCGCACCTTGACGTTACGCAGGTGAATGGGTTCGCCGGGTTCGATGGTCAGGCGCAGGCGTGGCCCCTTGTCCTCGTCGCGAGGCGGCAGCACCTCGCTGTCGATCCGGGCCTGGTAGTAACCCAGGGCCTGGGCGGCCTTGCGCGCCTGCTCCTCGGCGCCACGACTGAAGCGCAGCAGCGCCTCTTCGTCACGCTCGCCGAGGCTTCCGATATAACCCTCGACATTGGCCTTGAGTGCGGTGTTGGCGGGCTTGATGCGAACGACCAGTTCGCTCTGTGCGGCGGCAAGGCTGCTGGCCAGGCACAGGATCAAACCCAGGGAAAAGCGTCCTGAATACGTCATGGGCACGGATGCTACCAGAGCCGGCTGACGGCTTGCATGTCGAAAGCCGTCCGGATCAGGCCGGAGCCAGGGCGATCCTCTGCGGAGCGGGATGGAAAAACACATGCTCGCGGATCGGCCCGACGGCCACTTCACCGATTTCCAGGTAGCCCTGGCGGCGGTAGAAATCCAGGTAGTGCTCGTTGCCGGTGTCGAGCACCACGCCGCGGGAACTCTCGTCTGCGGCGCACCAATCGTGCACCGCAGCCAGCAATTGTTCGCCATAGTGCCGGCCCTGGAACTGCGGATGGATACCCAGCAGCGGCAGGATATGCACGGCGTCGCCGGGCAGGCAGGCCAGCAAGGCCGCGCGGTATTCGAGGTAGCGGCGGGTACAGCGCACACCGGCCGACAGCATCATGCGCAGACGCCAGGCCCAGCTCTCGGTCACGCCGAGGCGGCGTACCGGCGGGGAGATCAGGGCGATACCGATCAGGCGGTCTTCCACCAGCAGGCCGAGGGCAGGCAGGTCCTGCAGGAAATGCTGGCGCACCCGCTCACGAACCAGGGCGCGCACGCGTTGCTCGAAACCCGGGCGCTCGGCTTCGAACAGGTAGGCGTAGGTGGGTTCGTGGCGGTAGGCGTGGTAGAGCAGAGAACGCGCTTCACGGCTGTAACCGCCGTCGAGCAGACGCACTTCGGCCGGCGCGGGGGTCGATTGGGGCATGGTCGCGGATCTCCTGATGGCAGTTGGGCATTGCTCTTTGAGGGGTGGGCTGCGCCAACGTTCCTTCCTGATGGGGTTGGAGTATAGGAGGGAATCACAAGGTGCTCAGGGACGGAGTCGGGTGTGATAACGATGCTCTTCCAGTGCCCTCGAGGCTGGCCCCTGCCGCCCGACTCAGCTAGCATCCTGCCTTTTCCCCAGGATTGCCCTTCCATGAAGATCGTCTCGTTCAACATCAACGGCCTGCGCGCCCGGCCCCATCAGTTGGCGGCGTTGATCGACAAGCACCAGCCGGATGTGATCGGCCTGCAGGAAACCAAGGTCTCCGACGATCAGTTCCCGCTCGCCGAGGTGCAGGCCCTCGGTTACCACGTGCATTACCACGGCCAGAAAGGCCATTACGGCGTCGCCCTGCTCTCGCGCCAGGCGCCGCTGAGCCTGGTCAAGGGTTTCTCCACCGATGAAGAAGATGCCCAGCGCCGCTTCATCTGGGGCACCTTCGCCGATGACCAGGGCAACCCGGTGACCATCATGAACGGTTACTTCCCCCAGGGCGAAAGCCGCGACCACCCCACCAAGTTCCCGGCCAAGCAGCGTTTCTATGCCGACCTGCAGAACCTGCTGGAAAGCGAGTTCAGGAACGACCAGCCGCTGATCGTGATGGGCGACGTGAATATCTCCCCGGAGGATTGCGACATCGGCATCGGCCCGGACAACGCCAAGCGCTGGTTGAAGACCGGCAAATGCAGCTTCCTGCCGGAAGAGCGCGAGTGGATGGCCAGGCTCAAGGGCTGGGGCCTGACCGACAGCTTCCGCCACCTGCATCCGGAAGTGGTCGATCAGTTCAGCTGGTTCGACTATCGCAGCCGGGGCTTCGAGGATGAACCGAAACGCGGGCTGCGCATCGATCTGATCCTCACCTCCGATGCGCTGTTGCCGCGGGTCAAGGCGGCGGGTGTGGACTATGAACTGCGCGGGATGGAAAAGCCGTCCGACCATGCGCCGATCTGGCTTGAATTGAGCTGACAACACGGTTCGAATGTGGGAGCGGGTTTACCCGCGATTACGGTAGTGAATTCACCGACGCTATCGCGGGTGAACCCGCTCCCACAGAGTCCGAGTCTTACTTTAGAAGTATTCTCTAGCGTGACAGCGCAGCCTGAAAGGCCGGGCCGACTCCACAAGGTCCCACGCCACAGCCGTCATTTTTATTTCATCTTCCTGTCTTAATCTGCCGCCACCTTCGTCCCTTCGAGAGTGCCTTCCGGCAATGATCCGCGCCTGCGCCCTGCTCCTCGCCCTGCTCGCACCCCTGGCAGTTGCCGATACCCTGCGCATCCAGGGTTCCAACACCATCGGCGCAGCCCTGGCCCCGGCACTGGTGCGCGGACTCCTGGAGAGCCAGGGCATCAGCGATATCCGCACGGAGCCCGGCGCCCGGGCCAATGAAGTGCGCATCAGCGCCGGCGATATCCAAGTGGACATCGCCGCCCACGGCACCAGCACCGGTTTCGCCGCACTCAAGGCCGGCAGCGCCGACCTGGCGGCTGCCTCGCGCCCGATCAAGGACAGCGAGCAGGCCGAACTCCAGGCCCTGGGCAACCTGACCAGTGCCGAAGCCGAGCAGGTCATCGGCCTCGACGGCGTCGCGGTGCTGGTCCACCCTGACAACCCTCTGCCGCAACTGACCATCGAGCAACTGGCGAAGATCTTTTCCGGGCAGATCACCACCTGGGAAGCACTCGGCGTCGGCGGCGGACCGATCCGCCTGTATGCCCGTGACGACCGCTCCGGCACCTGGGAAACCTTCAAGAGCCTGGTACTCGATCCGCACCAGCAGGTCCTGGCCGTTAATACCCGGCGCTTCGAATCCGGCGAAGAACTCAGCGAAGCCGTGCGCAACGACCGCCATGCCATCGGTTTCAGCAGCCTGAGCACGGTGCACGGCGCGCGGGTCCTGGCGGTCGCCGACGGTGCCTCGCGGGCGATGCTGCCGAGCCCGGAACAGATCGCCAGCGAGGATTACCCGCTGACGCGTCGCCTGTACTTCTACCTGCCGCCGGCACAGCACAATCCCCTCGCCCGTGCCCTGCTGGCGTTCAGCCAAAGCCCGCAGGGCCAGGCCATCGTCGCCAGCAACGGTTTTATCGACCAGCGCGTGCGCACTATCGACGAACAGCCCCAGGCGGACATGCCGCCGAGCTACCGCCGCCTGTCCAGCGAAGCCAGGCGGCTGTCGGTCAACTTCCGCTTCCAGGAAGGCAGCGCGACGCTCGACAACAAGGCCCTGCGCGACATCCAGCGGCTGGCCGAGTACCTCAAGCAGAACCGCAAGCTGGACAACAAGGTGGTGCTGGTGGGCTTCGGCGATGCCAAGGATGACGCCCGTCGCGCCGACCTGCTGTCGCGTCTGCGCGCAATGGCGGTGCGCCGCGAACTGGTCAGGGCCGGCGTGACCCTGCGCGATGTCATCGGCCTCGGCGCCGAGCTGCCGGTGGCGGCCAATACCGACACCCAGGGCCGGATCCGCAATCGCCGTGTCGAAGCCTGGGTCTACTGAAGGAAACTTCGCCAGCTCTTGTAAGACCTTGTAACGCTCTCGCCCTGGCCCGTGCCAATCCCCGGCTAGTCTGAAAGGTGTGACACCGGGCCCCTCTGACGGTCATTCGACCGCCATGTCGGAGTCACTTCCACGACATAGGGAGGGGCTCATGACAGCTCTGCATGATTTCATCAATGCCGAATTCCTCGGCACCAGCGGCCTGCTTTGGCTGGCCTTCGTCGTTATCGTCGTCGCCCTGCTGGTCCTCGACCTCGGGGTGCTGCACCGCGACCAGCGCGAAATCGAGATGCGCGAGAGCCTGCTGCTCTACGCCGGTTACTTCAGTGTCGGGCTGATGTTCGGTGGCTGGATCTGGTACGAACTCGGCGCCCAGAGCGCTTTGGAGTTCTACACCGGCTTGCTGGTGGAACAGTCGCTGTCGATGGACAACGTCTTCGTCATGGCGATGATCTTCGGCTACTTCGGCATTCCCCGACGCTACCAGCACCGCGTGCTGTTCTGGGGGATTCTCGGGGTGGTGGTGTTGCGGGCGATCATGATCGGCGTCGGCAGCGCCCTGGTGAAGGAGTTCGACTGGATTCTCTACGTGTTCGGTGCCTTCCTGCTGATCACCGGGGTGAAGATGCTGTTCAGCCGCGAGGATTCGCATCCGGACCTGGCCAATAATCCGATGATCAGGTTCATCAAGAAACATGTGCGGGTTACCGACCGCCTGCATGACGCGCACTTCTTCGTGCGCCTGACGCCGCCGGGCGGGTCGAAGGCGATTCTCTACGCCACGCCGCTGTTCCTGGCCCTGGTGCTGATCGAACTGGCCGACCTGGTGTTCGCCGTGGACAGCGTGCCGGCGATCTTCTCCATCACCCAGGACCCGTTCATCGTCTACACCTCGAACATCTTCGCCATTCTGGGCCTGCGGGCGCTGTACTTTGCCCTGGCGGCGCTGATGCACCGGTTCGTCTACCTGAAGTACGCGCTGGCGCTGGTGCTGATCTTCATCGGCGGGAAGATCTTCCTGCACGGCTTCATCGGCAAGATCCCGGCGCTGGTGTCGCTGGGGGTGACCTTCGGCTTGCTGGCGGGAGGGGTGGTGTTGTCGCTGTTCAAGACCCGGGATGAGAAATCACCCCAAAAAGAAGGCTGATCACCGTATTCTGTGGGAGCGGGGGGGGCCCCCCCCGCGGGGGGGGGGGGCCCCCCCC